>JBNMKO010000001.1:0-142262 GCA_050874385.1 Eubacteriales bacterium
AAATGGTAAAATAAAACTGTAAATGCCTATGCCGTTATGCTATGAGCATAGTACATAGCATAACGGCTTCTCTTTCGTTGAGCTAGCAAGGAGGGTGAATATGTCTTTATCCATACAAGAGCGATTAAAAGACCTACGTGTGGAGCGTGGCTTGACGCTGGGGCAGCTTGCGGAGCAGACCGGGCTTTCCAAGTCTGCGCTGGGCAGTTACGAAACGGAAGACTTCAAGGACATCAGCCACTATGCCCTTATCCGGCTGGCGAAGTTTTACGGTGTGACCGCTGATTATCTGCTGGGGCTGTCTGAAATGAAAAATCACCCAAACGCCGATCTTGCAGACCTGCGTTTGAGTGATGAAATGATTGACCTGCTGAAAAGCGGGAGGATAGACAATACCCTGCTGTGTGAGCTGGCGGCGCACCCGGATTTCCCCCGGCTGATGGCTGACCTTGAAATCTATGTGAACGGAACGGCACTGAAACAGGCGCAGGGTGCAAACGCCATAGTGGACACGATGAGCGCAACTGTTATAAAAAAGCATAATCCTGGCATGAGTGATACGCAGTTAAGACAGCTTATCACCGCCCATATTGATGAGGACGAGTTTTGCCGCTATGTGATACAACGGGACATAAACGGGATTGCCCTTGCTCTGCGGGAAACACACAAGGACGATTTTTTCAGCGTCCCAGAGGATAACCCGCTAAAAGAAATGCTGGAAACTGCTGGTGAAATCGTCAGCCAGGACAGCGACACGGAACAAGCGTACTTGGCGTTTATCTGCAAACGGCTCAAGCTGAATTTTAGGAAGCTGTCAGTAGAAGAACGGAAGTGGCTGAAAAAGATTGCGGAAAAATCCGACTTGCTGAAGAATCCAAAACCGCAGAGAGGACGAAGATAAAAAATGCCTGAACGGCGGTTCTGGTTTTTCAGAACCACCATCCAGGCATTTTGTTTAGTAATAGAAAAAGGTGCAGTTGATTATTGCGTATTGTCAATCTCTCTCAAACCGGGTAGTAAAAATACGGCAAGCGCAACGATGATAATGCCAATTCCGCAAATGACAAACCATTTCTCAACTCCCAGCCGCTCCGCCAGAGGCCCGGAAATGACAAGGCCAAACGGCATGGCGAGGGAAGCGGCGCTTGTCAGTAGAGAAAAAACTCTCCCCAGATATTCTGGTTTGACCGTTTCTTGAAAAATCGCATTTTGCACACCGTAAAATGGAGCGGAAATTCCCATAACAGTACAGCACACAACAAAGACAAGAAATGCGTCTGGCGGCAAAAGCCCGGAGAGCATATTGCTAACGCCCATCAGGAGAACGGAAAGACCGATGGTGTACCGCCGTTTCTTAAAACCGCCCCAAATGCTCAGAATGACTCCGCCAAGCAGCATACCAACCGCAAAAGCAATTTCAGCGGCAGAGGCATGGGCCGGTGTTCCTTTGAAGTATGACATACAGATGAGAGGAAAAAGCGTACTGATTGGCATATAAAAGAACATATAAATTACACCAATCCAGAGCAGAGCAAAGAGGCCCCTGTTTTGCTTTAATACCACATACCCCTCTTTCATATCCTGTAAAAACTGTTGTCTTTTCGTTTCTGGACATAGTTCAGGCGTTGGTATGGACGAAATCGCAACAGTCACACAGGCAAGGATTGCACCCACAATATCTAACAATATAATTGCATTAAGAGGCCAAACAGCATATAAAAACGCTGCGGCAGCTGGACTGATAATCGCACTTACTGCTTGCATGGTCTGCGTGTAACCAGCGCATTTTGTAAGTTCCTCTTTTGGCACAATCATAGGTGTTGCTGCGCTGAATGCTGGAGAATGAAAAGCAGTTCCCGCACTTCGGATTAACAGGACAACCATAATAGACCATACGGGCAATTCCATGTAAAACGCCACCAGCGCCAGAATACCGCCAGCGGCGGCAATTATCAAATCCGCACCAATCATTACGCTTTTACGGCTGTGCCGGTCAACAAAAGCACCTGCAAACGGGCCTAAACAGGCTTGCGGCAAAAATCCAATCAGTGTTGCCGCCGTCAATATGATTGCAGAATTAGTTTTCGCAACCAAATAAAAGATAATGGCCATTTGCAAAATACCGCTGCTAATAAAGGATATTGCTTGTCCGGCAAGAAGTGTAAAATAAGTTTTTCTCCATGAATTGTTGTTTTGGGTCATAATGCGAACCTCCTTTTTTATTGCATTGTTCCTTTGTTTCTGCAATAAAAAGCAGGCGTTGTCCCACAGAGAGGGCAGACGCCTGCATAACAACAAAGCACGAAAAAACACCACGATACAGTTCAAAGACTGCTCGTGTCAAACCTACGTGTTCCTTTGCATACGCACGCAAAAAAAGCCCACCATCATGTGGAAAGGTACTTCTACTTTTTATTGCTTATTAGCGTACACAAATTAACACACGTAAGCCTCCTTCCAATCTCAAACTGTCGCACAGTATAACACACATCCGATAGACTTGTCAACCATTTTTAACCTTGTTTTCCATCTTGTTTTTCCATCTCTTACGGGCAGTAGCAAAGCCAGGCGAGCCAGTCAACGGTCAAGATGAACGGCGCTTTCAGCGCCGCCGTTGACAGTCTCGCCCGTCTTTGCTAATGGGTAATCAAGGCGGGAAAGCCATTTTAGGGCTTTCCCGCCCATTTCAATTTTGGGAGAAGAAAGGCCCCAAAATGAACGAGTGCGGCCAAACACTTTTAGGGATTGGCCACCTTGTCCACCCATCCAGCGGGGCGGCGGGGAACGGTCAAGGCCGGGCGTCAGCCCATTCATTTCAGCCTTGACGGTTTCCTGCCGTCCTGCTACTTTTCCCGGAGTGTGGCCACACATCTGGTCACGGTGTCCAGAGCTTTGGGACTTTTTGTCCCATAGGCCGGGGGCGGAGGACGAGGGACGGGGGCTTTCATAATACGCCCTGTCTGCTGCTGAAATCAGCCCTTTGTTTCCGGCTTACCAGCCCCAAACAAAGCCCTGCTTTCCTGCCGCGTCAAATGCCCTTGCCCTCCCCGGCGGCAACGGTATTTTCAGGGCAACGCCGACAGAGCGTATAACACACTACACTTTGCTCCGCAAAGTCGTGTGCCAAATGGGGCGCTGCCCCCTTTGGAAACCCCCGCAACAAACAGGTGCTATGCACCCAGCCGGGAGCATAGCGCCGTTTGTTGTCAGCAGCCCGTTTCACGGTCTGCGTGTAGTTCCTTGTAAACTGACCTAAGAGACAGTTAAAAAAGCGAAGGAGTTTGAGATGATGCAATCAATATCAAGTTATGTTAATCCAAATACAAGGGGACTTACGTCTAATTATAAAAATACAGTTATTAAAGATAAAGAAGCATATAATGGAGCGATGTCGCAGCATTTACTAAATCCGGTAGAAGACTTGACACAAGTGTTAAAAACACCTATAAAATTGGCAAATAGTGCTTCACTTAGCAGACAGAATAATTCTATTAATATTGCAGAAGGACAAAGTATCCGTGTCAATGGAGGTCATGTGCTTACGGTTACAGCGCATGGAGTGGAGGTTTCCGGTGGAGATAATCCATATGATACAGAATCATATGTAAAAGCACAAAGTATGGCGGATGCATTGACATCATTGCTGCGAAATGCAGGTGGGACAATGACTACGGTGGCACATTCAAAGGAGGAATACGCTAAGTATACAGAGGGAATTACTGATGTTATGTCCTATTTGGGTATAGACACTTCCAAAGATTTTACGGTCAATGGTATGAAATATAGCAAAAATAAAAATGGCTGGTATGAATCAGAAGCGAACAGTGAGGCGCAGACGGCGTATGAACAGTTAAAAGCGAATAACAGAACATATCAGTTCGCAGACGAAAAAACTAAAAAACAGATTGCTTATATTAGTGATTATTACCTTCAAACAGTGCCGGAGAGTGTAAAGGCGGCATGGCAGGAAGCATTAGAAGAAACGGGTGTTAATCCATTTCAGACGGATGTAGCCAGTACATTAACGCAGTTATCTGCAGAGCAGGATTTTTTGACAGGTGGTAATGACAATATTTTTGGAGAAACGAAAGAAAGCTGTTTAGAAGCTATCGACAAAATATTGGAGAGAATAGAAAATCCATTGGCAGCAATTACAGAGGAAAGGGCAGCATATCTGCAACAGGAAAAAGAATTTTATATGGTGTTGGCATCTAAAATAGGAGAATAATTGAAAGCGGGTAATATTATGAATATATTTTTTAATAGCCGAATTTATTCCAATCAGTCATTGCTGAATGTCTTGTTTGGTCAACAACAAAAAACTACAATCAGTCAAAGTGCTGGTTGTAGAAGTACAAGGGAGACATTAACGGAAAAGTATTCTAAACTTGTCGAAGAAGCAAAAGCACATTCAAATCCCGAAAATTATATTCACTCCAAGTATTTTGATAAGAGTTCAGATTATTATGAGATTAATTTGACTGATACAGAACGTAGGATTGCATATAATTATGAGATGCAGATGTGCCGCACAGGAAAAATAAATGGTGTAACTTATCAGGATTCTTTGTTCAGGAGAATTGAAGTGGACGGCAACAGTGTAGATTCGGATAAAATTAAAAAATTTCTATAAGCATATATATTATTGTACAACACAAGATGGCTGTGAGAGTTATCAGATAACAAAGGAATCAAAAATGAAATACGAAGTATGTCTAGTCAGCGTACAAATAAGAGTTTAATTATAATTCGGAAAGTCCGCAGAACAAGATTTTTTCGAGCAAATCAAGGAGAACAAAATTATGATAAAAGTGTTATTCATCTGTCATGGAAACATTTGTCGTTCCCCAATGTCAGAGTTCATCCTAAAGGACATGGTGGAAAAACGTGGCATTAAAGACCAATTTGAGATAGCGTCAGCCGCAACTTCCACGGAGGAGTGTTACGGTGGGCATGGAAATCCGATTTATCCGCCGGCGCAGGCGGAGCTTAGAAAGCATGGGATAGGTAACACGGCTTATACCGATTTTAGAAATAAACGTGCGCGTCAGGTGACAAGGGCAGATTATGATTACTATGATTATCTGTTGTGCGCTGACAACGCAAACATCCGCAACACGATAAGGATAACGGGGGAGGACAGGCAGAATAAGATAAGGCTTCTGCTCGATTTTGCGGGCAGACCGGGCTGTTCGATATCTGACCCGTGGTATACTGGAGATTTTACGGCGACCTATGAGGATGTAAAGGCGGGATGTGAGGGGCTGTTGGAAAAATTGCTGGCTAAATAAATTTCTTTTATGTATAGAGGAATTAACGGCAAGTATTGTTTGGGTTCACATAAATGAACAGTAGAGGGGAAAATCAGTTTTAAAAATACGGTGGAAATTTGATGAATATTTTAAAATACATTTTGGCATTATATGTTGTAGTGATAAACATAACTGCTTTTGCAATGATGGGGATTGACAAAAAGAGGGCAAGGCGGCATGAGTGGAGAATACCGGAGGCGCGGTTGTTTGGTTCAGCGCTTTTGGGCGGCGGTTTAGGTGCCGTGATTGGCATGTACTTTTTCAGGCACAAGACAAAGCACTGGTATTTTGTGGTGGGAATGCCCTTGATAATGGTTCTCAATTTTGCTATTATCTATGCGGCAGCTGTATACCTGTTGGGCTTGTAATGGGAAGTTAATCAGGTGTGAAAATAATGATTTTGAGATAATGCTGCCGCAATCCTATTGGCTTTAATCCAACTGGTTTTAGACAATTAGTAGTTCACAGAAAAGATAAAGCGACTATAAGAGGCAGTAACATGAAAAATGGTGTGAAGAATACATTAATACAGTAAAAACACCATCTAAGGTATGTTAAGACTTTACACATGCAGTTTGTTTTTGAGCGAAAACAAATTGCTTTTATGGAAGATGAGAACTCGCTTATGCGACCTGCTCATAGCTTTCTCGCGATAAATCGCTCAGGAATGGGGATTATTATGAAGATTGTATTTTATGACACAAAACCATACGACAGAGAATCATTTGAGAGATGCAATAAAAATTATCCCGATATTGAGGTTGAGTATGAGGATGCCGACCTCACTGAAAAGACGGCAGTGCTTGCAAGAGGAGCGGACGCGGTGTGCGCATTTGTCAATTCAAATCTGAGCGCGGATGTTATAGACGGACTTGCGGCTGAGAATGTAAAGTGTATTCTGCTTCGCTGTGCGGGGTTTAACAATGTCGATATAGAGAGGGCGAAGGCCTGCGGCATAACGGTGCTTCGCGTTCCGGGATATTCTCCGGAGGCGGTGGCGGAGCTTGCCATGACGCTTGCGCTTGGTGTCAACAGGCATCTGCACAAGAGCTATATAAGGGTGAGAGAGAACAATTTTAGTCTCAACGGACTTACGGGAATAAATTTTTACAAAAAGACGGCGGGCATTATCGGAACCGGAAAGATTGGTGCCGCGATGTGCAGAATATGCCGCGGCTTTGGAATGAATGTTATCGCGTATGATATGTATCCGAACAAGAGCCTTGATTTTGTGACCTACAAGAGTCTTGACGAGGTTCTCTCGGAGAGTGACCTTATCTCGCTCCATTGTCCGCTTACGGAGGACACCTATCATCTTATATGCAGGGACACGATAAAAAAGATGAAAGATGAGGTCATTTTGGTAAATACCTCGAGGGGTGCGCTTGTTGCTACAAAAGACCTTATTGAGGGAATCAGGGAGAAAAAATTCTTCGGAGTAGGGCTTGATGTGTACGAGGAGGAGGGCAGCAATGTCTTTGAGAACAGGGAGGATGAGGTTTTGCAGCACTCGACAACCGCAAGGCTCCTCTCGTTTCCTAACGTGATTGTGACATCACATCAGGGCTTTTTGACGGAGGAGGCACTTGAGGCAATCAGTCTCACAACATTTGAGAATGCGATGGCGTTCAAAAATGGCAATATTGATAAGACTAACATTGTATGTTGATTGATAAATTAACTATATTGAGATATATTGCTATAGGCTAAGTAAATAAAATGTGCAGTTTGTACAGGATAAGCCAAAGTTAAGTAGCATGTTGAGGATTATCCTATGCAAACAGCATTTTTTACTAAAAAATAATTTTTAGAACCCTTCGGCGCGGCGGAGCTTTCTCATGTCGCGTCTTTTCTTTGCGGCTTCGTACTCCATTTTGTCCTCGGCGGTGTCGATTATTATATCGGGTACAGGGACAGGCTTGCCGTTGTCGTCTATCGCAACCATGACGATGTAGGCGCGGTTGATGACGCGGCGCATTCCGTCTAAGTCCTCCGTGTATGTGTCGACGCGGACTTCCATGGAGGTCGAACCGACGTAGGTGACGTGTCCGACAAGCACAAGCATTTGTCCGGCGTATACAGGTGCCTTAAACTGCAGATTGTCGATGGCGGCTGTGGTTATATTGGCATTTGCATGTCGTCTTGCGACAATTCCGGCGAGCTCGTCTATCCACCTTAGAAGTTCTCCGCCGAACAGTCTGCCATAATGGTTCATGTGGGCAGGGCGTATTAGGTATTGCTGTTCCGTCCTCGATTCCGCGATGGTTTTTGCGGGTCTTATATTTTGTTCTGATAAATCACTCATGTCATTTTCCTTCTTTTTACAAAATTACTTGATATCTGCGTACCAGGCGTATGAGTTTTTCCCATTCCTCTTTACAGTATACATCGCCTTGTCAGCACATTCAATGAGCTTTTCCATGTCGTTGCAGTCGTCTGGGGCGACAGCTATTCCAAGGCTCATCTTTACGGGAAGCGATATATCTTTCAGCACAAATTCAGGCTCAAAAAGCTCCATACAGTGCCTTGCGCACTCGTCAATCTTATCGTGGTCGCGGGTTCGGTAGATGCATATAAATTCATCCCCGGCAAGGCGATATGGTGTGAATGCCGGATTTTTTATGCTGTTTATTCTGCGCGCAAGCTCGGTCAGAACATCATCGCCTGCGGCGTGTCCGTAGGTGTCGTTAATCTGCTTGAAGCCGTCTATGTCGAAGATGAAAAGGGCGCAGGAGGCATGGCTCTGGTTGAGTATGTTTAAATCGGCGTAAAGCTTGCTGCGGTTGAACAGTCCTGTGAGAAAATCGCATGTTGAATCCTTGGTAAGCTGCCTTTTTTCGATGGTAAGCTTGCGGTTTAGAAGCAGCTGCTTTATGGTACGAAGTAAAAGTATCACTATTATAACAATCAACAATGAGATAATAAGTGCTATGGGAACCATTATAAGACTGTACTTTTCAAAAAATGATGGAGTATGGTTTATTATCTCTGCGTCCTCTGGTATTAGCTTTAAGTTCAGCCCGAATTTTCTCATCACGGCTTCATCTATGCAATATATGTTAGGGCTTCCGATAACATCATAGCCGGATGGGTCTTTGCCGTGGACGATTTCTGTGGCGATTTGTGCCGCCATCTGACCGGAGAGCTCAAGAGATACAATATTGCCGCCAAGCAGACCTTCGCCTATGCCGCCGTAGACCATTCTGAGTACCGGCACATTTGCGTAGGTGGTGATAAGTTTTACAGCTTGTTGGTTGTTGTAACGCTTGCCGCTTGCGTCCTCGGTCAAAATCTGGTACAGCAAAATGGTGTTCTCCGGGATTGACGAGATTGTGTTTATGAGTTCCTCTGTTGTCAGCACGGAACAGTCAATTTCCTTGAACTCAAGGTCAGGGTAGAGCTTTGAAGCGTTGTAAAAAGAAGCGCGCTCAGCTTCGCCTGTAAGTGTATCGTCAAGGATTGATATTATTGTATGTGCATTTGGGTAGAGTGTCAGTGCAAAATCGATATTTTTTGGAACGGACGATGCCTCGATTATGCCTGTGACAAGTGGGTTTTTTGAGACCTCCATCGCATACTGGACATTGTTTACACCCTCGAATATAACAGGTATTCCGCTGAACAAATCGTCATGGTGCTCAACGGCAAAGTGTAGTGCTGCGTCGTCGCCCACTATGACAGCATCGTAGGGGTCTGTTTTTGACATGCGGTATGCAAGACCTTCATAGAAGACCTCAATGCTCTCCTCGTCCGGAAAACGCTTGGTGTCCATAAATTCATAATCTAACACGATATCATCTGAAATGCCTTTTTTGATACCATTAATTTGCAGCGGAACCATGTCCCATGCGTATGAATACGAGCTGAGAAAAAGTATGTGGTACTCATAGCCATCTTCTGAGGCGGGCGTATAGATACAATTACCGAAAATACAGGTAAGCGTTATTATTGTTGTCACAAAAAAAGCTGTCAGTTTTTTCATTCAAGTTCCCCCGATGTTAGATTGTAAAATACACCAAAACAGTATATCTAACGATACAAAATTTGGTACTCTTTACCTATGTTTATTTTACGACTATAAGGGGTTAAAAGCAACAATTAAATTTGATGTGGGTAAAAAATATGAATATGTTTTTACAGAGCAAATTTTTGTTATTAAAAAAAGAGATAATTATTTTAACGCTTATATCGTTGAAATACGGCATAAGAAAATGTATAATGGTAAACAGGCATTTGCCAAATAATATACAGGTGAGGTGACAGGCTTATGGACAACAGGACGAACATGAAGATAAAAAAGTACAACATGATAATGTGGAGCTTTTTAGGTGGGGTTTCACTGATAATTTTAATTCTTACAATATTGTCGCTTGCGGGTGTTATGAATGTCATTTTCAGCCCGGTGTTAGGAATACTTATACCGGCAATAATGGTGCTGAGCTCGTGCAGTCAGATAAGGTCATATTTTATGGAGACAATGTTTTTCTTTGAGAAAGCAGAAGATGGGGACAAGGACGACGTTATGGCGCTTTTGGATGCCGCCAAGGAAAACATGAAGGAGAACGGGCTCGACCAGTGGGACGAGCTTTATCCGGCAATAGGGGATGTGTCAAAGGATATAAAGGAGGGGACGCTCACACTCGTAAAGCAGGGCGGAAAGTTAGTGGCTGTGTACACGCTCAACAAGTCACAGGATGCGGCATACAAGTTTGGCGATTTCAAGGATAAATCGGAAAATTTTGCGGTGCTGCACAGGCTTTGTGTAAATCCAAAATATCAGGGGATGGGAGTTGCGGCGCGGACGTTAAAGCACATAGAGGAGGCGGCAATAAAAGAGGGCTTCTCGTCGATACGCCTTGACGCATTTACGAAAAACCCTAGAGCTGTTAAACTGTATGAAAGTGCAGGCTACAATTATGTGGGTGACGCATATTTTAGAAAAGGAAAGTTTATGCTTATGGAAAAGCTCATATCCAGTGAGCAGTTGTCAGAACAGAAAACAGAGACTGCCTCCGAAAAATAGCTACTGTACATGTCTTTCGTCGGGCTTGACGTATTCCTTTTGAAGTGTGAAACCGCGCCCTTTCACTTCATTTACCTGGCTTATGATGATGAAGGCGGCGGGGTCGAGCTTCATAACGGCTTCCTGAAGTGCGAACAGCTCGCGCTTGTTTACAACTGTGAGTATCGCACAGGTGGCGTTGCCGGTGAAGCCGCCGTTTGCCTGATAAAGCGTGGTTCCGCGGTCAAATCGCGTTATTATCAGGTCATTTATTTCCTTATATTTTTCGCTTATTATCTCAACCTGAGTTTTGCTCTTGCCCATTATCAGAACCTTCTCAAGTGCGAATGTGTAGATGCACACAAGAAGTATTCCGTACAAAATCTGCTCTCTGCTTGAGAAGAACATCTGGAGTATGAGTATTGTAAAATCAAAGGCATAGAGCGATACTGACACGTTTATGCCGAATTTTTTGTTGAGAACGAGAGGTGGGATATCCATGCCGCCTGTGGAAGCTCCGGCGCGGATTACAATGCCTATTCCGATACCGATTAAAAGACCGCCAAACACCGTGCAGAGTATTAAGTCGTGCGTCAGGTCGCCTGTGAGTGCATTCAGCTTTTGTGACAGCGACAGCAAAAATGGGTAACATATCGAACTTAACACCGTTGACAGTGCGAAGGTCTTTCCTAGAATAATAAATCCCACAATGAACATTACTATATTAAAAATGAGAACAAAGATACTTATATCAAGTCCTGTGAGATAGTTTACAAAGAGCGCGATACCTGTGGTTCCGCCCGTTATAAGTCCGCTTGGAAGTATAAAAAAAGCTATGGCGAGCGAGTAGAGCAGGTTCCCGAAAACAATCATTAATATTTTTTGTATTGATTTTAGGCTTGTATGTGACATATAATAACCTCACGTTTTGAATTTTGTGTAATTTTTTATGCAATCACGAAGTATAAACGAAAGACAAAAAAGTGTCAATTCGATACTATACTGTGATAGAGCAATACATTGACGATATATAGGAGGAATAGATTATGCGTTTTCCTGAATTTTTAAGACCGGATGGAACGATTGGTTTTGTTGCGCCGTCATTTGGATGTAACACAGAGCCGTACAAGACGGCATTTGCAAATGCACAGAAAAAGCTTGGAGAGCTTGGACATAAGTTTGATATAGGACCTAACTGCTATGCGGGCGACGGAATAGGGATAAGCTCCACGCCTGAAAACTGTGGAAAAGAGCTCACGGAATATTATTGCAGTGAAAACAATGATGTGTTAATGTCCTGTGGCGGCGGTGAGCTTATGTGTGAGACGCTCGACTATGTGGATTTTGAGAAGATTAGGGCGGCAAAGCCTAAGTGGTATATGGGTTTTTCCGACAACACGAACTTTACATTTCTGCTCACGACGATGTGCGATGTGGCTTCGATATATGCCCCTTGTGCGGCATCGTTTGGAATGGAGCCGTGGCATGAGTCAATTCAGGATGCGTATGATATTCTGACCGGCAGGAAAGATACGGTAAAGGGCTACCCGATGTGGGAGAAGGAGGGAATAAGGGACGAGGAACACCCTTTACTTCCGTACAATCTTACCGAGAAGAGGGAGCTTTACTATTACATTCCGGGTGTCGGCGGAAGCATGGCAAGGGACTATGAGGTGTTACTGTCGGGTCGTCTTATCGGTGGATGTATGGACTGTCTTACAAATCTTGTCGGCACGAATTTTGACAAGGTGGCAGAGTTTAATGAGAGATATGAGAATGACGGAATTATATGGTTTTTGGAGAGCTGCGACCTTAATGTCATGGGAATAAGAAGGGCGCTTTGGAACATGGAACATGCGGGATGGTTTAAGCATGTGAAGGGCTTTATCATAGGAAGACCGCTGTGTTTTGGGACGGACATGATGGGAATGAACCAGTACAATGCTGTGACGGGTATTCTCTCAAAGTACAAAGTCCCTATCATAATGGATACGGATATAGGACATTTGTCGCCTATGATGCCGATTATCTGCGGAAGCTATGCAGAAATTGATGCGCTCGGAAATGACATTTCTATAAAGATGACGAACTAAAGGAAAAGAAATATTATGTTACAGGATATTTTACCAAAAAAGTACGATAATAATTATTATCCGGATAAGGATATAAGCGACGATGCGGTGTGCCTTATTTTCAAGGACAGTTATGTGTTGACAGGACATGAGGAGTGCGATGGCACAAGATATATACCTGAGGAGTCGGCGAGTTCGCTCGAAAAGGATGTCCCGGCGGGCGACGTATTTTTCCCGAAATACGGGCAGATTAAGGAGCATGTGGCAGAGTACCGCTACCTGTTTGCGATAGACGGCGAGGAGTATTTTCTCATCACGCATTACAAAGGTGAGAGCGAGCCAGACTGGGCGGCGTTTGGATTTTCTTTTGAACACTACAAGGCGCTGAGACATGCAAAGCCAAAGGACAGAGTGTTTGCGCTTATGACGGGCTACCATCTGCACTGCTGGTACAGGGACAACGCACACTGCGGAAGATGCGGAAGTACAACATTTCACGATACGAGACTTAGGGCGCTTCGCTGTCCTGACTGCGGAAATCTCATTTTTCCGAGGATTTCTCCTGCCGTGATTGTGGGCGTTCACGATGGCAGCCACCTTCTTATGACAAAATATAACGGAAGGGACTACAAGGGCTACGCGCTCATAGCGGGCTTTATCGAGATAGGTGAGTCCGCCGAGGACACGGTAAGAAGGGAAGTGTTCGAGGAGGTAGGCGTTCAGGTAAAGAACATCTCCTACTATGCGAGCCAGCCGTGGGGGATGGACGGCGGATTTTTGCTGGGCTTCTACGCACAGCTTGACGGCGCGGACAGGATAAAGCTTGACCGCGAGGAGCTGTCGATGGCGGGCTGGTACACGGCGGATGAGATTACGGTTGAGGATGACGATATCAGCCTCACAAGCTGTATGATTGCCAACTGGAAGAAAAATATAGCGAAATAAAATTTTTCACACTTTAGTGTAATAAATTATTGACAAATAAAAAAACACCCATTATAATCCAATTTAAGGCGTTGATAGAGAGAAGTACCATGAGTGGTCACTCACAGAGAGCCGGGGGTGGTGGAAGCCCGGCAGCAGAACACATGGGAATAACACTAAGGAGCTGCAAACAGAACGGATAAAGATATAGAGTATAATTTCACTAATCTGATGTAAAGTGGATAGAAAGTATCTGCTTGATTGCTTTATATATTCTATCTAAGTAAGGGCGACGTAGACCGGGCGATAACCGGCAGGGTTTGTTAGAACCGCAAAGTGACTGTTTATCAGTAAATCAGGTGGTACCGCGGACAATATGTTCGTCCTGAACTAGGTTTAGTTCAGGACGTTTTTTTTACTTAAAAACTTTCTGGACAGTATCCTATTATTATTGATAGAGAGCGCATACAGGCGCAGATGGAGGAAAACATGAACATCAACAACATTTATCGTGACAAGACCATTGACTGCATTACAGAGGGAGACGTGGGAAAGAGCTGTAAGGTTGCAGGCTGGGTTGAAAATATTCGTGACCATGGCGGAGTGTCCTTTGTGGATTTGCGCGACATGTATGGCGTTTTGCAGGTAGTTATGAGGGACACAAGCCTTCTTGACGGGCTTTCAAAGGAGGACTGCATAAGCATTGAGGGCGTGATTGAGCACAGGGACGAGGACACTTACAACCCTAAAATTCCTACCGGAACAATAGAGCTTGAGGCGCACAAGGTTACGATGCTTGGCAAGGTAAAGGCGCAGCTTCCGTTTGAGATTATCACATCAAAGGAGACGAGGGAGGATGTCCGTTTAAAGTACCGCTACCTCGATTTGAGAAATAAAAAGGTTAAGGACAATATAATATTCCGCTCACAGGTTATAAGCTATCTCAGACAAAAGATGACAGAGATGGGATTTTTGGAGATACAGACCCCTATTCTGTGTGCGTCATCACCTGAGGGTGCGAGAGATTATATCGTTCCTTCAAGAAAATATAAGGGAAAGTTTTATGCTCTCCCACAGGCACCACAGCAGTACAAGCAGCTTCTCATGGTGTCGGGATTTGACAAGTATTTTCAGATTGCACCTTGTTTCAGGGACGAGGACGCGAGAGCTGACCGTTCACCGGGAGAGTTCTATCAGCTCGATTTTGAGATGAGCTTTGCGACACAGGAGGATGTGTTCAGGGCAGGCGAGGAGGTCCTCACAGCGACATTTAACAAGTTCGCACCGGAGGGAGCATCAATCACACAGGCACCTTTCCCTATAATCAGCTACAAGCAGGCTATGCTTGAGTTTGGCTGTGACAAGCCTGACCTCAGAAATCCGCTCAGAATTATGGATGTAACTGAATTTTTCCAGAAGTGTACATTCAAGCCGTTCTTAAAGAGAACAGTCAGGGCTATTAAGGTTCATGCCGATATGTCAAAGGGCTTCCACGAGAAGCTTTTAAGCTTCGCACAGTCTATCGGAATGGGTGGGCTTGGATATCTTGAGATTGCCGAGGATATGAGCTACAAGGGACCTATTGACAAGTTTATTCCTGACGAGTACAAGGCAGAGCTTGCCGATATCGCGGGTCTTGTGCCGGGAGACACAATCTTCTTTATCGCCGATAAGGAGGAGAGGGCTAACCTCTATGCGGGACAGCTTAGAAATGAGCTCGGAAAGAGACTTGATTTGTATGAAAAAAATGCTTTCCGCTTCTGCTTTGTAAACGATTTTCCTATGTTCGAGTACGACAATGAGGAGAAAAAGATTGTGTTCACGCACAACCCGTTCTCAATGCCACAGGGAGGTCTTGAGGCCCTTAACACAAAGAACCCTCTTGACATACTTGCATACCAGTATGATATTGTATGTAACGGAATTGAGCTTTCAAGCGGAGCTGTCCGCAACCACGACCTCGACATAATGGTAAAGGCATTTGAGATTGCAGGCTATACAGAGGAAGATTTAAAGACCAAGTTCGGAGCGCTCTACAATGCGTTCCAGTTCGGAGCACCTCCTCATGCTGGCATGGCACCGGGCGTTGACCGTATGATTATGCTTCTTCGCGATGAGGAGAACATCCGTGAGATTATCACATTCCCTATGAATGGAAATGCTCAGGACATCATGTGCGGGGCACCGGGCGAGGTTACGGAGACACAGCTTCGTGAAGTGCATATAAAAGTGAGAGAATAATTAAAGAGTGATGTTGAGGGCAAAAGTTGCGCTATGTAACATTATACATAGTGAACCTTTGTTGAGTCTATTTGCCTGAAATATCATAAATTAAAAAATAAAAAGGTGGTTGTCTCAGTGTGTGGCAGCCACTTTTTGGTTTTACAATAGTTTGGTTTTGTAGAATTATTAGAAAATATATAAAAAGCACGTTTTTATTAATATTAGTTCATTGTGTGGCAATGATGTGGAGGATTAAAAAACATGGAATACACATACCCGGATTATTATAGGAAGTTTTGCTGCATTGGCGGTAAGTGTAAGGACAACTGCTGTGCGGCGGGCTGGCAGATAACGATAGACGAGGAGTCGCTTGAGCGGTACGAAAATATGGAGGGCGAGATTGGTGTACGTCTGCGCAACTCGATAGACTGGGAGAATGGAATGTTTGAGCAGTTCGAGCACAAGTGCGCCCTGTTAAATGAGCGCGGGCTCTGCGATGTCTACTGTGATGCCGGGGAGGACAAGATGTGTGTTCTCTGTCAGAGATATCCGAGACATTTTGAGGAGTTTGAAAATCTTAGGGAGGTTTCGTTGTCGGTGTCATGCCCGGAGGCGGCGCGCATAGTGCTTGAAAATCGCGGAAAAGTGGGATTTTACACTGAGACGGACGATGAGGATGAGGAGTACGAGGATTTTGATTATCTCATGTTCACTAAGCTTCTAGACATAAGGGAGGTGCTCTTTGATGTTCTGCATGAGAAGAAGGGTGCGGTAAGCTACAGGCTTGCGAGGCTTCTCGACATCGTGCATGGAATACAGGGGCTTATAGATGATGACCGCATATTTGAGATAGACGAGCAGGAACACAGGTCAGCCACGGAAAATAAGAGCTATGGCGGTTACAAAAATAAAATAGGAGCAAGAAAACAGTACATGAATGACATGTTTGACGAGCTCTACAGACTTGAAGTGCTGAGACCGTCATGGACTGACTCTCTAAAGGAGACACAAAAACTCTTGTATAAGGATATGGACGCTGTGCAGTATGCAGCACTATGCGCGGAGTTTGACCAGTACTATGCTGACCGCATGGAGGAGTATGAACAGCTCATGTCGTATTTTATCTTCACATATTTTTGTGGGGCTGTGTACGACTATGAGGTTGAGAGCAAGCTTCGCTTCGGGTTGGCGGCAGTGCTTATAATACATGAGATGGACATGGCGTTGTGGTTAAAAAACGGAAAAAAGCTTACATTTGACGAGCAGGTATGGCTTGTCCACAACTATTCCATGGAGATTGAGCACTCCGACCTTAACCTCGACGACATGGAGCGTATGGTGATGAAGGAGAAGGCTTTTGGGTACAGAAGGATGCTCACGGTGCTTATGAATTGGAAGGATAAAATATAACTGACAGGCAGCATAGTATGTTTTATCAAGAAAGATAAAAGCCATTTGTGATACGTTGTGATAGTAGTAAATAGAGTTATGAGAAAGTGACAAAACAGTGTAGCAAAAAGGCAGATGCTTATATTAAATTAAAAATGGAGGAAATGGTATGATTTCAGATAGAATGGTCGGTCTGGTGAAGGGAAGCTCGGTTATCCGAGCCATGTTTGAGGAGGGAAAGCGTCTTGCGGCGCAGTATGGTGCTGAGAATGTGTATGATTTCAGCCTTGGAAATCCAAATGTGCCTGCGCCAAAGGAGGTAAATGAGGCGATAAAGGCGATTGTAGATGAGGAGGAGAGCACATTTTTGCATGGCTACACGAGCAATCCGGGTTATGCCGATGTGAGAGAGGCTGTTGCCGAGAACCTCAACAAGAGATTTGGCACACATTTTACATTTGAAAATATTATTATGACTGTCGGTGCTGCCGGAGGGTTGAATGTCATATTCAAGTCGCTGTTGAATGTGGGCGATGAGGTTATCGCTTTCGCGCCTTACTTTGGAGAGTACCGCTCATACGTTGCCAACTATGACGGAAAGCTTGTCGAGGTTGCGCCTGACGAGGAGACATTTATGCCTGATATGGCGGCTTTCGAGGCGGCTATAACACCTAAGACCAAGGCGGTGATTGTGAACAACCCGAACAATCCGTCGGGAGTTGTATATTCTGTAGATACAATCACAAAAATTGCAACAATTATGGACAAAAAGCAGAAGGAGTACGGCACAGAGATTTATCTTATATCGGATGAGCCATATCGCGAGCTTGTCTACGACGGGGCAGAAGTTCCATTTTTAACAAAATATTATGACAACACGATTGTTGGATATTCATTTAGCAAATCATTGTCACTTCCGGGTGAGAGAATAGGTTATCTTGTCATCCCGGATGAGGTCGTTGACGCGAAAATGCTTCAATCCGCCGCTAGTGTTGCCACGAGAATACTCGGCTTTGTAAATGCGCCAACGCTTATGCAGCGCGCGGCTGCGAGATGCCTTGACGCGGAGGTGAATGTCGCAGCTTACGATAAGAACAGAAAGGCACTCTACGAGGGGCTTACCAAGCTAGGGTTTGAGTGTATCAAGCCGCAGGGCGCATTTTATCTGTGGGTTAAAGCTCCAAATAAGGACGAGGCAAAGCTGGTGGAGACAGCAAAGAGCCATAATATTCTCGTTGTTCCGGGAAGCTCATTTGCGTGTGCGGGGTATGTGAGAATTGCGTATTGTGTATCTTATGATACTATTATGAACGCGCTGCCTAAGTTTGAGCTTGTGGCGAAAGAGCTGGGATTATGATTTTATGGAGGACAAAGTGATGAGTGAAAAAAAGTGGAAAGAAAATATCCGCAAGGTCGTGCCGTATGTTCCGGGCGAGCAGCCGAAGGTCGAGGGGGAGCTTATCAAGCTTAACACCAACGAAAATCCGTATCCGCCATCGCCTTTTGCACAGCGTGCGGCAGAGCAGATGGATACCGAAAAGTACCGTCTTTATCCTGACCCGGCGGCATCAAAGCTTGTCCATGCGCTCGCCAACGAGTATGGCGTAAATGATAATCAGGTGTTTGTCGGTGTCGGCTCGGACGATGTTATCGCCATGTCATTTTTGACATTCTTTAACTCGGATAAACCTATTCTGTTTCCGGACGTGAGCTATTCATTCTATGAGGTGTGGGCTGATTTGTTCCATATTCCGTATGAGAGACCGATGCTTGACGAGAATTTCAACATAAATCCTGACGACTATATTAAGGAGAATGGCGGAATAATTTTCCCTAACCCTAACGCGCCGACGGGCGTTTATATGGAGCTTGACAGCGTAAAAAAGATACTCGATGCAAATCGTGATGTTATAGTGATTGTCGATGAGGCATATATTGATTTTGGGGGCGATAGCGCGCTAAAACTGATAGACGAGTATGACAATCTCCTCGTTGTGAGAACTTTCTCAAAATCGCGCTCTATGGCAGGACTTAGAATAGGCTACGCCATAGGAAACGCGGAGCTGATAGCCGCACTCAACGACGTGAAGTATTCATACAATTCATACACAATGAACATGGCGGCGATTGAGCTCGGGGCAGCAGTTCTTGCCGATAAAGAGTACTTTAATGAGACGGTTGGAAAGATTGTGGCGACAAGGGAGAACGCGAAGAAAAGGCTTACACAGCTTGGCTTTACTTTCCCTG
The DNA here is from genome assembly GCA_050874385.1 of Eubacteriales bacterium. GTDB lineage: Bacteria > Bacillota > Clostridia > Lachnospirales > Lachnospiraceae > CAG-882. The sequence goes on from JBNMKO010000001.1 coordinate 19,170, forward strand.
ACTCCAAGACGAACTTCATCTTTGCAAAGCCGTCAAAAATCACCGCAAAGGAGCTTTTTGAGGAGCTTAAAAAACGCAACATCTATGTCCGTTACTTCACCGCCGAAAGAGTGAACGAGTACCTGCGGATAACAATCGGAACTGACGAGGAGATGGAGCGCTTCTATCAGGCGGTAAGAGAAATTCAGCAAGACGGAATTGACCTGTTTGAATAATTTTAAAGTATAACAGAAGGTTCAATTATAACAATGAAATAACGGCGATGCACCATCGACGCAGTTAATTTAACATTAATAGAAGTTTATATTTATTTAACAGACTTTTTTAATAGAATGTGTTATCTTATATTTTGACAATACAGTTGACGAACCTCAACATATATAATAATTTACAAGGAGACACACTCTATGGGAAATTTTATGAATAACCTTCGCTCAAAAACGTACCGTTTTATGCAGGGAAGATATGGTGTAGACCAGTTCAACCGCTTTTTGTTTGGCTGCTCCATAGCTCTCCTGCTTTTGTCGGCTTTTGTGGGAAATTTCATGTACCTGCTTGCGCTTGCATGTCTCATATATTCATATTTTCGCATGTTTTCAAAGAACACACAGAAGCGTTACAAGGAAAATATGATGTATATAGGCTGTACCAAGCACATAAGGGGCTGGTTTAACACATGGAAGTTGCGATTTAAGGAGAGAAAAACGCACCACATTTACAGATGTAAAAAGTGCGGACAGAATATAAGAGTTCCAAAGGGCAAGGGTAAGATTTGCATTACCTGTCCTAAGTGTAAAAATGAATTTATAAAGGTGAGCTGATGTTTGGTTATGTTACGATTAACAAGGCAGAACTAAAAGTAAAGGACTACGACAAGTATCATGGTTTCTACTGTGGTCTGTGCCATGCCTTAAAGAAGCGGTATGGCAGGCTGGGGCAGTTTACGCTGACATACGACATGACTTTTGTGACACTGCTTCTCACAAGTCTCTATGAGGAGAAGAGTGTGCACATGAAGGAGCACTGCATGGTGCATCCGGCGGCGCGGCATGAGATATACTACAACAGATTTTCGGACTACGGTGCCGACATGAACATGCTTTTGACCTATTACAAGCTTCTCGACGACTGGGAGGATGACAGAGATTTTAAGGCGCTTGTCATGGCTGGGTTGTTAAAGCGCAGATGCAGAAGGGCTGTGAGGGATAACCCGAGGCAGGCGAAAGCGATAAAATCATACATTGTCGAGAACAAGGCGTGCGAGGATGCCAACGAGAAGGATTTTGACAAGGTGGCAGGATGCACGGGAAGAATGATGGCGGAACTTTTGTGCTACAGGGAAGACGAGTGGTCGGAGTACCTTAGACAGCTCGGTTTTTACCTTGGAAAGTTCATATACCTTATGGACGCATACGATGACCTTGAAAAGGATGAGAGGGACGGGAATTATAACCCGCTCAGACAGCTCATTGTGATGGGCTGGAAGAAGGAACAGATAGAAGCCAAGGCTTACGACATGCTTATGATGATGGGCGCGGGAGCGGCGGCAGGTTTTGAGAAACTTCCTATACTTGAGAATGTGGATATTTTGAGAAATATCCTGTATTCGGGAATTTGGGGGAAGTTCAATGAAAAGAAGAAGAACGGTTCTAAGGCGGAGGAACAAAAAATGTGCCGTCAAAGACCAGCGGAATGGAGAGGAAAATGAGAGACCCGTATAGTGTGCTCGGTGTATCGCCAAATGCCACTGATGAAGAGATAAAAAAAGCATATAGAAAGTTGAGCAGGAAATATCATCCCGACGCTAACATCAACAACCCGAACAAGGCGGCTGCGGAGGAGAAGTTCAAGGAGGTTCAGGCGGCTTATGACCAGATAGTAAAAGCTAAGGAGAACCACACTTCTGCCTACGGTTATGACGACAGGGCTTATGGTCAGGGAGGAGCTTACGGGCAGAACCCATTCGGCGGAGGTTTTGGAGGATTTGGCGGTTTTGGTGGCTTTGGAGGGTTCCAGAATGCACACCGCACAACGCAGGATGCACAGACACAGCACCTCAATGCGGCGATGGACTATTTAAGCCACGGCTACTATAGGGAAGCCATGAATGTCTTAAACGATATCGAGGAGCACAATGCCCGTTGGTATTATCTGCGCGCGATGGCGAACAGAGGACTTGGAAATATGGTCAACGCCAAGGAGGATGCGAGAATTGCGCACCAGCTTGAGCCTGGGAACACCGAGTATGCACAGTTTGCGTCCGCGATGGAGAACGGTACGGACTGGTATGCCGATATGGGGCGTGTGTACGGCGGTCAGGTATATCAGGCTAACGATTGCGGAAGCTGCCTCACAAAGATGTGCTGCCTCAACATGATGTGCGGAGGCTGTTGCTGCTGATAAGGGCTTTTTGTCGTATTTTGCGATAAAATATTCTTGCACTTACACTATAAAAGAGATAATATAACAGGGTGCATAGTGTAAAAAGACAGATTATGTCATTCATTGCAGTGACATGGAGGCTTAATATGACAAAGGCAGAAGAATATATCAACTCCATTCCAAAGTTTGCGGGGAAGACGGAGCTTAAAAATACAGAGGTTTTACTTGAAGAACTTGGAATAGACACATCGAACATGAATATTATTCATGTAGCCGGAACTAACGGAAAGGGTTCTGTGTGCTCGTACATATCCAACACGCTTGTGAGGGCGGGCTACAGGACGGGACTTTTTATATCTCCGCATCTTGTAAAGATTAATGAAAGAATACAGATAGATGATATACCTGTATCGGAAGAGGTGTTTGAGGCTGCTTATGAAAAAGTACTTGAGGCGGCACACAGGATGGAGCAGTCGGGTGGAAAGCATCCGGCTTATTTTGAGTTTTTATTCGGGATGGCTATGCTTGTGTTCAAGGAGCAGAAAGTGGACTATGTTGTGCTTGAGACGGGAATGGGCGGAAGGTTAGACTCGACGAACGTTGTAAAGAAACCTCTTATGACGGTAATCACGAGCGTCAGCATGGACCACATGCATGTGCTCGGAAACACAATAGAGGAGATTGCATCCGAGAAAGCGGGAATAATCAAGCCGGAAGTACCTTTGGTATTTTACGGCGGCGACAAAAGGGTGCGCGGTGTCATTGAGAAAACGGCGGGGGACAGAATGGCTCCCTATGAGGTTGTAGACGATGGCAGTGTGTCTTTAGTTCAGAAAAAAGGCAAATTTATTGATTTTTGCTTAAATAACAGATATTATAATAATGAGATTTTCTCGGTTTCGAGTGCCGCACTCTATCAGGTGTGGAACGCTTCACTTGCGGCGACGGCGCTCGCGTGGCTTTCACAGGAGAAAAAAGTCGCGCTCACATATGAACAGATACATGATGGTATAAAAACGGCGTTCTGGGAAGGGCGAATGGAGGAGCTGATGCCGGATGTGTATGTCGACGGGGCGCACAACGAGGACGGAATAAGGGCATTTTTGGAGACGGCGAAGTCCATGAAGGACAGAAAGCAGATACTCATGTTCTCGGCGGTTGCGGACAAGGCGTATGACGTGATGATTGAGGAGATATGCAGGTCGAAGGCATTTGACGAGTACGTTGTCAGTACGGTTGAGTACACTAACAGGGCGATGCCGGCCAAGGTATTTTTGGAGACTTTCAGAAAATATACAGACAAGCCGGTGTATCTTGAGGAGACCGCAGGGGAGGCTTTTTTGAAGGTAATGGAACTTAAAAAAGCCGATGACAGGGTGTTTATAGCAGGTTCGCTCTACCTTGTGGGAGAGATTAAACGGATTGTGGAAGAGACACCAAAATTTTCAAAAAAAGTGGATTGATATAAAATTTGCGCAGTACCAATACAGTGATATTGTGGTGTTGAATTTATTTGAAATGAGGATTAAAGATGATTGATTTTGATGAGGAAATTAAGAAGTTTCAGCCAAGTCAGGAGGTTGACGAGGCTGAGGATGCCATATATGGAAACAATACGGTTGATGTGACGGATATCATTGATAAGATTATAACCAAGACCGTCGAGAGCAAGCAGTAAATCCCGGAGGAACAACATGAAGTGTTATAAATGCAACAGCCAGCTTGACAATAACAGCGACTACTGCCTAAGATGCGGCGCGGATGTGTCCGTTTACAGGATTGTTGTCAGGACTTCCAACGCATATTACAATCAGGGACTTGAGAAGGCGAGAGTGCGGGATTTGACCGGTGCTGTGGAAAGTCTTAGGACAAGTCTTAGCATAAACAAGAACAATATCAAGGCAAGAAACCTTTTAGGGCTTGTCTATTTTGAGATGGGCGAGGTCGTCATGGCTCTGTCCGAGTGGGTTGTCAGCAAGAACCTAAAGCCGGACAGAAACATTGCAGATATCTACATAAAGAAGGTTCAGGACAACCAGAACAAGCTCGATGTGATGAACCAGGCGATAAAGCGCTTTAATATCTCCCTCAGATATGCCAAGGAGGGAGCGGCGGACATGGCGGTCATCCAGCTGAAAAAGGTTGTCACCATGAACCCTAAGCTTATCAAAGCGGGAAATCTGCTCGGACTTCTTTTGTGGAAGGACGGACAGACCGACAGGGCGAGAAAATGTTTTCAGAAAGTGTTAAAGACGGACAGAAACAACACTTTGTCGTTAAGATATATATCGGAGCTCGACGGAAGCCTTGAAAATAGCGATGAGGAAAATCAGACCGTTCTCAAGAAGAAAAAGAAGGCTCAGCAGCCGGCAGTAACAGGGCACGATGTCATAATTCCGCCTAATTCCTACAAGGAGCCGAGCAACGGAATTTTTACGGTTTTGAGTATTCTCCTTGGAGTTGTGCTAGGAGCGGCGCTTGTATGGTTTTTAATCGTGCCGTCAAAGATATCAAGTCTTAGTTATGACAATAATCAGCTTGTATTAGATTACAGTGAACAGCTTGCGGCTAACTCCGTTGACATTGCAAATTTAAAGTCGCAGGTCAAGTCACTTACAACCGAGAGGGACAATCTTTCGAGGCAGCTTTCGGGCTACACGGGTGATGACGGCGAGTCGAGCATGTACTCACTTTTGATGGAGGCGGCGGATGCCTATGTGAACTATGATTTTGCGCAGGCGCTCATACTTCTTCAAAAGATAGATGTTGCGCTTTTGCCTACGCAGACAGCAAAGGATGTCTATAACACAATGTTGGATGCCAGCAGCGGCGGCGCGGACAAATTTTATTCGCAGGGAACAAAGGCATATCTTGAGAAGGATTATGTCTCTGCCGCGAACTACTTTGAGGCGGCGCTCATATATGATGAGACCAACGATGAGGCGGCTTACTATCTTGGGCTTTGTAAGCAGGAGACCGAGGATGCGGCTACGGCAGCAGCCTATTATGAGGAGTTTTTGACAAAGTTTTCACAGTCCAGCTTTGCAACCGATGTGACAACAAGGCTTGCGGCACTTAGGGCACAGCTTCCGACACAGGAGCCGGAGACAACGGCACCGGAGACGCAGCCGGAAACGCAGGCTCCACCGGAGACACAGCCTGAAACTCAGGCTCCGGAAACACAGCCGGAGACACAGGTTCCACCGGAGACAGAACCGGAAACGCAGCAGGAGGTTCAGACAGAGCCGGAGACACAACAGCAAGAGGAGCAGCAGGACAGCCAGCAGGATGGCGATACACAGCCGGAGGGTGACGGCGACAATCAGCAATAATCAGTTAAGATACATTAAGATTATATATAACTGTCTGGAACAGATATTTTTTGGCAGTTTCGGACAGTTATGCTTGTAAGCATCTATGCTTATATTAAAGAACACGCATTGACAGATAAGTTATGTGTGTTCTTTTTTTATAAAATCTTATAAATATAAGGAGGGGAAAGGTATGGCAGGGCCGTACACGGTTGAGGGTGATTGCCTGATTATACATTTTGAGGAGGAACTCGACCATCATCTGACGGAACAGCTTAGAGATGCGATTGACGGCATTATTGAGAGCCGGGGCATAAGATACCTGATTTTGGATTTTGAAAATCAGAGCTTTATGGACAGTTCGGGTATCGGATTTATCATGGGGCGATACAAAAAGATTGCGCCGTACAAGGGACGAATATATGTGACAAATTTGGGAAGAGGACTTGAGAGGATATTTAAGATAGCGGGGCTTTACACTATAACCGTGGAAAAGGACAGTGTTGAGGCAGCATTATATGAGGCGGGAGGAAATAGACAATGAGTACAGACAGTAACAGATTTTATATGGAGATGGATGCGGTATCTGAAAATGAGGCTTTTGCGAGGGTGTGCATAGCGGCTTTTTGTGCGAGGCTTGACCCGACGCTCGAGGAGATTAACGACATCAAGACCGCGGTCTCGGAGGCGGTGACAAATGCCATCATCCACGGCTACAAAAAGCAGGGTGGTACGATACATATGCAGGCGGAGATTGACGACAGAGTTTTGACTATATGTATAAGCGATGACGGCTGCGGAATAGAGGATGTGAATAAGGCTATGGAGCCTCTTTACACCACGGGCGCGCTTGAGGAGCGCTCGGGAATGGGATTTACATTTATGGAGATATTTATGGATTACCTGCAGGTTGAGTCGGAACCGGGTAAGGGGACGAAAGTTATAATGAAAAAGGAAATAAGTAAAAAATAAAAAGATAAGGGTGTGGTATATATGGATGATACCAAAGAACTTATCTTAAAGGCACATAACGGCGATAAGGCTGCGCGTGACAGGCTTGTTATGGAAAATATGGGACTTGTCTACAGCGTTTCAAGACGATTTATCGGCAGAGGATATGAGCTCGATGACATTAATCAGATTGGCACGATAGGACTTATAAAGGCTATAGACAAGTTTGACGACAGCTTTGATGTGAAGTTCTCCACCTATGCTGTGCCTATGATTGCAGGCGAAATAAAGAGGTTTTTCAGGGATGACGGCATGTTAAAGGTGAGCCGTTCGCTAAAGGAGAACGGCTACAGAATAAAGCGCGCGTCCGATGAGCTTGTATCAAAAAATGGAAGGGAGGCAACCATAGAGGAGCTTGCGGCTGCGACGGAGCTCTCGGTTGAGGATGTTGTGATGGCACTTGAGGCGAACACGGATGTTGAGTCAATCTACAGGACAATCTATCAGAATGATGGGAATGAGGTATATCTTGTGGACAAGATATCGTCGGGGGACAATGCCTCGGCGAAGGATGAATTTGCGGGGGCGCAGGAGAAGCTTTTAAACTCCATACTTTTAGAGCAGCTTATGGCGGAGCTTGACGAGACGGAGGGAAAGCTTATCATGTTAAGGTATTTTAAGGAGATGACGCAGACGGAGGTGGCGGCGGAGCTTGGAATAAGTCAGGTTCAGGTAAGCCGTCTTGAGAAAAAAATTCTGAAAAAACTCAGAAGCTTTGTAACTCTTTGACGCATAAAAAAAGTGGGGCACAGGAATAATACCATAAAGATGGTGCATTGGCACAGGTATTGTTCATGTGCCCCACAATTTATGTGCCATGAAAAGAGGAAGATTATGGAGCAGACAGTGTATATAAAGCTCAACAAGAGTGTGTGTCTTGACAGCACGGATGTGTTTATAAGCGATATAGCCAGTGTGTACTGTGTTGACAGGCATGTATGTAACAGGGTAAAGGCTATAAAGATACTAAAGACGGAGCCGGGAGCAAAGCGCAGGTATGTTGTTAGTGTCCTAAAAGTCATAGAGTGCATACTGAAGGAGTTTCCGGGGCTTGTGGTCGAGAGCGACGGTGAGCAGGATGTGGTTGCGGAGCACAAGGATATGAAGGGCAAGGGGAAAGCGGCGGAGTTTGTGAAAGTTTTCCTTATATGCCTTATAACGCTTCTCGGCGGCGGTTTCGCTGTAATGGCGTACAACAACGATGTCGGCATGGCGGACATGTTCACGAGAATATACGAACTGGTGTACGGCGCTGAAAATTCCGGCAGCATGATACTTGAAATCACCTACTCGATAGGACTTGCGGTGGGAATAATAGCCTTTTACGGGCATTTCGGAAGCTGGAAATTCGGCAAAGACCCTACGCCGCTTGAGGTGGAGATGCGCCTCTACGAGGATGATGTCGACACTGCAATGATAAAGCAGAGCGAGAGGGAGGGAAACGAGATTGACGTGGATTAAGCCTGTTTTTCTCGCGGCGGCGGGACTGTGCGCCGGTACTATGGTTGCGGCTGGCTTTTTTGCCTTCATCACGGCGATTGGCGTTGTCACGACATACGCGCAGAGGACAAAGACGGCGGGGCACATAAAGACCTATGAGAATACCTTGGCGGCGGGCGCTATTCTCGGAAATGCGTGGTGGTCGCTAGGACTGACATTTGGCATGGGGGATTTGGGAACGGTACTCCTCATTGTGGCAGGGCTGTGTTACGGAATATTTGTCGGAAGCCTTATAATCGCGCTCGCCGAGACGATAAAGACCGTTCCCGTGTTTTTCAGGCGCGCGAAGATTACAACGGGGCTGCCTGTCGTGATTATCGCTTTTGCGCTCGGAAAGTGCATAGGGAACATATTGTTCTATTTATTGGGGTTGAAAGTGTGATAAAGATTACCTTTAACGGCTTGTTTTTTGCCATATATATATTTATAATAGGTAGAAAAGAGACAAAAAGAGGTATTGGTAAACAAAAGAACAGGAATTGGAGACCTTTTTATGGATGAAAATGAAAAAAGCTTCTGGGCTGAGATAGATATCTATTTTTCAGATGTTATAAAGCAGATGGCGGCGCTCGCGACTAAGACATATTTCTCGATTACAAATCTAAAAACGGGAATTACATGGTGGTCGCAGAGTGCTATGGATTACTTTGGGCTGGATGAGAACTACACTAAGGTTGGTCAGGAGGTCGGAAAGAAAAAGCTTCACCCCGACGATGTGGATGCGTTTAAGAAGGGATTTGCAGAGCGCGTTGCGGGAAAAAATCTTGACAAGTCGTGGGAGTACCGCATTATGGATGACGGCGCATACAACAGATTTAATGTTATGTCGAGTATGCTAAGGGATAGTGACGGAAATCCGTTTGTGCTCATAACAAGATATGTAAATTATGGGCTGTTTGACGAGGTGGACACGGTCACGGGGCTCAGGACGGAGGCTGTGCTCACATACCAGCTCACAAAATATATATCGGAGTCGGGCAAGGGAGCACTTTTAAAGATTAATATCGACCAGTTCAGCCATATAAATGTGATGTACGGCGCGGATTTCAGCGACAAGGTGCTAAACTGTGTTGCGCAGGTGCTTATAGGTATCGTACATGACAGCACACATGTGTATAGGCTCTCGGGAGTCAAGTTTGTGTTGGGACTTGGCGAGATATCGAGGAAAGGCTTGAGGGCAGTGTACGATGAGATTGTCGATGCCCTAGAGAACAGAATTGAGGTTGAGGGAAAGAGAATACCGTTAAAGATTTCGGCGGGAGTTGTGTATATAGAGCCTTATATGACAGAGCCCGATATGGTGAGGAGCAGGCTGACATACGCGGTCAACCATTCGAGGTATGAGCATCACGGAGAACTTGTCATTTTCAACGATGAGATGGGCGGAATGGACAATCAGAACCAGTTCGAGCTTATAGGGCTTATTCATCAGTGCGCGACGAGCAATTTTGACGGTTTCAGGCTGTTTTATCAGCCGATAGCGGACACGACCAACGGCACGATACGCGGAATGGAGGCGCTTATACGCTGGGAGAAGGAGCCGTATGGCCTTATACCGCCGGGAGTTTTCATGGAGTGGCTTGAGCAGGACCCTTGTATATTTGATTTGGGCAACTGGATTTTGAGGACTGCGCTTACGGATATAAAGAAGGTGAGAAATGAAATTCCGGGCTGTTTTGTGAATGTGAATGTGTCGGCGGCACAGCTTGAGAGAAAGGAATTTCGTCAGGCTGTTATGAATATCATAAAAGAGACGGGAGCGCACCCGAATGAGCTTTGTCTTGAACTTACGGAGCGCTGCAGGGATTTGGATGTGGAGTTTTTAAAGGGCGAGGTTGAATTTTTCCACTCTAAGGGCATAAAGGTGGCACTCGATGATTTCGGTACGGGCAACAGCTCGCTAAGTCTTGCGCTTGAACTTCCTTTTGATGAGCTAAAGGTCGATATGAGCTTTATCAGGGATATCAAGGATAAGCCACAAAATCAGGCTATGGTGCAGTCTATAATAGACTACGCGAAGCGCACAAGCACTGAGACTTGTATAGAGGGCATAGAAAACCGTGAGGTGGATGACTACATAAAGAAGTTCGGCGCGACGTGGCATCAGGGCTACTACTATTCTAAGCCCGTGCCGATTGAAAAGTTCGGCGAGATAATACATAATAATTAGATTGAATTTGAAATAAGGCTGCCACAATCCAGATGGATTTAGCCGATGTGGAGTTCATTTGGGAGGCGGTGAAGTGTCGGAATAATATAGGCATATCGGGGGATAATATTACCACGGACAGACTTTTTTGAGACTGTCAACTATGTAAGTAAATGTGTGATATTATACCGGAGGCATATATGAAGGACAAACAGACCCGTACACAGGAGCGAATAGAGGAGAGAAACGAAAGATACAACGACTATGTTGAGCAGATTACGCCAAAGCACAGTTGTCTTAAAAATTGCGCGAAGGCATTTGTTGTAGGAGGAATTATCTGCACATTAGGTCAGGGGATTATGAACCTGTACATGATTTGGAACGATAAGGACACGGCGGCGGCGTGGACGACCCTGACTTTGGTTCTCATAAGTGTCATATTGACCGCGCTTAATATATACCCATCCATAACAAAGTGGGGCGGTGCCGGCTCGCTTGTCCCGATAACGGGCTTTGCCAATTCTGTGGCAGCTCCTGCCATTGAGTTTAAAAAAGAAGGCTTTGTGTTTGGAATAGGCTGCAAAATATTTACGATAGCGGGGCCTGTAATTCTGTACGGCATACTTATGAGCTGGGTGCTTGGAATTATTTACTGGATATTAATTTTTGCTGGTGTAATATCTTGACATTTTACCTTGGATGTGCAACTATAGGCTATGTTGGATAGTGTGAAAAGCGCAGCGTTTTTCATGACTGTCTGATGGGGTTTAAAATTTAAGAGGGTCATGTTTTTAAGACCGATAGGAGTGTACATTGAATAATTTAAAGTCAATCAAGTCTATTCTTTCCGAGGTGAGGAACGATAAGAAATCGCGTTTTAAGCAGACGAGCGGTTTCGTGCAGCATGGAAATACATCGGTTATGAAGCACTGTATATCAGTTGCTTATGTTAGCCTTATGATTGCAAAGAAGCTGCACATCAAGGTGGACAAAAAGGCGTTGGTCAGAGGAGCGTTGCTTCACGACTATTTTCTCTATGACTGGCATGAGAAGAACAAGGAACATTCACTTCATGGCTTCAAACATCCTTATTTTGCATTTCGCAATGCGAGCAGGGATTTCAACCTGAATGAGATAGAGAAGAATGTTATCCTGCGTCATATGTTTCCGCTTACACCTATCCCGCCAAAATGCAGGGAGGCATGGATTGTCTGCATGGCTGACAAGTACTGCTCGACGAGGGAGACTATGTATACCGTGAAGCGATATGCACATAACGCACGTCAGTTCGTGTTTGGATAAGAGCTTTAAGGCGGGGATTTTGCTGTGATGGCAGTGAAACCCCCGTCTTATTAGTTGTGGATTTATGAAAAATGAGAGAGTTTATTAATTTGTTTTAGTTCAGCTTGTCTTTGAGCCTTTTGTAAATGGGCAGATTTTTTGTCAAAGGTGCGGTTAGAAGATTAAAAATAGTATGAAATGGAGCTGTTGTGATGGAAGGTTATATAAAAAGACTTGGCGCGGCGCTGAGAAAAAATAAATTCGGTGATACGATTATAAATCTCCTCGGTGTTGCCCTTGGTTCATTTATATATGCGTGTGGAATAAGTCTTTTTCTTGACCCTAACAACCTTGCGCCGGGCGGTGCTTCGGGTCTTGCGATTGTGCTAAACAGGGTATGCAATGTCGAGACAGGTACGCTCTATTTTATGATAAATGTCCCGATAATGCTTATCGGTCTGCGAAAATACGGGGTAAAATTTATCGGTTCAACATTTTTTTCAATCCTTTTGAACTCATATTTTACCAACCAGCTCGCAAAGCTTGGAGCTCTTACAGATGACCTTCTCATTGCGACCATGGCGGGAAGTGTCCTTGTCGGTGTCGGAGTTGCGATTGTGTTTAAGAGCAAGGCGACTACAGGCGGTACGGATATCATTGTCAAGGTGCTGCACGATAAGTACAAACACATCAAGACGGGAGTTATATTTTTGCTCACCGATATTGTGATTGTGGCGCTCTCTGGGCTGGTGTTTAAGGATATCAATATTATAATGTACGCGCTCATCTCGGTCTTTGTCCAGGGAAAAGTGCTCGATTTGGTTCTGTACGGCGGCGATGAGGCAAAACTTTTCTATATCATAAGTGATAATCCACAGGCTATCGCGCAGAGAATTATGAGTGATATAGACATAACAGTGACATTTCTTGAGGGAAAGGGCGCATACAGCAAAAAGGAAAAACAGGTTATACTGTGCGTTGCGAGAAAGCAGCAGGGCCCGGCAATCGAGGAGATAGTAAAGGCGGAGGACAAGGATGCATTTATGATTATATCGAGCGCCAACGAGATATATGGCGAGGGCTATAAGAACATAATGGGTGACAAGCTGTGAGCACGGCTTGAATATAAATTGCCATTTCAGGGTATTCTAGTAAAAGAATTTAGAAAGGATGCCCTGAGATGGCTTTTTGTTTTTATGAGTGTAAAAATGATGGGAAGACAGAGCGCTGCATTTGACGAGCCGCCGGTCATAACGGCGAGGGCTAGTGTGGCGGGAAAAAAGGAGGGGGACGGACCCCTTGGTCAGCTTTTTGATGAGATAGTGGATGACCCGATGGCCGGGCAGAATACATGGGAGGAGGCGGAGAGCACATTGCAGGAGAAGGTTGTTGGACATCTCCTAAATAAAGCTAAGGTGAGCGAGGATGATATAAGGTATATTCTCTCCGGCGATTTGCTCGGACAGCTCATCGCATCGTCCTTCGGGCTTGCGAAGTACAATATTCCGTATTTTGGGCTGTTTGGCGCATGTTCGACGATGGGGGAGGGCATGGCTCTTGGCTCAATGCTTGTTGCCGGGGGCTGCGCCGACAGGGTGATTGCGGTCACATCGAGCCATTTTGCCAGTGCGGAAAAGCAGTTTCGATTTCCTCTTGAGTACGGAAACCAGAGACCGCTTTCCGCGACGTGGACGGTCACGGGAAGCGGCGGAGTTATCCTTGAGAAGGCTGTTGGCAACAATGCAGCTTTTTCGGGGAAGGTGTGCATAAAGGGCGTTACCACGGGAAAAATTGTGGATTACGGTGTGAAGGACTCCTTCAACATGGGGGCAAGCATGGCACCGGCATGTGCGGACATGATTTATGCGAATTTTAAGGATTTTGGGGTTGATGCAGGGTACTATGACAAAATTTTCACAGGCGACCTCGGATATGTCGGTCAGAGAATTTTGATTGACCTTCTAAAAGAAAAAGGTGTGAATATATCGGAGGTGCACTCCGACTGCGGAATGATAATATTTGACCAGAACACGCAGGACACACACGCGGGCGGAAGCGGCTGCGGCTGTGCGGCGACGACACTATGTGCATATATTTTAAAGAGGATGGAGGAGGGCGAGTTTAAGAGGGTTCTTTTCGCCCCGACGGGTGCGCTTATGTCGACGGTGAGCTACAATGAGGGCATGAGCATACCCGGAATTGCACATGGAATTGTGCTTGAGAGAATAGAGTAGGAGATTAGTGTGAAAAATACATCTAAGACAGTAAAGAACACTGTCTAAGATGTATTATGATTTCACACATATTATACCGCCGTATGGCGGTGAAACAGGAGATGGATATGGATTATATAAAGGCGTTTGTTGTCGGCGGGCTTATATGTGTGGTGGTTCAGATACTCATGGAAAAGACAAAGCTCATGCCGGGAAGAATAATGGTGCTTCTCGTGTGTACGGGAACGGTGCTAGGGGCGATAGGACTGTACCAGCCATTTGCCGACTGGGCTGGGGCGGGAGCTACAGTTCCGCTTCTTGGCTTTGGAAATGTGCTTTGGAAAGGTGTGAAGGAGGCGGTTGACCTTGAAGGACTTTTGGGAGTTTTCAAGGGAGGCTTTAAGGCGGGCGCGGTTGGAATATCGGGTGCGCTCATATTTGGATTTATCGCCTCGCTGATTACCAATCCTAAGATGAAAAAATAGAAATGGGGATTTCCCTAATAGTATAAAAAAGGCTTCTGCGATAACCGCATCTGTATTTTTAGAGAGCAGATGCGCATTATCACGGAAGCTTTTATTAGATTATAATCCGCAAAACCATATTATTTTAATGGTATGGGCAAACGTCGTATTTGACATTAGCCTTTGTTTGAAAAAGGTATTGTAAGTTACATATTTTAATTGCCATGAATGTTGCATCTGTCACGCAATCTGTCAGGCGTGATGACATATCCCAAGTCTGTTATGACATACTGGTTAATGTTCTGGATGAGTGACAAATCCTTCTTGATGTAGACGGCACTGTAGCGCGATTCAGGAGGGCAGCTGTCGGTGGCTATTTTCCCTGAGTCCCTGCACATTGTCACTTGGACGTGAACGTCGCACGCCTCGGTAGGCACTGTTCCGTCCTCGAAATACTCGGTGATTATCTGACTTCCGCGTGGGTCGCTGTCGCACAGCCCCGGTACGGCAAGCTTGCCTGACTCTTTGCACACCTGTGCCTCAACGATATTGTAAGGCTTCTGGAACTCGGTGTATTCAAGGTCCTGGTGTACATATTCCATGATGTCGCGCCATATATTGAGCTGTGTCATGGTGTAGTAGTTGGTGTTGACAGGCGTGCTGTCATCGTTTCCAATCCATATTCCGGCAGTGTAGTAAGGCGAAAATCCTATAAACCACTTATCTGTGTTGAGCTGTGATGTACCTGATTTTCCGGCATAGTACATCGTATCGCTCTTTAGGTAGGTGAGATTGTCTGTAACAACGCTTCTAAGCGCGCTGTCGAGAAGCCATGCTGTCGATTCCTTTATGACTCTTCGGCTTGACGAGGTTGTGTTGTCTATTAGGATATTTCCATCGTGGTCGAGAACCTTTGTGTAAAGCTTAGGCTCGTTGTACACGCCGTAGTTGGCGATTGCTGCGTATGCTGCTGTCATCTCGTAGTTGGTTGCACCGTTTGTTATACCGCCAAGAGCAATCGCCTGATAGTGCTGCTCCTCCGGCGTGAGCGTGGTGATACCGTAGCTGAGTGCGTAGCTGTAGCCAAGTTCCGGTGTGATATCGGTTATTATCTTTACGGCAGGCACGTTTCTTGAAACAGCGATTGCCTCTCGTATCGTCATAAGACCATGATACTCATCATCGACATTGGTTACGAGCTTGCCCGTTGAGTACATGTACGGAACATCGTCGTACACCGTAGCGAGTGTCATTCCGGCTGTGTCAAGGGCTGGTGAATAAACGGTCAAAAGCTTAAAACTTGAGCCCGGTGAACGTGTCGAGTCCGTCGCGCGGTTGAGCACAAGCGAGTGAGTCTTGTCGCCGCGCCCGCCGACAAGTGCCTTTACATAGCCTGTCGACTGCTCTATAAGCACAAATGATGCCTGCGGCTCGAGCGTATAGGTGATATTCTCCGTTCCGTCGACCACTGTGCCGCCCGTCTCCTCAAGTATATATGACTTGAAATTGCTTATCGCCTCCTGCGCCTCGGCTTCCGTTGAGAACAAAAGTGTGAAACCCGGAATGCCAAGGGTTGACTGATAGTAATTCAGGATGGAACTCTCGGTGTAACTGTGAAATTCTCCGTCCTTGTCCTTTATCTGTATTCTGTATCTGAGAGTGAAATCGTACCGGCCTGCATAGTAGTCAGGATTGTTTACTGCGCTCTCAGCGTATTTTTGAAGCTCACTGTCCTCACATGAGTAAATCTCAAGTCCGCCGCGGTACACAAGATTGTATGCCTGCGTCTGGGTGTAACCCTTGAGGCTCATCAAGTCGTTCATAAGCTGTGATATCAAGGCATCCGTATAGTATGAGTATGCACTTGAGCCGGACGATGTATTTTTTACGTCCATTATGCGGTCATAAACATTGTCGGCTAGAGCTTCGTTGTATTCGGACTGTGTTATAAATTCATACTCTAGCATGTTTTTTAACACAATGTCCCGTCGTTCACGGTTTTTTTCCGGAAAACGCACAGGATTGTACCTGTAAGGGTTGGATGTCGTTGCGGCTATGACCGCGCTTTCTGAGATTGTAAGCTCGGACACATCCTTGTTAAAATAATTCTGCGCGGCAGCCTGCACGCCGAGATTGTTGTTGCCGAGGTTGATTGTGTTGAGGTAGTTCTGCAAAATGGTGTCCTTGTCGACATTCTGCTCAAGTATAAGTGCGAGATACTGTTCCTGAAACTTTCTCTTAAAAGTATCTATGAGACCGTTCTCGCTCTCGGCTGAAAAGATATTGTTCTTAATGAGCTGCTGGGTGATTGTACTTGCGCCCTGTGTGCTTTTAAACTTGTTCTTGATTGTGCTGTATGCAGCTCGCACAATACCGCGCGGGTCGATACCGTTGTGTGAGTAAAAACGCGCATCCTCGATAGCGATAAACGCGTCGATGAGGTGCTGCGGCATGTCGTCTATGCTCGCCTCAATTCTGTTAGAGCCCGATGCCACAAGCGTCTCAACCTTGTTGCCGTCACTGTCATATATGTATGACTGGTACCACTGTGGCGAGACTGCATCGAGGGAAATCTGAGGGGCTGTTTGTATAATTCCCGTGAAGGCTCCAAGACCTACACAGGTGAGCATGACAAAACATATAACAATGCAAACGGTTATCAGCTTAAAAAATAGTAATACTGCTTTCCTGCCTACTTTTTCGTACGGGGAACGCAGCGATTTTATCTTTTTGCGTATTGATTTTGAACCATAATTCATGTTGTATATTCCTCCGATTTTCTCATTATATCAAAAAATAATCTTCAAATAAAGTAAATTATTGCTTTACATTTGATTTTTTACATATTATCCTTGTTTTAAACATTGTTTAGGTGATTGCGAAACTCAATTTTAAAACTGGACAGTTAAACGAATATCTGTAAATATTTTTTGGGAGAGCTGGTTATGGCAGAGAGTATAATTTTTTTAAAAGAGGGCGGGGATGGATATTACGAGGAAAAAAAGTCACGTTTTCTGGCGGCTGCGTACCGGATAGGCAGTGAGGAGGAGGCAGCGGGCTATATAGAGGCGGCAAAAAAGAAGTATTGGGATGCAAGGCATAACTGTTACGCATACGTTCTTGGCGATAACAATGAGCTTATGAGATTTTCGGACGACGGAGAGCCTTCGGGAACAGCGGGAAAGCCGATACTTGAGGTGCTGACGGGCAGAGGAGTCCACAACTGCCTTATAGTGGTTACGAGATATTTTGGCGGAACACTTCTTGGGACGGGCGGACTTGTGAGGGCTTACCAGAAGTCCTCAATCGATGCTTTGGACAACAGCGTGCTTGCAAGGCGCACAAAGGGCAGCAGAATAACCGTGAGCACCGATTACAGCAGTGCCGGGAAAATTCAGTACGCCGCACAGCAGAATGGCTGGCTTCTTGCGGACACGATATATGCGGCGGATGTGAGCCTTGTATTTGAAGTTCCTGCGGCTATGTGTGAGAGCGTGATTAAGGAAGTCACGCAGATAACATCCGGGAAAGCCGGAATACAGGAGGAAAAGAACATAGATATAGAAGAAACCGTGCAGGAATAGTGATGCACGGTTTCTTTAAGTTAAATGTCTTTAAAAAACTTCTTTATAATAAGTGGAAAGAACACCGCAATCCAGAGTATAACAAAGAAGTAGCGCACAGTGTTCGATATCATTGTGTTGCCGAGGATAATCTTGAGCCCGCTCTTGATTGCGAGTGCGCCCGCAAGTCCGGCGACAACCTTTACAATCTGTATCCATACATGGCTGTTTTTCGGATTGAATTTTATATATCTTTTCTCTATAAACCAGCCAACCGCAAAACCCGCGCCGGCTCCGGCAGCCTTAAAGCCATCCATCGCGAGAACATCAGTTGTCATGCCTGCTTTTACAAGGTAGTATGAATATCCAAAAAGTCCTGCCGACAGTACAAAAATAAGCACTGAGACAAGTATGTCGGTGAGAAGGCTTGAGTTGAAATTGTCGTATACGACACTGACTATCGTACTTATCACCATCGTCACGGCAAATCCTACAAGCACATCCTTTGGGGTGTGGCAGCCGAGATACATTCTCGACATCATCACAGCAGCTATAAGGATAAAAGCAACGATGTACACGGCGCGTTTTTTAAAGTGAAAGGCTATCGAGCTGTAGAGGCTCGTGGAACTCTGCGTGTGACCACTCGGAAATGAATATCCTGTGGCAGTGTCCATTACCTGCTCAACCGGCTTGAAATTTGGGTCGATAACCCAAGGTCTCTCAATTCGGAAATGAATTTTAAGCCCCTGTACCGCAATGCCGGACAGAAAGTAGGAAAAGGCAATTCTATAGGCGAGCGTCTTGTTGATACACCAGTATATCACCGCGAAAAGGCTTATGAGCACAAGCTCCTCACCGAATGATGTACATATTATAAAGAAGATATCAAGAAAGCCGTTTCTTATGCTTTCAAGAAAATACAAAAATTCCATAAAAATCTCCATTCCGCCGCACAGCGGCATCATAAAAAATAATAAAGGAAACGAAAAAACAGTAAAGTCCATGTGTTACAATGCCACAAAACAGTCTAAAAATCAAGATATTGATAATAAATTAACATAGTATTCCGATTATACCACAGTTTGATTGAAAGTGATAGCATTTTTTTGTGACAGGATTTTACTCTTTTGATAGCATTATTGACTGTTTTTGGTGAAAATTATGCAAAACTGACAGAAAATGTGGAAACGCTTACATACTGTATGTAAAATTGGTATGTTGCTTTCAATCAAAAACAAACATAAAACCTGTGAAAAACAACATAAAAAGTACTAATACAACATATTGTTAAAAAAATTGTAAAAATAATTTAAAAATAATAAAAATAGTACTTGTATATTTTGTATAAATTGTGGTAGTATGAGTATACCGAAATTAGAATTATTACTAATGCTAGTTGAGGGGACAGGGTTTATACCTGTAATTAATCATTTATCTTTATATTTTTATTTTTTAAAGGAGGTCATTTTTAAAATGAGAAAGATGACAAAGAAAGCTGTCTCCCTTGGACTTGTTGCTACTATGGCACTTTCTATGACAGCATGTAACAGTGCATCTAATAACGACAGCACTAATACTACAACTACAACAGAGCAGCAGGGTGCTACATCTAACGGTTCTGACACAGCACAGGATACAACTTCATCATCAGAGGGCTATAAGCTTGATAAGATTAAGGTTGTAGTTAACGGTACACTCACAGCTACAGAGGATAGCGGACAGGCTGAGTTCGTTAAGCAGTGGGAGGACGCTGTAGGCATTAAGATGGAGCTTCAGCAGTATGACCATTCAGGTTACACAGACGCTGTAGGTCGTCTCTTTGCTTCAGGTGATTACCCAGATGTAATGATTATGAGCGCAGATATGTTTAAGCAGTATGCTACAACAGGTCTTCTTTGGGATATGTCTAAGGCATACGACAATGCTGAGTTCCAGTCAAGAATAACACTCCCGGCAATCAACGAGAACCTCAAGGATTCTGAGGGACATCTCTATGGATTCGCTCCTACATACGGAAATGGTTGTGTTACATATGTAAAGAAGGCTTGGCTTGACAATGTAGGTTTATCAGCAGATGACATCAAGACATTTGATGATTACTACAACATGTTACTCAAGTTCCACAATGAAGACCCGGATGGAAATGGTATTGACGGCGATACTTATGGTGTAGTAGCTGCCGGATATATGGGCAACGAGGCTCCTTGGGTTAACTATATGCCTGAGTTCTGGCAGGATGCTTACCCAGCTATCTATCAGAACGAGGATGGCGAGTGGGTTGACGGTTTCAACACAGATGCCACTAAGGCAGCTATCGAGAGAATTGCAAAGGGTGTTGCTGATGGCGCTATTGACCCTGAGTCACTCACAGCTTCCACTAAGATTGCCCGTGAGAAGTGGTTCTCAAATGATCAGACTGGTTCATCAGGTGTATTCACATACTGGGCTGGTTCATGGTATCAGACACTTACAGATAACCTTGTAAAGAACAATGTTGATTCTGAGCTCGTTATGCTCAAGCCTATCGCTGAGGTTGGCGCATACATCAACAGAGAGGCTCCAGTTTGGGTAATTATCGATGACGGTGACGGCGATGATTCCCGTGAGCAGGCTATCTTCGATGCATTCATCGAGACAATGATGGATGGCGATAAGGTACAGACACTTTGGACATACGGTGCTGAGGATGTTCACTGGTCAACACATGCTGAGTCATTCACAACTAACGCAGGTACAGATAAGGCTAAGGATTACAGCTATGAGGAAGGTCAGTTCCACTTAAAGCAGTCTCCTAACGATGCTAACACAATCTGGAAGAAGAATGCCATTGACCCAGCTCTTGTAATCTCTCCTCTTACAAACGGTTATGTAGATAACTCTTCATTAGCTGCTGAAGGAAATAAGTTCTTCACAGAGAACTGCAAGGATGCTTATGCTTCACCATCATGTGAGACATACACAGAGCATTCAGGTGATATCTACACAGCACAGCTTGAGTGTATCACAAAGGTTGTAAACGATGGTATGTCTGTAGATGACGCTATGGACGGCTATGTTACAGCAGTTGGCGAGTATGTAGATGAGATTCTTGCTGAGTTAAACGCTCAGTAATATTTAGTAAGTAATTGTGCGGCTGCCTTGCTCGAAAGAGCAGGGGAGTCGTTCATTGAGAAAAAAAGGCAGTGTTCTTGGCCGTTCAATTCGGCCTCCAAGTTAACATAAGCAAGAAAGGAATAGAACGGTATGAAAAAACAGGCAACCACAGCAAGTGGAATTGAAATTCGCAAGAAGCCGCTGAGTCTCCGTATCTGGAACAACAGAGGTTTTTATTTGATGTTTTTGCCAGTACTGGTATTTTTGATTATCATGTATTACTGGCCTATGCTCGGTGTCCGCTACGCATTCTACGATTATAAGCCGGTAGGAACTCCGACATTCGTTGGCTTTAAGCACTTCCAGAAGATGTTCGCAACAAAGGACTTCTGGAGAGCATTCACTAACACACTGGAACTTAGTATTGTAAGATTGATTATCACTAATGTTTCAGCGGTAGTTGTATCACTTTTCCTTAATGAGATGAAAAATCTGTTTGCAAAGAAGACTTTGCAGACTATTATATACTTACCTCACTTCATGTCATGGGCGGTTGTAGCTTCTATCTTCAGCTTATTCCTCTCACCATCAAGCACAGGTATGGTTAACGGTATTTTAAGAGACCTCGGTATTCTTGGCGCAGATGACAAGAACATCTACTTCCTTGCAAACAAGTCATGGTGGAGACCGATTTTCTACTTCATCAATATCTGGAAAGAGACAGGTTGGGGAACAATTATCTTCCTTGCCACACTCTCAGGTATCAATCCGGAGTTATATGAGGCGGCTGATATCGACGGTGCAACCCGTATGCAGAAAATCCGTTTCGTTACATTGCCGGCACTCACAAACACAATTATCACAGTATTGATACTTAACCTTGCAAAGGTTCTCAACATGTTTGAGCCGGTATTCGTACTTTACAACTCAGCCGTATATGATAAGTCAGACGTTATTGCAACATATATTTATCGTCAGACCTTCATGAATAAGATGCCTAACTATGGTTATTCTACAGCGGTTGGTCTTTTCAGAAGTTTAGTTGGCTGTGTACTCGTTCTTCTGTGCAACTGGTTGAGCAAGAAGACTCGTGGCCGTGGAATTATATAGGAGGTGTAGAATAATGGCTGATGAAAAATATGTTTATAAGAAACCTAAAACTAAAGTACATGTTTTTGACGTAGTCAATTATATTGTATTTATTCTTATCGGATTACTTATTCTTATACCAATTTGGAAAGTTCTCGTGGATTCGTTCAATCAGTATGGTGTATATCAGTTCCGTTTATGGCCTGAGAACTTTACACTTGACGGATACAGAACCATTATTGGTACACAGAAACTTTACAGACCATTCCTCAACTCTGTTATCACAACAATATTTGGTACATTGTTAGGTCTTACATTGTCAACACTCGGTGGTTATGTGCTTGTACAGTTCGATATGCCTGGACGTAATATCTTCGCATACATACTGTTATTCACAATGATTTTCAGTGGTGGTATGATTCCTGAGTACCTCGTTATGAAGAAGATTGGTCTTGTAAACAATATGTGGATTCTCGTATTTAAGCATGGTATGAATGTTTACAACCTTGTTCTTATGAGAAACTTCTTTGAGGGTATTCCTGGTGCGCTCTTCGAGGCTGCTAAGATTGACGGATGTTCTCCTATGAGAATATTCTTCGGTATCGTGCTTCCTCTTTCTAAGGCAGCACTTGCATCTATCGGACTTATGTTTGCCGTAACTGTATGGAATGACTACTCAACTGTACAGATTTACATCACTGATTCTAATCAGGTTAACTTCCAGTACAAGCTGCGAAACATGATTATGGATGGTGATACGCCTACGACATCATACGATGTATCACAGAACACATTGTATAACGCAGGTATCGTAGCTGCTATTCTTCCGTTCATGCTTTTGTATCCTTTCTTACAGAAGTACTTTGTAACAGGTGTTAACATTGGAGCCGTTAAGGAGTAATTTAAATATTCAAATATAAAGTCATGCCCGACTGTATGAACGGTTGGGCATGGCTTTTTTGCATGACAGGAAAAATTATATTATCCGGGTAAATAGTCAAGAATATGAAAATATAGTATTCTTGCGTGATTTACATGTATTAATATTGAAAAATTAATGTAAATGTAGTAAAATAATGGTGTATGTGATACAAAAACACAGAAAAATTGTCAATATGGAACAAAACAACATTCTTTTTGTCGGAATGGGAATGGGCATGGAGGAGTAATATGGCATTACTATCAGAGACACCGAGAATTTTTTGGGCAGGAGACTCTACGGTCAAGCAGAACGATTTCACAAGCTACCCACAGTGCGGTATAGGACAGGGATTCTCACTCTTTGTCAAGAAAGAGATACTTATCGTCAACCGCGCAGAGAACGGAAGAAGCACTAAGAGCTTTATTGACGAGGGAAGACTTGAGTTTATTAAGGAGAACATCCGCAAGGGGGATTTCCTCTTTGTCCAGTTTGGACATAATGATGAGAAGAATGACCCGTTAAGGTACACAGAGCCGCAGGGTTCTTTTAAGGATAATCTTAGAACATTCATAAAGGTTGCGAGAGATGTGGGGGCGTATCCGCTTCTCATAACGCCTCTTTACAGGAGACTTTTTGAGTCGGAGGGCAAGCTGGTGGACCACACACATCTTACATACCCACAGGCGATGATTGAGGTCGGCAAGGAGTGCGATGTCCCTGTTATAGACCTTTGCACAATGAGCCGCAGGAAGATTGAAAAGACAGGAGATATGGACAGCCGCAAGTGGTTCATGCACCTTGCACCGGGCGAGTTCCCTAACTATCCTGAGGGCAAGACGGACAATACACATTTGCAGTACGCGGGTGCCGTTGCGTTTGCGGAGCTTATCGCAGCCGGGATAGCACAGCTTGACAGCCCTTACCGCGATATGCTCGTCAACCCGGAGGAGGTCAAGGAGGACGCGGCGCTGTTAATAGATTAATTGGCTAAAATACAGTCAATAAGTACATTAATTTGCATGTCGAATTATTATGTTTTCAAAAATGTATGGTAGTATATTAGGAAAATTTGCAACTGTTCAGTGTAATATTTGAGTTTAGCAATCATAAAAAAATAATATTATAGAAGGAGAGCAATATGACAACAAGTGAGATTATAAGTGCTTTGCATGACATGTCTGTGGACGCAATGGGCGCGGCAGAGGGTGTGATTGTCAGTCGTGCCGTTTGGGAGTACGGTGTACTTGCACATGGTGATGAGAAGGAGGAGCTTGGCAAGGTCATTGTCGACAAGGCGGAGCAGATGAAGGATAAGAGTGGAGTTGTAGAAGGATGTGAGTATCCTTCGGCTATGAACCTTCTGTATACAGCCTACAGTATCACCGGAAAGGATGAGTATAAAAATATAATCAACGAGCTTGAGAAGTCGGATGAGTATATGGGACTTACATTTGACATGAACTATGAAACCGCTTTTGGCGGAAAGGAACATTACCATGCACTCACTGTCAAGTTTGCAGAGGTTAAAGAGCAGGAGAGAACGGACGATATGCAGAAGGCACTTTTCATGCTCGCGCTTGCGGACACGATAGCTGCTATCGCAGAGCCTGTATATGAGCTCTATCGTTCACTTGTGGATATGTTCCGCGATGAGCTTGGAAAGCTTGTCGGTGAGGCATGGCAGAGAGAGGGAAGAACTCCTGTCGGTGTCGGCGCGGAGCATGTGGCTGTATTTGGCGATGCGGATGCCTCAAAGGTGATGTCATTGGCACTTAGAAAAGCATGTGCGATGAAGGTTGTTCTTGCGGAGAAGTACGGCGCATATATAAATGAATGATTGATGGCGTTTTGCCGCTATTACTATTTGTGCCGCCGATTGGCGGCGGAATGGAGATTAATATGGAACTTGGATTAGTTGCTAAGACATCTAGAAATGTCTGCATAGAACTCAAAAATACAGGTATTTTTTACACAGATACACCTAATTATGATATATACATCAACGGCGTGTATGCACAGTCGACCAACAGAGTGATTACATCCATATACGGTCTTTTGCCGGACACGGATTACAATATCGAGGTTGTTGAGAGTGCTGAGGCTGGAAATTCAGACACAAGAAACGAGGAAAATAAGGGTTATATAACCGTGCACACGGACTATGAGTTCGTCACACTCAATGTTCGCGATTTCGGCGCTTACGGAAACGGTGAGCACGATGACACACTTGCAATCCAGACGGCTATAATGGCATGTCCTAAGAACGGCAGAGTGTATGTCCCTGCCGGAGTTTATAAGATAACGACACTTTTCTTAAAGAGCAATCTCGTGCTCGACCTTGCAAAGGACGCTGTTCTCTCGGCATTTACAGAGAGGGAGCGCTTTGGAATACTTCCGGGAATGATACAGAGCTACGACGAGAAGGACGAGTACAATCTTGGAACATGGGAGGGAAATCCACTCGACTGCTTCACCGGAATTATAACAGGACTGAATGTTGAAAATGTTGTAATCACGGGCGAGGGAACAATCGACGGCTGTGCCGGTTTTGACAACTGGTGGAAAGACTGCAAGATAAGAAAGATTGCATGGAGACCTAGGCTTGTATTTATAAGTCACTGTAAGAACGTGACACTTCATGGTGTGACGGTTACTAACTCGCCGTCATGGACGCTCCACCCATATTTTACGGAGAATATCAGGTTTGTCGACCTCAAGGTTATAAATCCTGCAAACTCCCACAACACGGATGGTCTTGACCCTGAGTCATGTACGGGTGTCGAGATTGTGGGCGTGTATTTCTCGGTTGGTGATGACTGTATCGCAATCAAGTCCGGCAAGATATATATGGGAAGAAAGCACAAAATCCCTACGTCCGACATGCTTATCCGCCAGTCATGTATGCGCGACGGACATGGCGCTGTGACTGTTGGAAGTGAGATTGCTGCGGGTGTGAACAATGTGAAGATTACAGATTGTCTCTTCCTCAACACGGACAGAGGTCTTAGAGTTAAGACAAGAAGAGGACGCGGTAAGGATTCAGTTCTCGACAATATAACTTTTGAGAATATCAAGATGGACAATGTTATGACACCGTTTGTTGTGAACAGCTTCTACTTCTGCGACCCTGACGGAAAGACAGAGTATGTCGGAAGCAAGAACCCGCTTCCTGTGGATGACAGAACGCCTAGAATAGACAGATTGACATTCCGCAACATAGAGTGCCACAACTGCCATGTGGCAGGCGCATATATCTACGGACTTCCTGAGCAGAAGATTTCGGAGGTGACAATGGAGAATGTCCACATCGACTATGCAGAGGAGGCAAAGTCGGGCGTGGCAGCGATGATGCTTGGCTGTGATGCTTCAAGCAAGCGCGGAATAGTGGCAGCGAATGTCAAAAAGCTTAGACTTATCAATGTGTCCGTAAACGGCTGTGAGGGCGACCCATATGAGCTTATAAATGTTGATTCCCTCGTGAGCAAGTAAAAATTATAGAGCCACTGGGCTATGTTTGTGCGGGGCGGATGAATATAAGTCCACTCCGCACGGCTGTAAAGCAGTGACATGTGGGATTATTATGCTGAAAATGCAGCATTGGAGAATAGGATGAACAAGGAACTTCTTGATATACTGCGAAAGATAACTCCCGAGGAGCAGGAGATTTTGTCCGGCAAAAAGATAAGCAAGGACAGATATTCCTCCACAGGGGAGTTTACCATTCGCGGTGAAAAAATGCTTGATAAGGGAAGTCTTATAAATATAAGGACACACACAAGGTTTGTGGCGTTTCCAAAGCACAGGCACGACTATATAGAGATTATATATATGTGCAGCGGGAGCACGACACATATTATCAATAATGATACTAAGATAGTGCTCGAAAAGGGAAATCTTCTCTTTTTAAATCAGTTTTCGTACCATGAGATACTTCCGGCGGGGGCGGACGACATTGCGGTGAATTTCATTGTGCGCCCGGAATTTTTTGATGTGGCTTTTGACATGATGGAGGAGGAGAACGTCCTGAGAAAATTCATTGTCAGCACATTGTGCAACAACACCGACGAGGCGGCGTACCTTCATTTTAACGTGGCGGACATTCTTCCGATACAAAATCTTGTGGAAAATATGGTTTGGTCGCTTGTAAACAAGCAGAGCAACAACAGACGTATCAACCAGACGACAATGGGGCTTTTGTTTTTGCAGCTTATGAACTATGTCGATAAGCTTGAGGAGGACGGAGGCGAGGCGGATGTAGGCTGTGAGAACAGGATTTCATTTGCCACGCTAAAGTATGTCGAGGAGAATTACAGGGACGGTTCGCTTGCGGAACTTGCAAAACTTCTCAACATGTCGATTTTCTCGCTTTCGCGCCATATTAAGCAGGCTACGGGGTATAATTTCAAGGAACTTTTGCAGATTAAGAGGTTTAACAAATCGGTGCAGCTTCTCACGGAGACGACGCTTCCGATAGCGGATATCATCGCCGCGGTGGGGTACGACAACACAAGTTATTTTTTCAGGGTTTTCAAAGAAAAGTATGGATGCAGTCCAAAACATTACAGGGATGAGCGCTGCAAATAAGGACGTATTTTTGACCAAGGTACGTCCTTTTATTATGCTCTTTTTTGGGCTATACTGGTAACAGTTATGAGGGCAGTCTGCTTTTTGGGCGAAGGCAGATTGCATTGATGGCGGATGGGAAACACATAGATGGCTTTCACATCGGCTTTTTGCGACAAATCGCCCGGAAATGAGGATTATTATGGGCAATTACTATCTTGCTGTTGATATTGGGGCATCAAGCGGAAGACACATTCTCGGACATGTTGAGGATGGAAAGATTACTTATGAAGAGGTATATCGTTTTGAGAACAATCTTGAGAAGAGGGACGGACATCTGTGCTGGAACATTGACAGATTATTCGAGGAGATTGTAAACGGTATCGCAAAGTGCAAGGAGATAGGAAAAATTCCCGTTTCCATGGGCATTGACACATGGGGCGTTGATTTTGTCCTTCTCGATGAGAATGATAAGGTTCTCGGTGACACTGTGGCTTATAGAGATTCGAGAACAGAGGGAATAGATGCGGAGCTTTACAAGGTTATACCTGAGAAGGAGCTCTATGCCAGAACAGGTATCCAGAAAGCACTGTTCAACTCAGTGTATCAGCTCTACGCAATCAAGAAGGAGCATCCTGAGTACATACAGAACGCCAAGAGCTTTCTTATGATTCCTGAGTATTTTAACTTCCTTTTAACAGGAGTTAAGAAGAATGAGTACACAAATGCCACGACGGGTCAGCTTGTAAATGCGGTCACAAAGGACTGGGATTACGAGATAATAGACCGCCTCGGCTACAACAGGGAGATGTTTGGCAAGCTCAACCTTCCTAAGACTTCCGTTGGAAACCTTAAAAAAGAGATTATCGAGCGCGTCGGCTTTGACATGGAGGTTATTCTTCCTGCAACTCACGACACCGGTTCGGCTGTCATGGCTGTCCCTGCAAACGATGACGATTTCATATACTTGAGTTCTGGTACATGGTCACTCATGGGAATTGAGAGAAAGGAAGCTGACTGTTCGGAGAAGAGCTGTGAGTACAACTTCACAAACGAGGGCGGTTACGATTATCGTTTTAGATATCTCAAGAATATCATGGGTCTTTGGATGATACAGTCAGTGAGAAGAGAGCAGCCGGTTAAGCTGCCATTTCAGGAGCTTATAGCGATGGCGCAGAAGGAAGAGGCTTTCACATCGACAGTGAATGTAAATGACCAGTCATTCCTCGCACCTGAGAGCATGACAGAGGCTATCAAGACATACTGCAAGAACACCAATCAGGCTGTTCCGGAAAATCTCGGACAGGTATTGCAGTGCATCTACAACTCACTTGCCGACAGCTACGCGCAGACGGTTAAGCAGATTGAGGAGATTACAGGAAGGACATACAAGAGACTTCACATCGTCGGCGGTGGATGTCAGGACCAGTACCTCAACAAGAAGACCATGGAAGCCACAGGCAAGGAAGTCTATGCCGGTCCAGTCGAGGGAACGGCACTTGGAAATCTTATGGCGCAGATGATTAAGGGCGGAGAGTTCGCGACACTTGAGGATGCGAGAACATGCGTTGCGGAGTCTTTCGATATCAAGAAAGTTGACTAGTTTTAACTATATTAAAAGCATAATTTTATTTTAAGAAAGGTGGATTTTAAAAATGTACGATGTAGAAAAGGGTTATCAGATGGCGAAGGATTTCTATGCTCAGTATGGCGTAGATGTTGACAAGGCAATTGAGATTGCAGACAGAGTTCCTATCTCAATGCACTGCTGGCAGGGCGACGATGTTGCAGGTTTTGAGAAGAAGGGCGATGACGCTCTCACAGGCGGTATTCAGGCAACAGGTAACTATCCTGGAAAGGCAAGAAACGCTGAGGAGTTGAGACAGGACATCGAGGAGGCTATGAAGTTCATCCCTGGTGAGTTAAAGCTCAACCTTCACGCAAGCTACCTTGAGGCGGACACATTTGTTGACAGAGATGCAATCGAGCCAAAGCATTTTGACAAGTGGGTAGACTGGGCTAACGAGCACAATATCGGTCTCGACTTCAACCCTACATATTTTTCACACCCAAAGAGCTCCAACGGCACACTTTCATCGGCAGATGACGATATCCGTAACTTCTGGATTGAGCACGGTATCAGAAGCCGTAAGATTGGTGAGTACTTCTATGAAAAGACAGGTAAGGTGTGCGTAATCAACCACTGGACACCGGACGGCGACAAGGAAGTTCCTGTTGACACACTTGCACCAAGACTTCGTCTCAAGGACAGCTATGACAAGATTTTCGAGGCTACCAAGGATGTCAAGGGTGTTATGGATGGTATCGAGTCAAAGGTATTTGGTATCGGTCTTGAGAGCTACACAGTCGGCTCACATGAGTTCTGCATGGGCTATGTTATGAACGCTAAGAGCGACCACATTATGATGACACTCGACACAGGTCATTATCATCCAACAGAGGTTGTATCCGCAAAGCTTTCAGGCGTATATACATTCGCTGACCACGCTCTTTTACATGTATCACGTCCTGTACGTTGGGATTCCGACCATGTAGTAAGCTTCGACGACGAGACAAGAGCAATCATGGAGGAGCTTGTGCGCATGGGTAAGCTCGAGGACACATATATTGCAACTGATTTCTTCGACGCATCAATCAACCGTATCGCAGCTTGGGTTATCGGTATCCGCAACACAAGAAAGGCTATGCTCGCAGCACTCTTACAGCCTGTAGATACAATGAAGAAGATTGAGATGGACGGCGATGTGAGCGGCAGACTTGCATACAAGGAAGAGTTCAAGGCAGCTCCATTTGCACTTGTTTGGGATTACTACTGCGCTAAGAAGGGTGCAGGTGCAGGTCTCACATGGCTTGACGAGGTTCGCGCTTACGAGAAGGACGTTCTTTCTAAGAGACAGTAATCAGAGCTTTCTAATTAGAAACTTTCTATATAAAAAATATAAGATAAAATAAATATAAGTTTTAATAAGCTTTGGAATTTACAGATATCCTCCCTTTGCCGGGTTACGGCGGGGGAGGATTAATTTGTTTGTGTTTTTACACAAATATTTGAATATGTCATGAAAATGTAAATTGCCACAAAAATGTAAAGTCTTTGACAACAGGGCATGTAAGTTATATATTAATAGGTAGTAGAATAAAAATTTGGAGGTTTTAACCATGGAAAAGGATACAAGCTGTGCATACTGCATGGAGGGCGAGTTAGTCGCTAAGTTTGGAATTAAGATTTGTGAGATGGATACATGTAAGGTATATCTGTTCAAGGAGCAGAGCCATCCGGGCAGGGTTATCCTTGCACACAAGAAGCATGTGGGAGATATGACAGAGCTCACCGCTGAGGAGAGAGCAGCATATTTTGAGGATATTGCAAAGGTTTCCGGCGTTCTTCAGAAGCTTTTTAACCCTCAGAAGATTAACTATGGCGCTTACGGAGATACAGGTCATCACCTTCATTTTCATCTTGTGCCTAAGTACAAGGATGAGTTTGAGTGGGGCGGTGTGTTCCTTATGAACCCTGACAAGAAGTATTTGACAGATGCAGAGTATGCGGAAATGGTCGAGAAGATTAAGGCTGGCATAGAAGCGTAAAATATATACGGATTGTGATGAATGAGGGGGATTAATAATGTCAGATATCAAAGTACAGGTTGAAGAGTGTCTTAAACAGGCTGAGGAGATTGAGCGCGCCGGGGTGATAAAGGATAAGCTCAACACGACTTTCCGCGAGAATTTAAGGTATGAATTTTTGAAGTTTCTGGTGTATCTAAGCTACGGCGACGGATATGTCGACCAGAAGGAGATTGATTTTATCAACAGTACTCTTGGCTATCGCATGACTGAGGGACAGATTAAGTCAATCATGTTTTATGACAAGCTTCGTGAAGATACCTACACAAAGAATGTTCCGTTTGCCCTCAAGGGCTTTGTGCTGTGCGATGCAAAAAGAAAGTTGAACGATGACAAGAGGAGAGCTAACAATCTTGTAAATACATTCCGTGCGCTCGGTCAGGAGTTCGTCGCATGTAACGATGTGACAAGTGAGCAGGAGGTAAAGATGCTCACGGATTATATCTCGGTGATGGAAAAATTCCTCAAAGAGTACGGGCTTTATGACAGCAAGGTTGCGGTAAAGACACAGAAGGCTAAGAAGCGCTCCGTCGATGAGGTGCTTGAGGAGCTCAACCAGCTTGTGGGGCTTGACGGTGTGAAGCAGGAGGTCAACAGCCTTGTAAATCTGCTGCGCATACAGAAGCTTCGCGAGGAAAAGGGAATGAAGCAGCCTAACGTGTCAAAGCATCTTGTGTTTTCGGGAAATCCCGGAACGGGTAAGACGACTGTGGCGCGTATGCTCGGCGATATCTACTATTCGCTTGGAATTTTGTCGGGCGGACAGCTTGTGGAGGTTGACCGCTCGGGACTTGTCAGCGGATATATAGGTCAGACTGCTACTAAGGTCAACGGGGTTGTCGAGCAGGCGCTTGGCGGAATACTCTTTATAGATGAGGCTTATACGCTCACAGCGAACAAAGGCGAGGGCGATTTTGGACAGGAGGCTGTCGACACGCTTTTAAAGGCGATGGAGGACAACAGGGATAATCTTGTGGTCATCGTTGCAGGTTATCCAGACCTTATGGATGAGTTTTTAAGCTCCAATCCGGGACTTCGTTCACGTTTTAACAAGTTTATAATGTTCGAGGATTATAAGCCGGACGAGCTCTTTCAGATACTTCTCGGAATGGCAAAGAAGCAGGACTATGTGCTGTCGGAGGACGCAAAGGTCAAGGCGAGGGAGTATTTTGAGCAGGCATGCGAGAACAAGACGGAGAATTTTGCAAACGCCAGAGAGGTGAGAAATTACTTCGAGAAGGCGGTCTCAAAGCAGGCTACAAGGCTTGTAAAGAGCATAAATTCCCTTGATGAGCAGATGCTTCTGACGATAGAGGCGGATGACCTTGAAAATTTTGTAAAAGTAAGCTAAACGGTGGTGAAAAATGGTCTTTTAAGGCTGTTTTGCCCCAAATATCGTGATTTTTTGATGAAAAAAGTGTGAACTTTTTGGATTTGCTTTACTTTTATGTATAAAGTGTGCTATAACTAAATAGCTGTCGCTATCGGGCAGCTATTTAGTTTTTTTATTTCCTATTAAAAAAAGGAAGAATTGGAGGAATATAGTGAAAAAGAGAGTATTGGCACTTGTGCTTGCAGGTACGATGGTTTTCGGGCTTACAGCATGTGGTAAGGGTGGAGACAACAACGAGACAACAACAACGGGCGAGACTACAACGGT
This sequence comes from Eubacteriales bacterium, assembly GCA_050874385.1. GTDB lineage: Bacteria > Bacillota > Clostridia > Lachnospirales > Lachnospiraceae > CAG-882. Next base: position 52,019 of record JBNMKO010000001.1, read on the forward strand.
TGAGGGCGATACAACAACAGCCGAGACAACACAGGCGGAGCCGGTTAAGCAGACGACAGAAGTGACTGATTACAGCGAGTATGTTACTTTGGGTGATTACAAAAATCTTGACATAGAGGTTGACCCGGCAGTTGTGACTGACGAGCAGATTCAGAACCAGAAAGACCAGATAGTTAACTACTATAATACTTATGTACTCGAGGGCGAGCACCTTACAGAGGGAACAACAGCCGATGGGGATGTTATCAACCTTGACTACAGCGGACTTCTCGACGGAACAGCATTTGACGGCGGTACAGCTACATCACAGACTTATACAGTAGGTTCAGGCAGATTTATATCTGACCTTGACGAGCAGCTTGCAGGTCTTGAGGTTGGCAAGGAGTACGAGCTTTTGTGTACATTCCCGGAGGACTATTCTAACAACACTGACCTTGCGGGCAAGGAAGTTACATTCGTTGTGACTGTCAACTGGATTGAGGGAGAAAAGGATGAGCTTGAGTGGGGCGATGAGCTTGTAAGCGCTTACACTAACGGCGACTACACATCAGCCGACGAGTACGAGAAGAGCTTTACAGAGAGCATGCTCGAAGAGGCACAGACAACACAGCAGACCAGCTATGAGAATGGAATATGGAGCAAGCTTGTGGAGAACAGCACATTCTCTTCACTTCCGGAGGAGAAAGTTTCCGGTATAGCTGATGACTACTACAACTACTATGTTCAGTACTTCACATACTACGCTTCACTTTATGGAATGGATATGGAGTCCTTCCTTTCAGGCATGTACAATATGACAACTGATGACCTGACAACTGAGTGCCGCACAATGGCTGAGAATGAGGTTAAGTATATCATGCTTGCATGTGAGATTTACAAAGACCTCGGCATGACACTCTCCGATGAGGAGTACAACACAAGGGCTCAGGAGACCGCTACAGAGAACGGTTTTGACTCCGCGGCTGCATTCGTCGAGCAGTACGGCGAGGAGTATGTGAGAGAGAGCTTCATCTTTGATATCGTCAGCGATTATCTCAAGGAGAACAACAACATGGTTGTTGCCGAATAATCTTCGAACATATTTTGCCGTGAATTAATTTGTAATTTATATGGCGGGTTAAAAACAGCGTTACATTAAGCTTTTAATGTGGCGCTGTTTGTGCTATACTTAGAAAATATAGACAAGTGTTGGTGCATTGGGCAGGTTTATTTAGGAGGAAGATGGCTATGAGAGATGCGGGAGATATATTTAAAGAGGTAGCACAGGCGGCGGGCGACATAGTTTTTAAATATGATTTGAAGACTAAGAAGTTCATGCAGTATTCGGACAGAAGCGAGTTGTCAAAGTATGGTTCGTGGCTTCAGAATTTTGATACGGCGATGATTAATGCGAACATGATTTCGCCGGAGGACATAGAGGAATTTCTAAAGCTCACAGCCGAGATAAAAAGAGGTGATGCGGGAACCATTGAGGGCGTGTTCAGGATGCGTATTCATGTCAGTTCGGATTACCGCTGGTGCAGACTGGTTGCAAGAACAAAATTTGACCGCGGAGAGCCTATAGAGGTGTTGGGGCGTGTCTCGGATATACATAATTATATCACGTCAAATGGACATTCTGACAGCGGAGCAGGGCATAAGATTGACATGCTGGGATTTTCCGACCACAACACGGTTGTAAATGAGCTTATCCGCTATGAGCGAAGACATAAGGCGGATGCGATGCTCGCGTGCATATTATTCGATATTCCCGAATATGATAATATAGTGTGCGGACTGAGCCGTGGAAAATCGGAGGAGCTTCTTATCAATCTCATAAGGAGGCTCAGGAGAGGTTTTCCTCACGGGACATTGGTTTGCAGGATAGGAGTACATAGATTTGCACTGTTTACGGCCGGACTGTCGACGGTGTCGGAGCTTGGCGAGGCGGTCACAAGAAGCATACATGGGCTTGAGGAGCTTGGAGAAAAGTATATAACACATCTTGCCGGAAAAAATCTTGGCGCTTATGTCGGAATTGACATAGAGCACAATGTCGCCGGCATTGAGAGTGTAATGTACGGAAGGGCGATATCGGCGCTCGAGGATGCATGTAACAGTGAAAATGGGAATATTGTATTTTTTAAGCAGAAGGATAAAGCTGAGGACAATAATGAGGCGGCAAGCTGTGAGGCGGCAAGTTCCGAGCAGGAGGACATGATAGCCGAGTATGTCATTGAGATGCTCGGCGAGGAAGCTGTTGAGGGTGATTTTGGAAAAGAGGAAATCAGGGCGCATGTCCTGTCGTGCATGAAGATTTTGCTCGAAAAGATTGCCATAAGGTATGGCTTTGAGCGCGTCTGCGTGAGTATATGCAGGGATGGCGTGTACAAGGAGTATACACAGTGGAGTACGAGGAATATTGAGATGATTCCCGATGGCTGTCTGCTTCACATTGAAGGAAACCAGAAAATGGTGGAGAATAAGGTCAACTTCTGGGAGCCATATACGGTAAACGATGTGCGCTCTTATCCTGACAGCAGTGAGTACGGCAGAATGGTAAGTATGAGCGCAGTCAGAAGCTTTGCACAGGCGGGATTTGAGTGTACTAACGGTGTCAGAGGCATAGTTTCATTTGAATTTTATTCACAGTCACATGTGTGGAGGCGCGATGAGATAAATGCGTTCAATACCGTGAAGTATGTTTCGGATTTCTGTGCGAGATATATAGAGGAACATTAAAAAAATGGGTCATCCGCGGATTATGTCGGCGGATGGCTCTTTTTGTCAAATTATTTATCGGCAATCATGAATAATTCTCTGTTAAACTTTAACTATCAAAAAACTAAGCAATGCACAAGACACATGAAAGCTATGGGGAGGTTGCATGAAGTCGTGCAAAGGTTGGTTGGATAAAGCAACATATAGAAATGGAGGGTTATCATGGAGCTTTATAATTCGGAAAAAAGAGAGAACAAAAGCATAAGCGGGGCCTGCGTTCAGGCGAAGATAATCCGCAAGGTGGACAAAAAAATATACCTGAGAATATGGAACAGCGGGACACAGCCGGCATACAATGTCAATTTTTACATACCAAAAGGAAACAGGATATGTGTTCTGCGAAGCCGTATTGACTGCCGTATTCTAAGACCGGGACAGGCATTTGATGAGTACGCAGTGGCGGACGAAAAGCTTGTAAAGGGCGTTTGTGTTGTCACATACTGGGAGGATGAGCATGGCTGCGTGTATTCCATGGAACAGCCCGAGGCGGCAAAAAATTTAATAAAAAAAATCTGTTTTGAGTGAATGATTGCGCTCGTATGACACATACTAATGTCGTGGCAAAAGTGTATGGCACTGTACCGCAATAAAAGTAGAAAATAATAAGTGAGGTCAATTATGAGCGAAAATTACAACGAACAGAACAAATCTTATAACTATGGTGGTGAGCAGAGCAAGTCATCAAACAAGAGCCAGAATAAGTCTGAGAACAAAAACCAGAACAAGTCGGAGAACAAGAGCCAGAATAAGTCACAGAACAAGACTCAGAACAAGTCAGAGAACTGCTACGACTAGGTTTTTGACGGTGTAAGAGCTTACAATAGCAGGTGGGTGCGCTAAAACGTACCCACCTTGTTGTGCTTTTTTGGGGCTAGTCCTCCTCGATTACATGGATTTCTAGAAAATCGAAGTCGATATGTTCCACAAAGCTGTCCTGCGTAAAGCGGGCTTTGCTGTATTTTTTGAAATCCTTTATGTTGATATCAAGCCATGTCGGAACCTGTAAATCAAACTCATGGCATACCTCGTCGAGTGCGAGAAAGACTTTTTTGGTGCGGTTTAAGTCGGGATTGTCGTTACAGACGACCATATCCCTTACAAGATGATTGTGTTTAAATTCTTTTGCCCATAATCGAAACATTTTTTCCTCATTTCCGGGCGAAACGGTTCGCCTCACATTTATAGACGCAAAATCCAGTATGATTTTGGCATTATTTGTATATTATAACCGCTAATTTTTGCTGTGCATATATTTTTTTAATTCTTTAATTGAAAAACAGCAATATATTTTGTAGAATAGGAAGGATGACAGATTGGTCGGAATATAAGTGCCGCCGATTTTCCGGCTTGGCAGCAGGCGCAGCCATCATATTGATATGCCGCAGCGAGGTTGGATTTGCCATTGCCGGATTTAATCAGCCAGTCTGTTAGAAAAATAATTAGAAATCCTAATCGGATTGAAAAAGGAGAAACGTGGCTTCAGTCCCGAGCGCATCGGGTCAAGACAGTACATGAGTCCTTTTACAATCACGTCCGCAAGCTCCATGACAATGTTAAGTCTTGTTGTCTGCAATAACATTGGGTCATTTGTGCCTGAAAGATTTACAATTCCCGTTATGTGAAGGTCTCCGACATCGGGAAGCTGTTTGTTGACACCAAGTCCCGGCTTTAGCGGGCCTGTGCCGACAGTGACATAGCCGATGTGTCCCTGTGTTCCGAGGGAAGCGTCCACAGCTATGCAGAATGGATTATTGTGTCTTAGCTGTATGTCATTTAAAATTGCACTTAGGTTTGTCGCGTGTACAGGGGAGGACAGTGTGCCGTATACGGTGATACCGTCCTTTTTGACGGATTTGTTTCCGCTTTGAAGCGTCTTTGCGAGCTTGTAGCCCACGATTGGGCCGAGACTGTCGCCCGTGGAACGGTCAGTGCCGATACAGATGATGACAACATCCTCGAGGGAGCGCTCCGATTTTAATAAAAGCTCAGTGAGCTGTACGCCCATCTTACATGCTGCTCCCGGTTTTGCCGTGTCAAAATAATAATTTTCGGTTAATGTTTTCATGTTTGCATTATATGTAGATGAGGACAACTTTATTCAATATACATTGCAGGATAGAATTTTATTGCGAAAAATCTCCTAAAAAGTCGCAAAAAAATAATGCACGCAGGGATAGAAAATGGTAAACTGATAGTGTTTGCAGCAACAGCGGAATTGTGCCGCTTCCGTGTGTTGGTTTTATGATATTTTGCGGTGCGGAAATGAGGTTAAGAGTGAAAGAACATGTTGTAAAGAAAAATGACAACAGTGAACTGCCTAAGAATATACGACAGGTAGGGAATTTGGATTTAGATAAAAGAGTTTATATCGAGGACTATGCTTTTTCTTTTGTGAAGGAAATCAGCCTTGATATCGATGAGGAGGGCAAAGTCGGAGTTCTTCTCGGCGAGGAAAAGAACATTGACGGCGAGGAGTACACCTTCGTGTATGCAGCCATCGAGGTGGCAAACGCGTCGGTGTTTGAGGGAAAGGTCGATTTTACGCAGGAGACATGGCCTTTTGTCGATGCCACATGCAGTACATACTTTCCGGGGATGAGTGTTGTCGGATGGTATCTGGTGTCGTCAAGTATAAGACCGGAGAGTAATGCGGCGCTTGAGAGAGTCCACATAGACTCAATAGGAAGATACAAGGCACTTTTGTATGTGAACCCGTCCGAGAAGACGGAGGACGTTTACAGCTGCTTTGACGGGGGACTTGAATGTCTTGACGGATATGTGATATATTTTGACAGGAACGAGCAGATGCAAAGATATATGGCTGACGTGAGCAGCCAGAGAAAGAGAACGGCAGCAGATGAGACTGCCATGAAGAGGTACAGACAGATTATGAAAGAGAATAAGAGTGAGCCAAAGGCAAAACAGCAGCTCTCAATTATGTACGCGCTGAGTGCAATACTTGTTATATTTGTGCTTGTTGCGGGCGCGACGAGACTGCAGGCTGAAAAGAGTGCGGCAAACGGTGACAATATCGTTGAGAGCGGAGGGGACTACGTTGACAACAATACCGCGGTGAATGCTACACCGTCAGCAGTTCCGGACGAGACACTTGATGTAAACTACGCAGATGGAAATGTTGATACAACAGCTTCCGAGGAGAATAACACATCCGAGGAGGTGACACAGACAGAGGAGACAACCACACCACAGGAGAGCACGGACGAGACCGAGGAAACTACAACCGAGGAGGAGACCACGACAGAGGAGGAGACTACCACAGAGGAGGAGACTACCGAGGAGCACAGAAGCTATGTTGTGCAGGATGGAGATACACTGTATGGAATTATAAAGAGAGAGTATGGCAGCGATGACCCGGAGATACTAAAGGCACTTTTTGAATTGAACGATATCACGGACGGCGGTGATTCCATAGCACCGGGAGATGAACTGCTTCTTCCATAGTAATTAGGTGAAAATGTCTGCCGGAGTACGGCAGATGGTTAGGAATGATGATATGACAAAAAAGGTCAGAATATTGATTATAACGGTTGTGGCTATGGTGATTGTTGTTGTGGCGGGGTATTTTATTCGCGGCGTTATCCTTCAAAGTCCGGTATACACGGGCTACACGGTGCTTCAATCGACGGACAGGGCGGACAGCAGGTCGGCATCATATGTCAAGTATGGGGATGGATTTTTGCGCTACAGCAAGGATGGAATAGCCTACTACAATGCCGACAATGTGCCGCAGTGGAACGCATCGTATGAGCTGTCGCAGCCAAGACTTGACATAAGAGGCGATTACTGCGCCGTGGCGGGGATTGGCGCTTCATGGATATATGTCTTCAACAAAGATGGAGCGGTCATGTCCGTGGATACGGTTCTTCCCATTGTCACGGTCAGCGTCGCCGCCAACGGCTGTGTCGCGGCTGTTTTGGAGGATGGAAACACCCAGTACATTGACATGTATGACACGTCAGGAGATAAAGCGTACCGCATAAAGACGACGATAAGCGGAAACGGTGTGCCTATGTCGATAAGTATATCTGACGATGCAGTTAAACTCATGGTTGCGTATACGGACATAGATAGCAACAAGATAGCGACAAGTATCGCTTTCTATAATTTTGGCGAGGTCGGAAAGAACATGTCTGAGAGACTTGTCGGAGGCTTTGACCAATATGAGGATATGCTTGTCCCGGATGTGCAGTTTGTGACCTCAGACACAGCTATAGCCGTGGCGACGGGGAAACTCAGCATATACAGCATAAATCAGTATCCAAAGCTTATGATGGATATTACATTTGAGCAGGAATTGCATGGGATGTTTCATTCGTCACAGTATATCGGGCTGATATTTCAGAACCATGAACAGGGATATCCATATAAAATTTTGGTGTATGACATGAAAGGCACATTGTCAGGTGAAATTCCTGTGGAGACCAATTATAAGAATTACAGTTTCGCCGGCGACAGTATTTTGATGTATGACGACAACGATGTGCGGCTTATCGGTCTGGACGGCAAAGAACGTTTTAACTACACGTTTGAGACGGCGATTGACAGTCTTATTCCGGTAAACTCGGACAATATCTATGTGTACATCAATTCCAGAAAAGTGCAGAAGATAAGATTGACAGAGTAGAAGCGGACGATAGCGGATATTTGTTTTAGAAGTTTTTGCACAAAAATTAAAAAAAGTATTGACATCGGCAGATTTATTTGTTATACTACAAAAGCTGTCGATGACATGGCGACTTAGCCAAGTGGTAAGGCGTGGGACTGCAACTCCCTGATCGTTGGTTCGAGTCCGACAGTCGCCTCTAATACAGCCAGAATCCTGAAGATTAACTTATCTTCAGGATTTTTAAGTTAGATTTTAACTATCCGTTGTGATTGTATTAAGAAGAATTTTTGACAATGTAATTGTTGAGATAGTTAATGTAAATTCATGAGGTAAATTTATGGAATTTGGACTTGGTGATATTATTACGTTGAAGAAACCGCACCCATGCGGAAGCAAGGACTGGGAAATTCTTCGTGTAGGAGCCGATTTCAGACTCAAGTGTGTAGGATGTGGGCATCAGGTGATGCTTCCGCGCAGACTGGTTGAGAAAAATTTCAGGGGCTTTGTGAAAAAAACACTTGCATAATCCAAATGTATATGGTAACATCTACGTTTGTGATATATTATTTATTTCCTTGCTCTGTACACAGGTTACAGGGCCAGAGACCATAAGGAGGTACAAGAAAGCATGAACAAGTACGAATTAACAGTTGTTATCAGTGCTAAGTTAGAGGACGAGGCAAGACTTGCTACACTTGAGAAAGTGAAGGACATGATCGCTCGTTTCGGCGGTACTGTAACTAACGTAAACGATTGGGGAAAGAAGAAGCTTGCTTATGACATCCAGAAGATGAGCGAAGCATTCTATACTTTCGTTGAGTTTGATGCACCTGCTACTGCACCGGCAGAGCTTGAGGCACAGCTTCGTATCATGGACGGCGTTGTAAGATATCTTTGCGTTTCAGTAGAGGCATAATCTTGTGACAATCATCCGAGAGGAGAATAGTCTATGAATAAAGTTATTTTGATGGGTAGATTGACAAGAGACCCGGATGTGCGTGTGAGCACAGGCGAGCGTCAGATGTCAATAGCGAGATATACACTGGCAGTTGACCGCAGAGGCAGAAGGAACGACAACAACGGGGAGCAGACAGCGGATTTTATATCCTGTGTCGCATTTGACCGAAATGCTGAATTTGCGGAGAAGTATCTTCATCAGGGTATGAAGATTGCAGTTACCGGAAGAATTCAGACCGGAAGCTACACCAACAAGGACGGTCAGAAGGTATACACAACAGATGTTGTTGTAGAAGATCATGAGTTTGTAGAGAGTAAGGCTGCAAGCGCTAACAATAACGGAGGCTTTGCATCAAGCGACAGACCAACACCTGCCGCAGCAGCACCGGCGGACGGATTTATGAACCTTCCGATGGGTGTGGAGGATGAAGGTCTTCCTTTCAACTAAATTTTATAAGGAGGTCACAATAATGCCAAATACCAGAGAAAATAAGTCTTCCGACGCTCCAATGAAGAAGAAGCTTGGACGCAGAAGAAAGAAAGTTTGCGTATTCTGCGGAGACAAGAACGGCGTTATCGATTATAAGGATGTTAATAAGTTAAAGAGATATGTATCTGAGAGAGGTAAGATTCTTCCTAGAAGAATTACCGGAAACTGCGCAAAGCATCAGAGAGCTCTCACAGTTGCTGTCAAGAGAGCACGTCATATCGCTTTAATGCCATATACACTTGACTAATTCGGTTGAGCATTTAGCTGATATAAAGTGAAATTTTAAAGGCACACCTTGGAATTTTGTTCCGGGTGTGCCTTTTTTGCGCACATTGTGTGAAAAAAAGACAGGCAGATTTTTGCAATCTGTCTGTCTTTAAAATAGTCTGTGATTATGGCAATGATATAAATGGCTTCATATAGTAGCTGTTATATACTAGAATATTGCTTTATATGGAAGTTATTAAATTGTAGAATTTTGATGGTCTGTAAATGGGTTGTATGTGCCATCTAAAAGGCATGTCGCCTCACCGCCCAGAACAGCCTTTATAAAGTCATGGCTGTCTTCCAATCTGCGGTCAAACGCCATTCCGCCGTACACCATCTCTGTGGAGTGCTGGTCGGAGCCCGCTGTGAGTGCCAAGCCGTGCTTCTTTGCGTAGTCGATGGCGCGGTCATTGAACTCAGGGTGTCCCATGCAGCGGCTCTTTGCGATTGTTCCGCTGTGTGTGGCGTTAACGCCCTCAACTCCGTCGACATATTCCGGAAAAAGTCTTATCTCGGGTATATATGGCGCTTCTCGGAAAGGATGAGCCTGTATAACCATTCCGCCGCCCTCATGCACTAGCTCATACTGCTCTTCCACAGTGGCATCCTTTATTTCCGGGTGCGCAAAAAGCCATTCCTTGTCAAGTCCGTGTATGAGAAACTCGGTGCCGCGGTATCCCGACTCCCACCCAAAGAAAACCTGAAGTCCGATGCGGTTTCCCTCATCAAGAGCGTTTTCATACCCTTTGCAGAAGCCGTTTACCCAGTCCGCCCATGGCAGCATTCGGTCAACGGCTGTGTTTCCGTAGAAAAAGTGGTCGGTGATTATTATTCCCGTGTAGCCGGCATCCTTGTAGGCGTGTACGATGTCGACAGCCTTTGCACGCCCACATGCGCTTCCCTCGCTTGTGTGTAGATGTGTCTCGTATATAAATTTATTCTTCATTTTGTTGTGCTTCTCCATTTCTGTTTAAATGACATCGACATGTAAATAGTCGATTTTTAATTGTAATTGTAAAATGTTTGAATGATAACTTAATAAATATCTTTTAAGATATAATTTCGAGGTTGGATTATATTATTGACATTTAAATCAATGTACATTATACAGGCATTTGCAAATATCCGCCTGATTGCGGAAAAGTTCTGCCGCCGCCTTGCCTACATTATAATATCAGAGAATACATATTTTTTCTATATGTAAAATATATGAATTGAGAAGGTATAATGGGAAATTGATGCTTTTTTCGATAAAATCCTTATGATTTGCGCATAAAGCGGCTAAAGAAAGGTTGCTTTTTATTTTTCAATAGATTAAGATAGAGACAGTGCTTTAGGCGTAAATATTTTTTTGGAGGAAATAAATGAATACTACATTGGTTATTATGGCTGCCGGGATGGGAAGCCGTTATGGTGGAATAAAGCAGATTGAGCCGGTTGGCCCTAGCGGGGAGATTATTCTTGACTATTCAATCTATGATGCCATTGAGGCTGGTTTTGACAAGGTTGTGTTTATCATAAGAAAGGATATCGAGGAGGCATTCCGCGAGGCTATCGGTGACAGAATTGAGAAGCGCGTGAAGGTTGAGTATGTTTTCCAGAACATGGAAGACCTCCCGGGAGGATTTACAGTGCCGGAGGGCAGAACGAAGCCTTGGGGAACAGGACAGGCGATACTTGCATGCAAGGATGTTGTGAATGAGCCTTTTGCTGTTATCAATGCGGATGACTACTATGGCAAGGAGGGGCTTAGAAAAATCCATGAGTACCTGTGTAATCCTGCAAAGACCGACAGAAAGTTCAATTTCTGCATGGCAGGCTTCGAGGTTGGAAACACACTCAGCGAGAACGGAACCGTCACAAGAGGAATCTGTGAGGTGGAGAACGGTGTCCTCACAAAGATTGTGGAGACCAAGGAAATAGGCAAGGGCGACAACTGCGCGACGACACCTAACGGCAATGTGCCGTTAAATCAGCCTGTGTCCATGAATATGTGGGGGCTCACACCTGACATATTCCCTGAGCTTGAAAAGAGATTTGTGACATTCCTCGGCTCGATAGAGGGAAATGAGATGAAGGCTGAGTATCTCATACCTACAATCATAGGCGATATGGTTGATGAGAAGCTTGCCGATGTTCATGTGCTCCCTACAAGTGACAAGTGGTTCGGTGTGACTTACAAGGAGGACAAGGAGCTTGTTGTGAGCTCGTTTGCCCAGCTTGTCGAGCAGGGCGTTTATAAAAAGAAGCTTTGGGAGTAATAAAAACACCATTGGTTCTTTAGGAGGAAAAGATTGGAATGATTAGACCGGGACGAAATGATTTGTGCTGGTGTGGCAGTGGGCTCAAATATAAGAGATGCCACAGTAATTTTGACGATAAGCTTGAGAGCATGAGACTTATGCATGCCATTGTGCCGTCACACAAGCTTATAAAGACACCTGAGCAGGTGGCTAAGATAAAGGAGAGCGCAAAGATTAACATTGCTGTTCTCGACTATGTGGCAGAGCATATCAAGGCTGGCATAACAACAGAGGAGATTGACAGGTGGGTATACGATGTTACCACCAAGATGGGCGGAATACCGGCACCTTTAAACTATGAGGGATTTCCTAAGAGCGTGTGTACCTCAATAAACAATCAGGTATGCCACGGAATACCGTCTGAGGATGTTATGCTCAGGGAGGGAGATATAATAAATGTAGATTGTTCTACTATATTAGATGGATATTTCTCCGACTCATCGAGAATGTTCTGCATAGGCGAGGTGTCACCTGAGAAGAAGCGTCTCGTCGATGTGGCTAAGGAGAGCTTAAATGTCGGTCTCTCCAAGGTCAAGCCGTGGGGCTTCCTTGGCGATGTAGGTCAGGCGATAAATGACTTTGCAAAGGAGAACGGCTACTCGGTTGTGCGCGAGATAGGCGGACATGGAGTTGGACTTGAGTTCCATGAAGACCCGTTTGTAAGCTATGTCTCAAAGGCTGGCACGGAGATGGTCATGGCTCCGGGGCTTATGTTTACCATTGAGCCTATGATTAACATGGGCAAGCAGGAAATCTACATTGATGAGGAGAATGACTGGACTGCCTATACGCAGGACAGGTCGCCTTCCGCACAGTGGGAGATACAGGTGCTTGTAACGGACGACGGATATGAGATAATCTCATACTAATGGCGGTATGGGAGACAATACTTATTGTTGGCAGTACTGCAAGAAATGCTTGCAGTATGCAGGGGTTTTAATATGATAGAAAAAGCAATGGATTACGTCGCGCTTGACCTTGAGACGACAGGTCTTAGTCCTAGGGACGACAGGATAATCGAGATAGGTGCGGTGAAGTACTCAGGAGGAAAAAAGGGCGAAAGCTTTGCAACCTTTGTAAATCCGGGAATACATATTCCGCCGCGCATCACTGAGATAACAGGGATAGACGACACGATGGTGTTTTCTGCCCCTGTTGTGGAGGAAGTGTTGAAGGAGCTGCTGGATTTCATCGGGGAGCTGCCTGTGCTCGGACATAACGTGTCGTTTGACTATGGTTTTATATGTCAGAAGGCTCTTGACATGAAGATAAAATATCATGCGCAGGGCATTGACACGCATAAGATTTCAAGAAAGCTTCTTACAGGACTTGAGAGCAGAAGCCTTGAAAATTTGTGCAGCTTTTACAATATTGTGGAGGAGCCAAGGCACAGGGCATTTTCGGATGCGGCAGCGGCGGCGAGGCTGTACGACTGCCTTTATGATGAGGCTGTAGGACGGACAGAGGAGGACTTTGAGGGACTTTTTCTACCGGCGGATATGGCTTACACGGCAAAGAAGGATACGCCAATAACACCCAAACAGATTAACTTTTTGAGAAGTCTTATGAGACAGCACGGCGTGGAGCTTGAGGTGGAACTTGAGAGCCTGACAAAAAGTCAGGCTTCAAGGGAGATTGACAAGATACTCTCAACTTATGGAAGGACATTCTGATATTTTTCATTGAGAGTGTTTACGATTGAGGTCTTGAGTGGGGAATTTAATTCCTGTGCGCGCTCTATGAGCTTCTTTATGTCCTCATACCTTTCGGTGTTGGCATACTCGTCGGCGAGTATATAGAAGTTGCGGCTTATATCGGAGCCTGCCTCTATGCCAAATTCGAGAAATGCTATTGCCTCGTTGTGATAGCCCTCCTTTGACAGATGGTTTCCGAGGTTGGCGATTACCCTGTACATCGCCGTACATGCGTCGTCGTATTCTGATAGCTGAGGAAGATTTGCAACCCCGTACATAAGCTTTAGGTCGGTGTTGGAAAATTCTGACAGGTTGAGAAGCTTCGAGCCCTTGAATGCCCGCAGCTCCTTCTGGCAGGTGGCTATCTCGCCGTGCGCATTTGGCAGAAACGGCAGGGTGTCATAAGGAATTTCGATATAAGGAAGCTGGGATATATCCTTGCGGCGGACGTTGTTTGCCATGTCCTCGCGCTGCCAGAATTCCTCCTCACGCCTTTTTGCCTCGCGCGAATGTTTTTTTCGCTCATACATAAGCAGAAAACCGAGAACTATGGTGCAGAATATCAGGGAAACCGGCAAAGTGTGTATAATATTATTTATCATGGTTATGCCTCCGGTGATAATTTTGGGATATGATTATATGTGCCGCTGTGGGCGGCAGAATGGAGATTAAAATATGATTAACTTTTACAGCAAAAAGAACAGAAGAATTATTACAACTGTTATTGTGGTTATACTCATTCTTGCAATGCTTCTTCCTATGGTTGCGGCATATTTTTAAATCATCCTATTATTAGAATACCAATAACACATCAATATGTAAAGGATAATTAGATAATTACGGATAGTTATGAAAAATAGGAAAATATCAGAAGCGATATTGAACAGGTCAGTGTTAAAGCTTATAACCAGCAAAAATAAGAGCGTGGTGACAGGAGGCGCACCGGGGCAGGATTGCAGTGTCATCGATGTGGGCGATAAGTATGTGCTCACGTCGACGGAATGTGCGCTCACGGATGAGAGACTTGCGCCGTACTTTGCGGTTATCCGCGCGGCAAACAATATTGCAGTGTGCGGCGGAACACCGATAGCGGCATCGGCAGCGTTTATTCTGAGGGAAGATTTTGATGAGCAGCGCTTGAAAGCTGTGACACGCATGGTCAATGAGGCGTGCGGCGAGTGCAAAATACAGCTTTCCGGCGGACATACGGAACTTAGCAAAAATGCGCTGTCAGATATGATAACCGTGACGGTCACGGGAACGTGCGGGAAAGGTGAGCTGTTCAGTGCAAAAAATGCGTCGCCCGGTATGGCAGTCATAGCAGTAAAGTGGATTGCAATAGAGCAGACGGCGTACCTTGTGGATGAGCACAAGGATGAGCTCTTAAAAAGACTTCCCGTGTCCTATGTGGCGCAGGCGGACGATATTGTAAGGTCGGCAAGTGTCATAAGGGAGGCGCATATTGCCGCACAAAATGGCGCTGCTGCTATGCACGATATGGCGCAGAAGGGAATATTTGCCGCATTGTGGGAGCTTTCGGCAAGAAGCGGCTGCGGTCTTGACATTGACATGAGGGCTATACCGATACGACAGGAGACAGTGGAGTTTTGCGAGATAATGGGGCTTAATCCTTATGAGGAGCCATCGGCGGGAGGAATGCTTGTTGTTACACCAAATCCGGGGAGGATGGTTGAGGCGTTTGACAGGGAGCATATACCGGCGGCTGTCATAGGGTATCTTACTTCGGATAACGACAAAAAGCTGATAAACGGCGATGAGGTGCGCTATCTCGACAGACCATAGATTACAGGAGGACAAAAAGATGGATGATTTGAATGTTGAATATATCAATGTGTTTCTTATGGCGGCAACGCAGGTAATCAAGGATGTATGCCATATAAATTTCAATGTGGGCAAGCCTTATGTGAAGGATACAGCGTTTGACGGCGACTCGGTGGTTGTAAATATAGGCTTGACCGGTCAGATGAGAGGTCAGGTGCTTCTTGCAATGCCAAGTCAGGTAGCATGCGATATCGCATCAAAGATGTGTTTTATGCCGATTGAGCAGCTTGACGATATGTCTCTTAGTGCACTCAGCGAGCTTGGAAACATGATTTTTGGAAATGCGGCTACTGTTCTGTCGACTAAGGGAGTTGTCATAGACATAACACCTCCTAGCATTATTCAAGGAAAATTCAAGCTTTCAAATGCATATGCAAAGAATATATGCGTGCCTTTGGACTACGACGAAGACAAGCTTATAGAGCTTGATATATCCATCAAGAAGGAAGATTAGTAAACAAGGGGACGTAATTATGATGAATATTGTTCTTCATGAGCCTGAGATGCCGGCTAACACTGGAAATATAGGCAGAACATGTGTTGCTACGGGCAGCAGGCTGCACTTAATAGGGCCGCTGGGTTTTCAGATTAATGACAAGATGTTAAAGAGGGCTGGACTTGACTACTGGCCTAATCTTGATGTCACAGTGTATGACGATTTTGACGACTTCATGGCAAAAAATCCCGGCGCAAGGCTCTACATGGCTACAACCAAGGCAAAGAATGTGTACACTCATGTGCATTACGACGAGAACGCATATATAATGTTTGGCAAGGAGAGTGCGGGAATACCTGAGAGCATACTGCAAAAGTATCCTGAGACCTCAATCCGTATTCCTATGATTGGTGACACGCGTTCGCTAAATCTCTCCAATTCGGTTGCGATTGTCCTGTATGAAGCGCTAAGGCAGAATAATTTTGAGGGCATGAGGCTTGAGGGAAAGCCGAGAACCTTTGACTGGGGCGAATTTAATGCATAATACGAGAAATAGCCCATGGTAAAAGCTGCCTTGTGCTTGTGACAGCAAAAAATAGAGTATGAGAAAAATTAGCTCATAGAAAAATAAAACAGCGGATTGATATGTTTTCAATCCACTGTTTTTGTCTTTGGGAGGGAAAATATAAACTCTGTCCCTGTCCCCTCGGTGCTTATCACATCTATTGTTGTTTTATGTGCGTTTATTATTTCTTTAACTATTGACAAACCAAGCCCCGTCCCTTTTTTGTCTTTTCCTCTTGATAGGTCTGACTTGTAGAAACGGTCCCATATTTTCTCGATATTGTCCTTTGGTATTCCCATTCCGAAATCCTTTACGGAGATGAAGATTTTTTCGCCCTTTTCGTAGGTGGAAATATTTATAAATGAGTTGTTGTTGCTGAACTTGATGGCGTTATCGATGAGGTTGTATATCACCTGCTGTATTTTGCCGTAGTCAGCGTCGACAAATGTGTTCTTGTCGGAAAATGTGAGGTTAAACTGTATCTTTTTTTGTGCGCACACACCTTCAAATGTGAGTATGGTTTTTCTGATTATCTCGTTTATGTCAAAGCTGCTTATGTCGAGCATCATTCCCTGATTTAATTTGTTCAATGTGAGAAGACTGCCTGTGAGCTTGTTCAGACGCTCCGTCTCGAAGAGGACGATGTTTAAGTACTTTTCATACATCTCAGGCGGTATTGTCCCGTCAAGCATTGCCTCAAGGTAGCCCTTTATGGAGGTGAGCGGTGAGCGGAAGTCATGTGAGACGTTGGCAATAAACTTATTCTGATAGTCGTTTAGTTTTTCAATCTCGCCTGCCATGAAATCAAGCGTGTTCGCGAGCTGTCCAAGCTCGTCAACCCGCGAGAATTTTGCCCTCGCCGTCAAGTCGCCCTCGGCGTACCCCCTTGCAAGCTTTGTGAGTTTTCTGATTGGAAGATAAACTCTTATAAGATACAAAAATATAAAGGCGGACGAGTACACAAGCACAATAATCATGGAAATGTAATTGTAGTTAAAGACTGAGTTGCTGTCGGAGACGAGCTGTTCGACATTTTTGTGTATGAGGACATATCCTCGGAGCGTATACTGCGAATTGATTGGCGCGATGACTGTCAGCGTGTCATCATCAAAGGTTCCAAAAAAATCCCCCTCGAAATAGTATTTGTTGCCGCTGACCGACGGGTCAAAGCCCTCAATGTTCCCTGTTCTTCCGTATGTGTCACAGACGATATTGCCTGTCCTGTCCACAATCATGACCTCACATTCCAGATATCGGTCTATGATGGTGAGCTGTGAGGCAGCAGACTGCACATAAGCCTTGTTTCCGGCAATCACGCCTGTACCGTAGGCGGATGCGATATATGATGCCTGACGGTACATGGCGGCAGCCTCATCTTTTATCGTGTGTGAGTGCACCATTTTCGGTATAAGGAGTGAAATCGTAAGAAAGCTTATTGCACCGAAGATTAAATATTCGATTAACAGTCTTACAAACATTTTTCTTCTCATGGTTTTTTGACTCCGAACTTGTAGCCTATGCTCCAGACGGTGCTTATGCTCCAGTATTCATTATCGTGTATTTTTTCGCGGATGCGCTTGATGTGAACATCGACGGTGCGCGTGTCGCCCACATACTCATAGCCCCATATATGGTCAAGAAGCTGTTCCCTGGTAAAAACCTGATTAGGAGATGAGGCGAGAAAATATAAAAGCTCAAGCTCCTTTGGCGGCATGTCGACATTCTGTCCCTTGTAAATGACGGAATAGTTCGTGAGGTTGATGAGAAGGTCGGGATACTCTACATACTCACCGATGTTCTCCGACGGAAGTGAGGCGGCGAGGGACGCTGCCTGTGTCTGTGTGCGCCGAAGCACCGCCTTGACGCGCGCGACAAGCTCCTTCGAGTCAAAAGGTTTGATAATGTAATCATCAGCGCCGAGCTTAAGTCCGAGCACCTTGTCAAAAACCTCGCCCTTTGCGGAGAGCATGATTATAGGGACATTGGATGTGCGCCTTATCTCGCGGCATACCTGATAGCCGTCTATTCCCGGCAGCATAAGGTCTAAGAGAATAAGGTTTGGCTGGAACTGTCCGAATTGTTCAAGCGCCTTTTCGCCGTCGTCCACTATAAGGGTGTCAAAACATTCCTTCATAAGATAGAGGGATATAAGTTCTGCTATATTGTTATCGTCGTCGACGATAAGTATTTTCTGTTTTGCCATTTTACCTCCCATGTCACTGCTTTTGCAGTGATTTAAATAGTAATGTGTTATCAGTTGTATGTCTTTGCAGCAATCACTTAAATTCAGCTATCGTCACGCCGGCATCACCCTCGCCGAATGTGCCGAGGCGGTATGATTTGATATATTTCTGGCGTTTTAGGTGGTTCTGTACCGCATTGCGGAGAGCTCCGGAGCCTTTTCCGTGGACTATGCGCACGGAAGGAATGTGTGACAGATATGCATCGTCAAGGTATTTGTCAAGATGTGCGATTGCCTCGTCGACTGTCATGCCGATTAGGTTGATTTCGCTTGAGAGAGTGAAAGTCTTAGATGCCTTTATCGCACCGGAGCCGCCCATTCCCTTCTTGGCAGTTATCTTGTTGTTGTCCTCGAGTATTATGAGGTCTTTTATGTTTACCTGTGAGTTCAATATGCCCATTGTGACGGTCAGATTGCCTTTTCCGTCCGGAAGTGTGTGTACAGTGCCCTCAAGGTTCATGCTCAACACCTTGACGCGGTCTCCGATGTGGAAATCTTTTGCGGTATAGTTCTTGCCGGAGGTCTTTGGCGCGTTCTTGATGGCGAGCTTGCCCGATACGGAGTCTAATTTTTCGCGGGCAGCCTTTCTCTCCTTTTCCATCTCGGCGGCTGACACGCCCTGACGCTCGTACTTGTTAAACTTCCTTATAACCTCGTCCGCGTACTCCTTTGCATCGCGAAGAATGTCGGCGGCTTCCTCGTTGGCGCGGCGTATAATCTTGTCGGAGCGCTCGTCAAGACGCTCCTGCTTTGCCTCAAGTGCCTTCTTTAGCTCGGCAACCTGAGCCTTGTAGGTGGAGATTTCCTCGCGCTCGCGCTCAATCGTCACACGGCTCTCCTCGAGGCTGGCGAGCAAATCCTCAAACGCCTTGTCGTTTGTGCCAATCTGTGACTTTGCATTTTCTATGATATACGACGGGAGCCCGAGCTTGCCCGATATCGCAAAGGCGTTGCTCTTTCCCGGAATACCTACTAACAGTCTGTAGGTAGGTGAGAGCGTGTTCACGTCGAACTCACAGCAGGCATTTACAACACCCGGAGTTGACAGGGCATACACCTTAATCTCGCTGTAGTGGGTTGTGGCTGCGCATGTCACCTGACGCTTGTGCAAATCCTGTAAAATGGATATGGCGAGGGCGGCACCCTCCGTAGGGTCGGTTCCGGCGCACAGCTCGTCAAAGAGCACGAGGCTCTTGTAGTCCGCCTTGCCTAAAATATCTACTATATGCGTCATGTGCGATGAGAACGTGGAAAGACTCTGCTCAATGCTCTGCTCATCGCCTATATCCGCAAACACATCGTGGAACACTGAAAGCTCTGAGCCGTCAAATGCCGGAATGTGAAGTCCGGCCTGTCCCATCAAGGTGAAAAGTCCGATAGTCTTTAAAGTTACCGTCTTACCGCCCGTGTTAGGGCCTGTTATTACAAGAAGGTTAAATTCTTTTCCTAAATATACGTCGATAGGGACAACCTTTTTTGCGTCGATGAGTGGGTGGCGGCCTTTCTTTATGTTGATGTAGCCGTTCTCATTCATAACCGGCTCACTGCCGTTGTAGCGCTTTGAAAGGTTAGCTCTTGCAAATATAAAATCGAGCTGTGTAAGAACTTTCAAGTCCGCGTGGAGACTGTCGATGTACTGTGCCGCCTCAGCACTCAGATTTGCAAGGATGACATTAATCTCCTCAAGTTCTTTTAACTCAAGCTCGCGAAGTTCATTGTTTAACTTTACAACCGCCATCGGCTCGATAAAAAGTGTTGAGCCCGATGATGACTGGTCGTGTATCATGCCCGGAACCTGTGAGCGGTATTCAGCCTTTACAGGAATGCAATAGCGTCCTGCCCTTGTGGTTACGACGGCATCCTGTAAGTATGTGCGCTGTCCGCCGACCATTGAATTTAGCTCGGAGTGAATTTTGTCGTTGGCGATGCGGATATGTCTTCTGATATCCTTTAACTTTGCGCTCGCGTCGTCCGCCATCTCCTCCTCGGAGATTATGCAGCGGTTGATTTCGCGGTTGAGTGAGGTGAGTGGCTCTATCGCCTCGAACATCGGGTCAAGGCAGTCGCGCGATGTGTCATCGGTCTCCCGTCTTCCGTAGGTTTTTGCGCGGTTAGCCACATTTAACATGGATGAGAGCGCCAAAAGCTCGCTCATTCCAAGGCTTGCGCCAATCTCAAGGCGTTTAAGCGACATGCCTATGTCCTTTAGCCCCGAAAATGATACGCTTCCCTTTTTTACTATTCTGTAAAGTGCGTCGGAGGTCTCCTTTTGTGCGCGGCGTATCTCTTCTATGTCTGTCATGGGCTTTAGCTTGTGACAAAGCTCCTTTCCCATGTCGGAGGCTGCCTGCTCGGACAGCATCTCTATTATTTTTGTGTACTCTAAAATTCTAAGTGCTTTTTCATTCATAATATTCCAATTCCTTATAAAGATATATACTTACATTTTAGCTTAAAATAGATGAAACTGCAAACTATTTTCGCAAAAGATACTTGACTTTGGTATCTGACATAAATATAATTATCATCGAAGCTTATATCAAGCTTTATCTTTTGATTTCATGAAATTTTTTCTTTTTACCGGTAATCAGGTAGTTACCCAGTTGTTTGTTTTTCAGGAAGGAGGTATACATGATTTTTTCGGCACAGCAGAATGTGTTGCCGGACAGCGAAGTTAAGGACACAAAGAGAGCACTGACACAAAGTGAGATAGTAAGGCGTGTCGTTGATTATGTCACATCGGGTTTTAATGTGGCAAGATTTAACATGTGTGAGAGAGGGGAGATAAGCAGGGAGGTATTTGGCGATGAGGTCAAGGCGCATATCAGAAATACTTACGATGTAAATGAGGAGCAGGTGTTATCCATATATGAGCAGTTTTCGAGGTTCGTGTGGAGCTACTATATTGTGGACAGCCTGATTGCAGACCCGGATATATCGGACATAAGAATAATCGACGCGGCGCATGTGTATGTGAAAAAGCGCGGCGTGAGAAGTCTTTCGCAGGTGCGCTTTCAAAATACGGAGGACTATGAGCGGTTTATCGAGAGGGTCGCACTTAAAAATAAGGTCAATATGGGAAATAACAATGCTATAAGTATCTTTACTGATAAGAGCCAGAAAGACTGGATACTTAGGTTTAACTTATCGACGAGATTTGTCCTGTCGGGAAATGCGCCGATGCTTCATATAAGAAAGCATCCAAAGAAAAAGAAGCTTCTGCCAAGGCTTGTCGAGGATGGGATGTTGTCGGAGGAGCTTGCCGGCAAGCTTATGGAAAAGATTGAGGCGGGGGAGTCGTTTCTTCTTTGCGGGGCGGGCTCGGCGGGAAAGACAACGCTTATGAATGCGATGCTTGAGGCTATCCCTGACAGATATTCGGTTTTCTGTGTGCAGGAGGCGGAGGAGCTGTTCTCGATGAGGGCGCGAGAGTTTTTTTCATACCACATCGTCGAAAACAGAGGGGATGGCAAGATAAAATATTCGCTTGAAAATATCGCAAGAAACGGACTTTTGGTGGACTCGGATGTCTATATGATTGGCGAGATAAAGGGCGGCGAGGCGAAGGATTTTCTGTATGCAGTACACACGGGCGCAATCTGCTACGCCTCCATTCATGCCAACTCACCACAGGACGCATATTTTAGACTTGTAGATTATGTCAAAAGAAGCAGCACACACTCGTCCGAGGAGATTCTTTTCATGCTGCGTTCCCTGAAAAATTGTATTTTTTTGAAAAAGTATAAGATTGACACTATCACAGAGATTGGATGGTCACAGCAGGAAAAGGAGCTGAAATTTGAGACCATCTATGCGAGGGAGGGATGAGCGACGAAGGACGCGGGGACAGTTTTTTATATCCTGACAGCCGGACATGTGATTATATTTGTCATTCTGCTTCTAGTCTCGTATGCCGCCATAGTGTACATACAGAGAACCAACTCAATAAGGCAGGGAATAACGGAGCTGTATGACAGAATTAACACCCTGTCAGGTCAGCGCGAGGAGGTCAAAATGCGCCTGAAATCCCTCTATGGAAACATGGGAACGAGGGGATTTATAGCGCATGTCGCGGATAATCTTGAGTACAGCGGCGCAACGACAAGGTTTGAATGGCTCACACCGGAGCTTTACATAGTGATAATGATTGCCGTATCGGCATCAGCGTCGGTTCTGGCGAGCATTTTTTCGGGAAAGCTGTATACGGGTTTTATTTTTGCGGCAGTCCCGTGGCTTACGTCGGAGGTTATATTTTCATGGCTTAGGGATTACCGCTACAAAAAGGAGGAGGAACAGCTTCTTGCGCTTGTGAATTTTGTGGAGAGCTGTGCGGCTGAATCGGATGACATTATATATATCCTCGAGAAATCCGCACAGATGATAGAAGGCCCGCTAAAGGAGGCGCTAACTCGCGCTGTCACAATGATAAAGAGCGGAATACAGGCACCGATAGCCATAAGGCAGTTGGAGAACAGGATTGAACATGCTTTTTTTAAGACCTTGATGCGCAATCTGGAAATATCCTCAAGAAACAATGCGAATTACCGCGAGATTACCGCCCAGTGCAGGAAACTTCTTGCAGAGCAGCTCGACAACAGCAAGAAGCTTGAGGAGATATACCACGAGGCGAAGATAAGACTTGCAGTTATATTTGTGTGTGCTGTGGTGTGCCTTGAGATAATGGCGAGGACGATGCTTGGAATGAGCCTTTCGGGTATGTTTTTGATGTTTTCAAAAAGTTTTATAGGCTGCTGCCTTATTGCCGCGATAGGCGCAGTACTTATGTTTACGGCATATTTTGTGCTTGTAAAGGGAAAGCGCGGGAGGTGTTCATGACCTTTTTTACCGAAAATATTACTTATATAAGGGAGATTATGCTTGGCATTGTAATAGTTTTGTTCTTTTTGTCAATGTATCTGTTCGCGGAGCATGCTATAGCAGACAGCTACGATATTGTGAGGGAGCAGCTCAAAAACAGGATGTCCTATGCTATGAGCAGAGCCGACAAAAATAAGTTTTTCTCCTATGAATACATAAAGCAGAGACTTGACGCGTGGGGTGTCACATACTATTCAAAGGGAAAAATAACTCCTCTGGTGTATCTTAGCGGAAAGGTATTTTGTGCCGCCGCTGGTTTTGCTGTCGGATTGATGTTTGGGATGGCGTTTGCCCCGGTGTTTGCGGTTGCGGCGTATTTCTATC
Source organism: Eubacteriales bacterium (assembly GCA_050874385.1). Classification (GTDB taxonomy): domain Bacteria; phylum Bacillota; class Clostridia; order Lachnospirales; family Lachnospiraceae; genus CAG-882. The sequence goes on from JBNMKO010000001.1 coordinate 75,404, forward strand.
CGGACATCCATGCAAAATTAAGAAACCGCAGGGATAACGAAAAAATGCTTGAGAGCATAATGGACGTGTACGATGTGGTATTTTTGCAGACGGACGCGGGGGAATACATAACGAGAACGCTGATTGATGCGTACAGGGTGGCATCGCATCCGCGCCTTAAAGCCGCCCTCATAACTCTAACGGGAGATATTTTGTCCTCAAATGACATGCTTGTCTCAATAGAGGTATTCGGGGGAAAGTTCGAGAACGAGAACATCGACAATCTTGTTGTCACCATAAAACAGCTTATGGAAAATGACGCTTCCATGTCGATGCTCGAGGATATAAGAAGGTATCTTGGGACACTTATGGAGAGCAGCAACAGATACAAGCAGGAACACTTAAAAAGAATGGGCGATATATGTCTGTTTGCGATATTTTTCTGCATGATGGCAGTGCTTGTGTACGCGAGTGTGAAGGGACTGTTAGATGCGGCAGGACTCTTTAGAATGTAGCATTTAGGAGCAATATTAGTATTAGGAACAACAAACAACTACAATATTAGATATAGAAGGAGATTAAATTATGAATAATTACTTTGTATTGAAAATGATGGAGAGGATGAACGGACAGGCAAAGGCTTTAAAGAGAGCGATAGTAAAGAGTGAAGACGGAAGCGCTGTTATAGGCGAGGTGCTCGTGATGATTGTCGTGGTTGCGATGGCGGCGATATTCAAGTCCGGCGGGCTAAAGTTTATTCAGGAGATATGGACAACCATGACGACGACAGCCTCCACAATGTTCTCATAATGCCATGGCAGATGCAGTAAAGAATGTGTTGGCAAAAAAGAAAAGCGGTGTCGGAAATATGCTTTCGTGTATGCTCGGGGTTCTGCTTTTGTTTATTGTTGTGTATTTAGGACTTGAGATGTACGCGAGGATGAATATTGCAATCAACAAATCGCGGATAGAGAGAACATACATTCTATATATGGAGACATATGGTTGTCTCACTGTGGAAAAACAAAGCGAGCTCACAAAGGAACTTTCCGATATTGGTGTTGTGAATATATCGTATGCGGGAACTACGATGACTCCGGCAGATTACGGGCAGGAGATTGTACTGTCCGTCAGCGGGGAGATTGAACTTAACGCCGTCACGGGAATAACACAGGGACTTTCATTTATAAGGGGAGGAGGGGAAGGCTTTAGAATTTATCAGAAATCTACGGCAAAAAATAAGTAGTACCAGGGCAGGGGCGGCACTTATGCCCTTTGCCATGCTGCTCATCGTTTTTATGTGTGCTTTTATATGCTTTACATTCAGAAGGGACAGCCTTGAGTATAATTACGAGCAGATTGACAGCAATTTAACATATTCACTTTTGGCGGCGGCGATAATAAATCTGCATGAGTATGCTGAGTCGGGCAATCTGCTTGTGTCGGACGGCGGTGAGCCCACAGTGTGGGACGCGGCATTTACCAATTCCTATGTAAGGTTTGTTGACTGCCTTAAAAGTAACCTCGGCTTGAATGAAAGCATGGAGACCACAAAAGGTCAGGGACTTTCGGGCGGTGTGGAGATTGTATCGTACAGGATTTACAACTATGTAACGGACAAGAATGGGCAGCATGTAACAGAGTGCGGAATTAAGAACGGACAGCCGTATATGCAAAGATACCCCGACAACACGGATGTGTACGTCGCCGCGAACGACGGTATGGTGAAGATAACTGAGACATCTGTATGCGCGCAGATTTCGTTTACGCTTGAAGGGATTGGAAGTTATAATCTGACGCGGCTGGTGGCGGTGACGGATGGGTGAGTGCCGTTGCAAACGACATTGGAGGGGAATTTTATTTGGATATGGAGGAAAAATTAGACTTATGGCGATGAAAATTTTTAAGAGGGGGATGCCTCGTGAGCGAAGGATAAGAGAGAAGAGACAGCACAGTCAGGTGAATGGGAGGGTGCTTGTGTACAGCTTTATCGTGACATTGATATTGTATGCGGTAATGTTGTTTATCGAGAGAACGGTCATCCAGTCCGATGAATACACGATGGTCTATGTGGCACAGGCAAATATTGATGAGAATACGATGCTCACGGCGGACAATGTGGGTCTGTATTTTGCGGCTGAGGAGCGAAGAAGTGATTGGTTGCCGGACAACTGCGTGACGGATATGACACAGCTTTTGGATATGATTACCGTGAGGAGTATAAGGAAAAACGAGATAATAACGGGTGATTTGCTCTCGTCACAGGATGGGCGCATTGAGGGGATTGACTCGCCCGTTGAGGTCTCCATAAATGCGAGCAATCTGTCACAGGTTGTCGGAGGTGTATTGAGGGAGGGCGACAGGATAAATATATGGTCGGTTACGGAATTAAATAACAATGGTGTAAGTGTGGTTGAAGCCGAAAAAATCTGCGATTACGCTTATGTGACGAGGGTGTTCACGGCAGCAGGTGTTCAGGTAAAGAGAAATCCGCAGGATGAAGGCAGCGCCATGGTTGTAAATATTATAATTCCGGGCAAAAAGGAGGAGGAATTTAATGTCGCTCTGGAAAAGGGCACTTTGAGAATAGGAAGATGTATGTATGAGCGTGAGGGAGCTGTGTATGGGTACAAAGGAGGTTCTGATTAAAAAGGCATGCATGTCTATTAAAAAAATGGCAAAGCGGCTGGGCAGTTTGCACGCGGTGGCTTATATCTGTATTGCGACTGCTATAGCTGGAAGCTTTTTATGTGGTACGGGAAATCTCTTTATGTGGTGCATGTTGATGTTTCACAGCTACACGGATATAAGAACCATGGAGCTGTATGTGTTTCCGATAAGGATATGTATTGTGATTGAACTGTTGTGCCTTTTTGTGAAATACGGATTTTCATATGAAGGTTATATGGAGCTTTTGGTGTGTCTTATGGCAGTATTTTTCCTAAAGCTTTTTAAACTGTACGCTCAGGGTGATGCGGAGATATTTTTCATGCTTATAATTGCGGCGGCATTAAACGGAAAGGACATAGTAAACTATTCGTGGCGGCTGGTGTACGGTGCAATGGCGGTTTTTGCTGCTATGTTCTGTATCTATGTTATTATAGATAATATTAATGGAAAAGCTCGTGGACAGACACTTTTGAGGGTAAAAAGAGCGCCTATGGTTCCGGCGATTTCGATAGCTTATATGCTTTGCTGTGTTATCGGATAATTCTTTTACAAGTATGTCATAAAAAATTCATATTTCTATTATATGATATAGAAGTCAAAAAGGCATTTTGCGTGACATATTAAAGGTATAATCCGGAGGCTAAGATTCGCAATGGATAATAATCACAATATGCCGGGGCAGGAAAATGATAAGCGTGAGGAGCAGGAGTACAGCCTGTATACAGAGAAGATAGTAAAGAAACCCGGAAATAGGATTAAAAGAGCAGTGAAGCATATAGCAAAGGTTATTGGTTCGGCAGTTATATTTGGAGTGGTGTCAGGACTTGTCATATCGGTTGTGTATCCGACAGCCAGAAAGTTTGCAGACGATGAAGAGACTACTGCCAGACATGGGACAGTAATACCTACCGACAGCCAGACGGATGATGGCACAGACGATTTGGGTTCGTATGTACAGAATGATACATCGGAGCCGGAGAGCAGTGCGGACGGCGAGAGCGGTGATACAACTGACAATGACAGGGTTACGGACGAGACGGGATATGATTTTAGCGGGAGTGATACAGTAGGTGAGAGTACATCGGATGCCGAACAAAGCCAAACCATAAGCCGTGAGGAGCTCATGTCGTTAGTGGATGAACAGATAAATTATGTCTTTGAGGAGTACAAGCCCGGTGTGGCGGAGTTTGATTCCATGTATATTGGGTTAAAGTCCGTGATAGCGGATGTATATAAGTCTGTTGTGTCCATTGAGGTCTCACAGGACGGAACAACATGGGATTATATATCTGATGCGAAAGTTATGGGATTTATAGCTGCCGAGGACGATGATTATTTTTATATACTGACAACAAAGCAGTTTGTGAGCGATAATTATCTTTCCGTAGTTTTTAATGATGGAATGGTTGCCGACGGCACATACATAACAGGTGACACAACAACAAACCTTGCGGTTGTCGCTGTGGAGAAGGCTGTGTATGAAGGAAATATACCGGAGAGCGTCAAGGTGGCAACCCTTGGAAATTCTTATATTGTACAGCAGGGCGACCCTGTTATTGCAATCGGAAGTATTTACGGACAGAGTGATATGGCTGTGTATACTATGGCTGCGTCTGTGAAGGGCAGCGTTATTGATACGGATTGCAGTTACCGCTTGATTAGCACCGACATTGAGTCGGGTGAGGATGACAATGGTATTATTGTAAATATTAAGGGCGAGGTTGTCGGGATAATACCGTATCACAATGAGGCAATATCAGGAAAAATTATAAATTCTTATGGAATTTCTGAATTAAAACGCTTGATTGAAAGGCTGATTAATGGTAAAGTAACACCGTATGCGGGTATCAGTCCGCAGACTGTTACGGTGGCGATGAAGGACATATACGGTATGCCGGACGGAGTATATGTGAGTGCTGTTGAGAACGACTCACCTGCTTTTTATGCCGGAATACAGAGCGGTGATATTATAACTGCCATAGGAACGGAGAATGTGCAGACAGTGAGAGCTTTCCAAAATGCACTGTTTGCCGTAGAGCCGGGAATGAATATCACAGTGTATATAAGCAGACCGGGCAATGACGGATACCGCAATATTGAGATACCACTTGAAGTGGGTGTAGAGTAAAATAGTTGTAAATTCAAGGAGAATGATATGAGATACATTGACAGCCTTCACGAGGGTGAAAGAATTACAAGCATATATATGTGCAAGCAGAAGAACTCTGCGACAACAAAGAATGGAAAGCCTTATGAGAACGTGCTTTTACAGGACAGAACAGGAACACTTGATGCAAAAATATGGGAACCTAATTCCATGGGTATAGAGGAGTTTGAGGCACTTGACTTTATTGAGGTTCAGGGAGAGGTCACAGTTTTCAATGGAGCTATGCAGATGAGCATAAAGCGCGCCCGCAAATGTGCAGAGGGCGAGTTTGATATGAAGGATTTTTTACCTGTGAGCTCACGCGATATAGATGAGATGTATTCAGAGCTTATGGCGCTCAAGAATAAGGTTGAAAATCCATACCTTAGAACACTCTTGGACAACTTTTTTGTCGAGGATGCTGAGCTTGTAAAGAATTTCAAGTTCCATTCCGCAGCAAAGTCCGTTCATCACGGCTTTGTCGGAGGACTGCTTGAGCACACACTTGGAGTGACCACGCTCTGTGACTGCTTTGCAGACCGCTATCCAATGCTCAATCGCGATTTGCTTTTAACGGGAGCTATGCTTCACGATATAGGAAAGTTAAATGAACTGTCAGATTTTCCTACAAATGATTACACTGACGACGGGCAGCTTTTAGGACATATCATAATCGGTGTTGAGATGATAGGAAAGCGCGCAGCCGCTATAGAGGGTTTCCCACATAAGCTTGAGGCAGAATTAAAACACCTTATTGTGTCACACCATGGTGAATATGAGTACGGTTCACCTAAGAAACCGGCAATCATGGAGGCGTTTGCGCTCAACTTTGCCGACAATATGGACGCGAAGATGGAGACTCTCAAGGAGCTTTTATCATCACCACAGGCACAGACAGGTGAGTGGCTTGGATTTCAGAAGATGCTTGACACTAATGTGAGAAAGACTATTGTGTAGGAAAATATATTTGGAGAAAATCAGTATGGAAAAAAATCAGGAATGTATCGTAAAAATAGAAGATATGTCCCTTGAAGGAGAAGGCGTAGGCAGAGTTGATGGCTACGCCCTTTTTGTTAAGGACACAGTTATCGGAGATGAGGTTAAAGTAAAGATAACCAAAACCAATAAGACTTATGGCTATGCACGCCTTGTGGAAGTGCTTGTGCCATCACCGCACCGCGTACAGGCGCGCTGCCCGATAGCAAGACAGTGCGGCGGATGCAATCTTCAGGAGCTATCATATGAGGAACAGCTCAACTTTAAGAGAGGGGTAATACAGAAAAATATAAGGAGAATAGGCGGAATTGCTGATGTCGAGGTGGAAAAGGTAATCGGAATGAATGAGCCGTTCTTTTACAGAAATAAGTCACAGTTTCCTGTCGGCGAGGACAAGGATGGAAACATAAAGATTGGCTTTTATGCCGGGCGTACACACTCTATCATAGAGACACCGACATGCTATATAGGTGCGCCGATTAATGAGCCCATCGTGGGCGCTGTCCGCGAGTTCATGGAAGAAAACAAAATAAAACCGTACAACGAGACCAAGCACACAGGTGTAATCCGCCATATTCTCATACGCTGCGGCTACACAACGGGGGAGATTATGGTGTGCCTTGTCATCAACCAGAATAAACTGCCACACGCGGATAAGCTCGTCGATAAGCTGCTCGGGCTGGATTTTAGCGGTGTTATGGAGAGTGGGGAGATATGGGAAAATGATAAGCATACAGCAGGCAATGAGCAGCAGATATATGGTGAGCATATTGTTAGTGATGGACAGTCTGGATGTGGTGAGAAGGTTACAAGTAATGAGCAGTCAGTATGCAGTGAGCATGGCGTAAGGGATGATAATTGTGTGGAAAATGGAAATACATGGCATATAAAGAGCATAATGCTCAATGTGAATACAAAGAACACAAATGTAATTCTCGGAAATGAATGTAAGACTCTTTGGGGCAATTCATATATTGAGGACTATATCGGTGATGTAAAGTATCACATATCGCCGCTTTCCTTCTATCAGGTAAATCCTGTTCAGACAAGAAAGCTCTACCAGACTGCGCTTAACTATGCAGGTCTTACCGGAAATGAGGTTGTGTGGGACCTTTACTGTGGAATAGGGACAATCTCACTATTCCTTGCAAAGCAGGCAAAGAAAGTGTACGGTGTCGAGATTGTACCACAGGCAATCGAGGATGCGAAGGAGAATGCGCGCATCAACAATATTGATAATGCTGAGTTCTTTGTCGGAAAGGCTGAGGAGGTCCTTCCTGATTTCTATGCAAAGGAAAGCGAGCGACTTGGAAAGAAACTCACCGCGGATGTGATAGTCGTTGACCCGCCGCGCAAGGGTTGTGACGAAGCACTGCTTGCCACCATGGTGCAGATGGAGCCGGAAAAAATTGTCTATGTGTCCTGTGACAGCGCCACACTTGCAAGGGATTTGAAGTATCTTTGTGGAAATGGATATGAGATTAAAAAGTGTGTCGGATGCGATATGTTTCCGCAGGGGGTGCATGTCGAGAGCGTGACACTGCTCCAAAGGAAAAATATCTGAAACTCCTTGAATTTAGGCACTTTGAGTGACATATCCTGTTTTCTCAAAGTGACCGAAAAGACAAGAAAAAGGCAATTTCCAGTGGTGTAAACGTACAAGTGGTTGTGAAGGTGTAGTTCGGAAACACAAAAATCTGTTGTTAATATTTCATAAAAAATAACTAACAGTTCAATAAAGTAACAAAGTGGTCTGAGCCGCTTATTTTCAAGTGATTTTGGAAATAAGCGGCTCTTTTGCATTCTCGGATAAATGTGCGAGAATGAGTGATTTAATCGGAGGTAATTGATTTTATGAAGAAACAAGAAAAATTGTATTCTTTTCCACAACAAAACGATGGTGCTGTGGTGGAAACAGATATCAGAATGATTCCCTTATCGGAATTGCATGATTTTAATGGGCATCCCTTTAAGGTAGAAAACGATATGGTTATTCATATATTTGTGAATCGTTGTTGTACTATATGAATAACCTTTACGTTCCAGATAAACTTTCATACTGTGGTAACCGTCGACTCCATTGTGTGAATAATACATTTGTTTTATCTGCTCATGTATTTCCGATTTATGGGTACAGTAAGCTGCCTTCCAGTGTTTCCGGTAGTTATAATAAGCATTTGGATAAATTCCCAGCCTTTTTAGAAGCCAGCGCAGGCCAAATCCAGTATGGTATTGTTCAATGAACCGATAAGCCTCTAATCGATTTCCTTTGCAAAGAATGCCGCAGCTTTTTTTAGGAAGAGATTCTTCTTTTTTGCTTCTTCAAGTTCTTTACGCAGACGGAGATTTTCTTTCATAAGTTCTATTTCATTAAGTGAATCAGGCTCTTTAAGGGCTTTGGTGTGGCATTCTTTGCTGAACTCGATGCACCATTTGGAAATGCTGGCTTTTGATACTCCATACTCATCAGTGATGCTCTTGCAGGTACGACCTTTTTCTTCATGGAGATATACAATCTTCTTTTTAAATTCTGGTGTGTAGATTTGTGGCATAAATAAATACCTTTGATAAGATTATTATATCTTATTAGCCACTACTATTACAACATTAGTATAGCACTACAATTTATGTCTTTTTCAGAGTTTTAGCAAATTTAATTTAAAGTAGCACAACAGGTTAAATTAAATAGTACAGGAGGTAACTAATGGATAGAACTATTACAGATACTGAGTATAAAGCGATTCAAGCCATTCGCAGAATTTTCGCTAAGGGACCAGAGCATGACGCGGAGGTTCGCAAAAACAAGAATGGTACATGGAAAGTCATCGACACACCAAAAATTGTAGAATCGGCAGGATAAAAGGGTATCCGGCTAAAGACTAATGGGAGTCATAAACTAGCAAATTGATATATTGCTGGTTTATGACTCATTTTTTATTTTCACTGTTGAGATTTAATAAGTTGTTGAAGGTTGTCATCAATAGAGTGAAAGTAAGATTCGATTGTAATGCTATTTTTCGTATAAATGGAATGAAGGTCTGTAAGCTTGTTTAAAAAGCTGTTTATAATACCATTTTGTTCATTATAATTACCAATTTCCTGTAGTTCTATCATATAATCATGATAATGATCATCGTTTTCAAAAGAAGTGGCAATTTCCCAATAGTTTGAAAAGTACAAAGAAATGTATTCGTTTGTGGGATTTTCGGTACCTAGTATGCCTTTCGCACGATAATAAAATCCAGATTGTTCATCCTCACGATATACGACTTCATATTTTTCAATTGTATCTGTTTTTAAATAGCCATATTTGAAGATTTCAGCAAGCGCGGTACAGACAGAAATAATTCGATCGCTAAATGATGGATGGAAAGAGGGCGTTTGGTTTTCTGTAGCGTCAGTATCTACAATAGGTGTTGGTAATTGTTCTTGGCATAGAGAGTCCATAGTAACATTAAAATACTGTGCAAAAATATATAGAAAGTTTAAGGATACAGCCTGTTTCCCGTTTAGATACTTACTAATGGTGGATTGTGTAATATGTATATCCGCTTCAAGCTGCTTTTGACTTACATTACGTTTTGTCATAAGTTGATTCATATTCTTAAGAAGAATATCATTATTCAAATTCTGCATGTTTAAATTCCTTTCCACAATATAAAATATTCTATATTTGAATATATCGTATCATATTTTCGGGAAAAAAGGAATAGATATCGTGATCTATACCATTCGACTATGCATGAACAGGCTTATTATAATAAAAGAAAAAACGAAAGGGGCCAACGCCATGGAAAAGAAACAAATTACATACATTTGTCCAAATGCGGCGACCTGCCCGGCTCATAAGCGCTGTCATGTTTTGACGACGAAAACTGAACTACAGGTTGAAATAGCAGTATGGCAGCAATGTGTAGCTGCCGGTAAAAATCTGGATGGTACGAAGAAGGAAATATTAATCCATATCGGCCATGTAGCACATAAATGAATATTAGTATAGTTACTCGCAAGAAAGCCACTTTGATGCGCTAGGTTGCAGAACTTATAAAAAACCTTGTATAAAGGTGATTTTATAATTCTGAAATGGTGCACAAAGTGGCTTTTTAAATTATTTTGAGGAAATTTTCAAATGGGTCATTAGGTGACCCTTTTGAGTTTTATTTTATACACAACGAAGCAAAGAAAGGAGGGACAGGCTGATGGTAACAGCGAATGAAAGACGTCAGGAAATCATTGAGATTTTATCAGATAGACGTTTTGAAAAAATTGAAAATCTGATGTCAGAGTTTGACGTAAGTCGTAGTACCATTAAGCGTGACATTGAAATGCTCTGCCTGTCTTATCCAATATATTCGGTCTCAGGAAATGGTGGAGGAATTCGTGTGGCTGACGGATGGTACTCAAACCGTAGATATTTGAAACCGGTGCAGGAAGAACTCCTGAACCGTTTGAAATCTGGACTGCAGCCAGATGACATGCAGGTTATGGAAAGCATTCTTGCAGCTTTCGCAAAACCAAAAGCAAGTTGAAATGATGTTTTAAGTATTGTAAGCAGGCATTGGATGCAGAGTTCATTCATATAGCGCCTCATACGATATTTCCTAATTTTATGGATCATAGCGTGAAAGAGGAGAGAGCTTGGTATTGAGATGGGCTTAGATCTTATGAAGCTCTGTTTAGAGGGGTGGTATTTGGGACACCAACAGAAGGTATGAAGTTAGAAATTGCAAAGACAGAAGAACTTGGTATTACATTGAAGTTCCATGATCAGAAAGGATTGGTGGGTTATGACAATAATGGATGCTATTAATGATACAGCTAAGGCACTTACTAATTTATCCAAATTGCTGGTAGCTGTTGCAGAACAGACGGAAGGTATTTCAGCTAACGTGGCAGTCAAAATTCTGGCAAAGAAGGTAGACGAAAAGGCTGAAACTAAAGAGGAGACCACAGTAACTGGATTCATTACAGAAGTTAAGATATTAATTTAGTCATTTGGTGTTAATAAATTATAAGCGGTTAAAGCTGAGGATTATTGTGTACTTGACATCTCAGCTTAAGAGACTGGAAATGCCAACTCACGTAGTGCTTCGGTGGTATCCGGGTTTGAAGAAAACCTCGGTTGTTCAAACAGAGCAGCTTGCGACAATTTCAAAAGGAGATGTGCTTTTTGTTATTGACTATTTAACAGAAGCAGACATGGCCAGAGTTGATGTTACACTCGTTACATCACTTGGATTGGCTAGATAGGAGATTATATGGCAACACTAGAGGTGCGTAGTATCCTGGGTGTCTCAGCAGCGGACAGATGGATGAATTGTATTCCATCTGTCCGCTTGACTGAAAGCATAGAGTATTGATGGCATTGTTGCAGCGGTTATGATTCTTGATAGAGCTGTTAGAAACCAAGGCGACCATGAAAGCATGTATGATAGCCGAGGGATTGTCATACTATAAAATAGGAGGTGTTGTAATGTCGAAGAATATTGAAAAAACGCCTAAATTTTGGTATGATAATCACAGATTAATCATAGGAGGGATTGTAGTGGATCCAATTACTCAAAAGTTTTTAGGCGAATTTTGTAAATCATTTGAAATAGATGAAAAGAAGACTGATACAGCATTTGAACATTTTTGTAATTATTGTTGTGTTAATAAAGAGAATGGAATTGTTGATATTAAACTTGAAGAAATGTCAACGGGAAAAAATGCTCAGGGAATAGATGGAATAGCTATCATTGTAAACCATAAGTTGGTGACTTCTATTTCTGAAATTGAATTTCAGATTCAAAACTCAAGAATGTTAGATGTGAATTTTGTTTTTATTCAAGCAAAGACATCTTCTTCATTTGATAACACATTAATGTTAAATTTCTTTGAATTTACCAAATCATTTTTTGAAGGTGATGGTAGCGAATTTACAACACCTGAAATTCAAAACTTTTTTGAAATGAAAGAGTTTATTTATGACAATGCGGAGTATATGACGGAGAGCAATCCTAAATTATCAATGTATTATGTTACTACTGGTAAGTGGGTTAATGATAAAACTCTTGTTAAGGTAAAGGATAGAAATGAAAAAGAGTTACAAAATCTAAATATTTTTTCTGAAATAAGATTTATACCTTGTGGCGCAACAGAGATTCAGTCGCTGTATCGAGGAACAAAAAATTTATTAACGGCAAAGTTTAAATTTGAAAAATATATTGTTATGTTTGGAGATGAAGATAGTGATAGCATAGGCTATAGTGGTGTGATTCCGTTTAGAGAATATAGAAAAATTATCATGGGTGACGGAGATTCATTAAAGCCTGTTTTTGATGACAATATTCGTGATTTCTTAGGAAATAGAAATCCAGTTAATAAAGCAATAATAGCGACTTTGGAAGAATTGGATATTAACTCGTTTTGTATGTTGAATAATGGAATTACAATAATTGCTGAGAAAGTACAGATAACAGGAACAACTGCCGTGCTTACAGATTATCAAATTGTAAATGGCTGTCAGACAAGTCATGTTTTGTATGAAAATAGAAACTTGGCTGGAATTGATGAGTTATTAATTCCAATAAAAGTAATAGGAACGAAGGATGATGTTACTCGTAATAATATTACTAAAGCAACAAATAGTCAGACATCAATAAAGCCTGAACAGTTAGAGGCTCTATCAGATTTTCAAAAAAATTTGGAAACATATTATAGTACTTTTGAAGGAGAACGAAGATTATATTATGAACGAAGGACTGGTCAATATCGATTGGAATCTATCCCAAAGACAAGAATAGTCAATATACCTCAACAAATAAAATCGGTTTCTGCTATGTTTTTGAATAATCCACATGGTGTTTCAGGTAATTATGGTACGATTGTCAAGGCGGTTGGAAATAAAATTTTTAAGGTGAATGATAAAAAAATTTTGTATTACACTAGTTCTATTACACAATATAAGATTGAAAAACTGATATCAGATGGAGAGATTGATAAGAAATATAACAAATCACGTTATCATGCTATGATGTTGTTTAGAATTTATGTATCCGGTAAGAGAGTGCCTAGGTTTAATGAGAATAAAATGGAGGAATATTGTAATAAGATTATTGGTACATTGTTTGATGAAGAAAAATGTAAGACAATATTCTTGAAAATAATTAATTTTATTGTGGCACAGGATGAAATTGATTTTGGTGATAGAAAGACATTTGAAAGAAAAGAAACAACAGATTTGTTATTAAGTAAAACAACAGAATTAAAGCGATATATAGCAGAATGATAATTAGTAAGGCACTTATGTTAAAATACCACTTTACAACTTTATCCATGACATACAACCAACGAAAGCGCCATTTTTAAAGCCTTTATAAGACCACCTGATTTTATTTTTGTTTCGACATTTTTTACGAAACACACAAAAATTACCTACTCATTTATCCTCCGGCTTAGCCCAAGACGCACTTCCTGTGTGCTGACATTTTTATACTGTGAAAACGCTTTATCTTTATACGGCAGTATTTTCATTGCACTATACGAAATGTTGATAAGGTTAATTATGGTTTCAATGCCTTTTTTGCTCCACGTCATGTATGAATACAGTGACCAGAATTTTTTCTGTTCATAGTAGCTGACTTTAATGTTCCATCGGAACCCATACATGAACAGCGGTATATACTGCATCCATTCCGCACGCGCCTGATTAAGAGGTGATTTTTCCTGTCGTGCACACGTTATATGTATTGATGCCGGCGAAACCGTACTGAAAAAAGCCGCCTTGTCTGTGATGTTTTATCCGAAAGTGTGAAGTCATCCGTTGGTGACAGGCGCTTTCCATGTCTGGCAGGTCTTCCTCTCTTTCCCGTTGGTGCAGGAGGTAGGTCATACATCACGGAGTCTAAAATGAATACCTGATCCCTGAGGCAAAGTTCAGACATGACACGGCGCACCATCTGGGCGGCAAGTTCAAGCTTTAACTTTTCTTTTATCCACATACGGTATCCAAGAGGAACTGACTGATAAACAATCTTTTTGTTGTATAATAGATTTGCCGTAAGGGTCACTCCTTTGTTGTTCTTTTATCCAAACTTATTATACATCAAAAGTGACCCCTGCGGTATTTTTTTACTCAAAAGTTGTAAAGTGGTGTTAGAATAAGATAACCTGATTAATCGAATATAAGATGGTGTTTAAGAGCGATTTCTTTTTGAGAAACTGCTCTTTTTTTCTTTGTTGGAAGTGTGATAGTGTGTTATAATGTATCCCATAAAGATTATTTGGTGCATTAATAGTGAGGGAATAATTATGGTAAAAAATAATAGTGAAGTTGATGCAAATGTAAAGAGTGTAGAAGCAGGAAAAAAGTTGATTTATAGTGAGAAGATTTCAAATCTCTTTGGATTATCGGGTGATGAAATAGTTCAAAGAATGGAGAATTTTTATGACAAGAATTCAGAGGCTGAAAAGAAGTCTTGGAGAGTGTCTCTGCCTAAATTAATAGAAGTTGTTCGGCGTGCAGGCTTGGGTAATTTGTATATTGTTACAGAATATGAATTACCCACTGGAGGGAGAATTGATGCAACCCTTGTTGGTGATGATGATAATGGAAAGCACCATGTTCTCGTAATAGAGCTGAAACAATGGAGCAGAGGTGGAATAGAGTATTATGCTAATAATGGATTTCCGACAATAAAGGTAAATGCGGCTAATCCATATATTTCAAGACACCCGGTAAATCAGACCAAGGAGTATACAGATGCATTGATTGGAAATCATAGTAATGTTGTTAATGGACAGCTAAGTATTTCGGGATGTCAGTATTTGCACGAGTTCGAACTTGATGAGAAGAATTTTTTCATCCAAGATGGGTATTCGGATGTTGATATTTCTATGATGTTTGTGAAAGGAGAGGAAGATACTTTTGCTAATTATTTAAAGTCTGTTTTTTCACCATCTACTGATAACGAATTAGCTAGAAATCTGTTTGTTGATGGGGATTATGTCACTACTGAAATGGACATGGAGATAATTAATAAGATTACGGAATCTCCTGATAACATACCATTGTGGCATGATCAATCAGAAATACTTGATTATATTATGCCTTTGCTTAAACAGCAGTCAGAGAGCAAACTGACAACAAAGCATATGATTCTTATTGCTGGTGCAGCCGGAACTGGAAAGACAATTGTTGGATTTCGGATTTTGTCGGAGTATTGGCGATTGCATCCTAATGCTGGTGACGACTGTGGATGTAAGTATACCTTGCCCCAAAGCCGTACAATAAAACAGGTGCTTGATGGTTTGCGCAATGATGAAGCAGGAATACGGGCTGAATTTTTAAATTATATTAGTGGAAAGTGCGATTTATTAGTAATTGATGAGGCACATAGAATAACTGAATTTAACGATTCGATTAGTTCTGCCGATATTGTAATTGTTCTTCAAGATGATAGGCAGCGGGTGAGAGGTAATGAAATTGGAACAATAGCAAATTTCAGCAATTTTGCAGAGGAAAGAGGTTATATATTTACTGCATTTTCTTTAGATTATCAAAAGCGATCAGGATTAGGAAGCTATGTAGATAGATTAGATAAACTCCTTTATGGGCAGGATTATTTGCATGATGTTGGATTAGGTCTTGAAGTAACTGTGTTTGACAATATTCAAGATATGGAATTATGGATGAATAATTGCCATAATATCACTACAAGTACGAAATATTATGCTTCATATTGCTGGGAGTGGAAAAGTAAAAATAGACCTACGGAAATAGATATTAAGATACCTGAAATTAACCCGGTATTTCAAAAGCAATGGAATCCGATGAATGGTCAGTATAATTGGTATTTGGATTCAATTGATAAGGTTGGTTGTATTTATACAGCTCAGGGATTGGGTTTTGATTATGTTGGATTTATTTGGTGGGATGACCTTGTATGGAGAACAGATCATTGGGAATTTCATATTGATAAGGTTACCAGATATGATAAGCAGTTGAAAAAATCTATTGCCACGAATGCAGACAACCAGGATTTATTGTTGAACATTTATCGGGTAATGCTTACAAGAGCAAAGAAAGGACTGGGCATTTGGTTTAAGGATGAGGAAACAAAGCAATTCTTTAAAAAGGTATGCTTATTGGAGGATATGTAATGGAAAGATTAGAAGAATTGTCAGCCAGGATAAAGAAGTTCAACGAAGAAAGAGAATGGGATCAGTTCCATACTCCGTCAAATTTAGCAAAATCTATTTCGATTGAAGCAAGTGAATTGCTAGAATGCTTTCAGTGGAATGATACAAGTTATGATATTGACAATGTACTTGAAGAACTTGCGGATGTAACAAATTATTGTTTGCAGATGGCTCAGGTTTTAGGTGTTGATATTATTGATGTAGTTAATAAGAAAATGGATGTTACTGAGAAAAAATATCCGATTGATAAAGCAAAAGGTGTTTCTACAAAATATGATAAATTGTAAGGAGAAAGATGAATGGCAAAATATTCTATAGTGGAGTTGTCGGTCAGCAATGGTAATCTGGTCGGTATTGATAACTTAAGTAATAATGAAAAGAAAGCATTGGAACTAAATAATGCTATTTATATATACAGAGGAACAAGGTTGAAGAAAGTATACATTGGTCAGACTATTCACTTTATAGAACGACATAAGCAGCACTACAATGGAAAGGAAGAAAAGTTTAATATTGCTGATTTTAATAAAGTAATGGTAATCTTTTCGGTGTATTTTAATCGTTCTGCACTTGATGATGTGGAGAGCCAGTTAATTACATACTTTATGGCAGATAATTCAAAAACGGTTGGAGCAGTATCGTTTGATAATGATGAGGTAATTAATAGAACTGGTGGTAACAGCGTAAATGAATATGTTGGTAGAGAGAATGTTGCTTCAGATGTAATTCTTCCGTTATGGGAAAAAGAGTTATATCCAAGAGGATGGGTTAGCACGTCAACCCTTGATGAATTAAGAGCAAAACAGTTGGTTAAATATAGTCCTATTAAACAACTGACTGCTGAACAGGGCCAGTTAATAACTGAAATAATTAATAATCCAGATAAGAATTATGTCATTAATGGGGATGCAGGTACTGGAAAGACTGTATTATTAACGCATCTGGTTGCTGGTATTATTAAAAACAGACCAGGGGCAAAGATAGGTGTTGTAGTGCAGCCAAATTGGGAGAAGACAGGAGCAAACATCTTTAAGGTATATGGAATGAACAGCAGTTATCTTTCGGTTACTACTGCGACCAAGATTATTGCTGAGAATGGGGAATACGATGTTATTATTGTAGATGAATCACATAAGCTTTCCAGAAAATATGGTAAGCAGCATCCTTCATTTGGGCAGGTATATAAAATTCCGGGTTTTGAGGATTGTAATTCGCATCTTGAAATACTTCAGAGGATGGGGCAGCAGATAATTCTTATGTATGATGTGTTGCAGGCTATCAGGCCCGCAAACATTACAAGGGAGATGTTTAAGCAGTTGACTGCAGGTTATGAAAAAAAATTCTTATATACACAGTTTAGAATTCAAGCACCTAAAGGAAATAGTTATACCTCCGATGACTATGTAAATGGTATAAAGTATTTACTTTTTAAAGATACAGGACTTCTTGATTCTGACTTGACTAATTATAATCCACGTTTTAACAGGGATGTTTTCAGGGACAAATCCAAGGATGCTTATTTTGGATATTTTCCGGGAAAACCTATGCATCAGCTGATTGATTGGATTGAGGAAGATAGAAACTTAAATGCGCAACATATAAACAGAGTACTATCTGGTATGTTCTGCTGTGCTACGGTTGATAAATGGAGTATTGCGCATGGAAAAGACGCGTCAATTACGCATTTTCATGAGGATGGATTGAATAGAAGGTGGAATTCCACTCAGGAGAACTAGATTAATATCAATGATGCAGATGCGCAAGATCAGATTGGTTCGGTGTTTGCTGTTCAGGGAATTGATTTAAATAAGGTCGGCGTTATGATCGGGCCTGATATACGAGTTAATGCTAACGGGGTTTTAGAGGCAGTTCCTGACAATCATAATAATACTAATAACAAGTTCTCAGCCGAGGAAATGACAGATCCAGCTAATCAATTTGAATTTACTCTATATATCTTAAATCAGTATTATGTCTTGCTGACACGAGGTATTGATGGAATTCGCCTTGGTTTTTGGGATGGGGATGATTCTTTTAGAAAATATATGGAAGAGACTTTAGATATTCGCTAATCATTAATGAAAACTATCATATACTTTCTTATGGACGAAGCAATTTATTTTATACATGGCGTATTACTTGTCATGTTATTAAAAACAGCAAATCCGCATTTTAAATTTAAGCAATCGTATGTGACCAATGGAATATTGCTGATACAATACATGGCAGTTCAGATGCTTCTGCACTATTCGAGTTTGGCGAAGAGCATATTGTATGGAAGTAGTATGGCAATCAATAACAGCCGTCAGAGCATCATACCGGTATTGATAAGTGCTTCGATTACTTTGATAGTGAGCATGACACTTTTGAGGGAAAAAGGGCTGAAAGTTACTTATTGTGTCACAACCTTTTATTCGGTAATTGAGCTTTTGAAGTTTGCCATTTATCCATGCTTATTATGGTTGCTTGAAAAGCAGCTTGATTTAAATCAATATCTATTTTTGGACAGGCAGTTGTATGGGCAAAAGATGTTTTATGCAGTGACGGAAGTAATAGAGGTCGTGTGGAATATTCTTTTTGGTTTTATGATTATATTTTTGGCGTATGAGATAATTAAGAGGATAAAAAAGTATATTGAAATAAAAGAGATATATCAGAAATCGGAATTGATTTTTCTGTTGTTTCCAAGCGTCACGGGATTAATACTGTGTCTGATTATTCGCAGCATAATGTTTTCAATTGAGGGTGCCAATATTCATTCTTTGCTTGATAGCCGTCCGGAGATGAACTTCCTAATTCCGTGTATTTCAATGTTATGTATTTTTATGATTATTCTTACCGCAAAAATGTTGCGAAAACTGATAGATGAAAGCAATAAGAAAATTGAAGTCAGTATTTATCAGGACAGAATTAAGAAAATGGAGCAGCATATAGGAGAAATAGAAAATCTTTATGCCGGAATTCGCGGTATGAAACATGACATGAAAAATTATATAGCAGATATGGAAGCGTTGATGAATGATGGGGATAAAAAGCAGTCAAATCAGACCGTATTAAAACAGTATCTGGGTTCATTGGAGATTTCCTTAGAGCAGTTGGATATGAAATACAATACAGGAAATCCGGTGACAGATGTTATCATCCAAAGATATGTTAAACTGGCTGAGAAGAATGATATTGAGTTTTGGTCTGACTTTATTTATCCGATGAATATGAACATAGATGTATTTGACATAAGCATTATAATTAATAATGCGTTAGATAATGCCTTGGAGGCTTGTCAGAGGCAAAAAGAAGGTAAGAAGTTTATAGAATTGACAGCATATCGGCGTGAAAATATGTTTTTTATTATCATTAAAAATAGTTTTGACGGAACACTTACAAGAAATAAAATAGATGGCAGTCTGCTCACCTCAAAATCAGACTCAGAAAACCACGGTTTAGGACTCAGGAATATTGAAGTGTGTGCAGAAAAATATTATGGAAAAGCGGAAAAGACAGTAAAAGATAAAGAGTTTGAGCTTGCAGTTATGCTCCAAAAACGAATCAGCGGGTAATGTGCGAGCTGTTTGAATAAAAAGAGAGTATCAGTTTATTCAATAAGATATAAAAGATTGAAAAACCTTGAATTTTGAAAAAACACTTGATTATATGAGGAGGCAAATCTAAATGAAGCTCTTAAAACCAAAAACAAAGATTATGCCATACGTTAATAAGATTTTCAAATATGTGAGCATGGTATTTTATGTATTTGCGCTCTATGAATTATGGCATTTATGTCAATTTGGCGGTGTGCAGAGACATTTTCAAAGAGTTGTGATTGGAATTGCTGGCTGTGTATTTACATTTATTTTGTGGCTTGTAACAAGAAAATATAGGCAAAAAGCGGATTTAGAAAGTACTTCAAGGAAGAAATTATTCCATATTCAAGTTGGTATTTTTCTTATAGTCACGCTTTTCTTTGGAGGGCGAATTGTATATTCGGCGGTTCCGTATCATGGTGCATTGTCGTGGAAGGTGGACGAAATGATGCGAAAAAAGGAAATTCCGCTTGAACACAACAATATTTATGAGACGGGGGTTGAGGGAATACTTTCGGATTTGAAGGAGAAATTAGAGCTGCCGGATAAGCTATATATAGCCAACAAATTTCAGGTAAGATTTGATGAAACTGGTGATATTCAGAGCATTTATGCCTTTTTATATGGAAAGAATGAGAAGGGCAGTGAAAAGACATATCTTGTAGATTATGACGCTAAGAGCAGTAATTCCATGAAAGTCTGGGTGGACGGCAATGCGAATGGCGGGTATGAGGATGATATGAGCCTTTCGCCTATGCTAAAGATTTTGGACAATGCGGACTGGATAAATCAGGTAAAGAGCTGGTCAGAAAATTTTGAAAAAAAGCAGGTATACGAACTTCTCTATCTGGGACGGAGGGCTTTTGGCTCGGCGGATGGGCTGTGCTATATTCCGGGAGATGCCGATGGCGACGGAGTTGTGGATGGTGATGGCAATTTTTTGCGGCTTGACAATGGCGGTGAGATTGTCGGGTTTGAGGTGTCGTTGCATATCCCGGCGGAGGAGAGCGTTACACCGGTGAGATATATCATGGAGCCTTTGTATGTAAGTCAGGGCGAGTTAGCGCAGGAGAACACCACAAAACAGGTGGAGGAAGCTAAGGAAGCACAGCGTTGGACGACGGATAACAGCGACGGGACAATGTATTTCTTTTTGGATGAGCAGAGAGGCTGGCGTTTGGTGGTGACGGACGCGGCTGCCGGAAGCAGGTACTATGAATTGGAGATGAGTGCGGACGGAGGTGACACTTGGGAGCGAATAAATACAAATCCATTCGACGGGCAGATGGGAGCTGCCGAGGGGATTTTGTTCTTTAATGGGAGCTTTGGAGTGATTGGACTTGCGGGTGCATCGAGTTCACATTCGGAGTTGTACATCACTAGGGACGGAGGAGGAACCTTTGAAGAGATAGAGCTTCCGATGGATACGGTTACGAAGCTTCCACAGCTTGCCTATGAATGTGAATTTACGGCGGCGGATTATGACTATTTGAATATGCCTGAAAAAGATGGCGATGTATTTTCAATAATTGTCACAACCCAAGCCGGCGAGAGTGAAGGGATAGTATTTAAGTCGACGGATGAAGGATTGACATGGGAGTATAACGGGATAACACAATAAATATTTTTTTAGTAAGTGTCAAAAGTATAAATTGCGCGGCAATGAGGCAGTCAGCCTACATTAGCGAGCGTTAAAATTTGCTTTTGACACTTATATTATTGTAGAGATAAATTTATAGAGATGGCTAGGGTGGCATGTGACTATAATTATTTGTAGAAATTGGACAAAATATATAGAAAAATCTCTCATATTGTGGTAATATTGTACCAATAAAACTTGGTTTATTCAGTCTGTATAATATGTCGAATAGAGACTGATTTTCAAGCGATTAATAATATAGAAATGTGCATAAAATTAGAAAATATGAGCTACACACATTTATCTATATTAAAAAACAATAAGTATGAAGGAGGGATTTTTTATATGAGGGAACAAAAAAAGCAGAAAAAATCCATAACCTCAATCAAGACCAAGCTTCTTGCGGCTGTTGGTACACTGGTGCTTATACTGGTGCTCATCCTGATTTTTATTTCCTATACAATTTCAAAGAATATAATTAAGGATGAGTCAATGCAGCTGCTTGAACTTTCCACCAATAATCAGGCATCGCAGATTGAGTCGTGGATGTCGGAAAATCTCAATGTGTTCAATACATTTAAGCACGATATTGAGACGATGAATTACACGGATGCACAGCTTCAGACGTTGCTTGACGGTTATCTTGGAAGAAGCACCAACTATCCGGATGGATTTTACATTGCGGACACGTTGGGCAATGTGATGCAGGCTGAGGGCGTGGAGTACAAAAAGACGGCTGATAAGTCGGCGACGTGGTATAATGAGGCGCTCACAAGGGTCAATATGGCATTTGGAGATGTACACACCAATGAGGCAGGTGAGGATGTCATAAGTGCCGGTGCAATTTTGCGTGAACCGGATAGGGCTGGCGGGATAAGCGGCAGAACAAGGCTTCTTGTGGTTGATGTGCCGATAGCGCACATTCAGGTTATTGTAAATTCTTTTATAAGCATGGACGATGCGCAGGCTGTCCTTGTTGACCGCGAGAATATGAGCATAATCTCAAAGAGTGACGATGAACTTAGTGGAACATTAAAAGATGGGACAGGATTTCTTGGCACGATAGGTCAGAGAGTTTCGGAGCAGAATTTTGATGAGTTGACGCTTTCGGGAAATATTGTGGATTTTAAGGAGATTTCCGGGACAAACTGGGTGCTTGTATCCTATGTGCCTGAGTCTACAATTTTTAAGGATTTAATTTCGCTTAGAACAACAATGATGGTTGCGGGTGCTATAGTGCTTGTGGTACTTCTCGCTCTTATGGAGAGAATGGTGCATTACATGATTAAGCCAATCCGCTCTCTCACGGACTCTATTGTGACTATGGCATCGGGTGACTTTACCGTTGACATAAAGACAAAGGGAAATGATGAGATTACACTTATGGGAAGAAGCATGAAGGAGTTTGCCGCGTCCATGAGAGGTATGATTAATGATATAATGAATGCCTCCGAGACTTTGCAGGGGCAGGCGGAGTCGAGCACGTCGGTGTCAGGCGGTCTTTATGAGGCATCGGTCAAGCAGTCAAAGACCATAGATGAGCTCAACACGACGGTTGACCAGCTCTCAACATCTGTCAGTGAGATTGCGGAAAGTGCAACATCACTTGCGCTTGTCGTATCTGACACGCAGGAGAACAGCGTAAAGGCTGAGGACAGAATGAACGAGACAGTCAAGGTTGCTGAGAACGGCAAGAGTGATATGCAAAAGGTCGGCGACGCAATGCGCTCCATCGAGCAGTCCATAACAGAACTTCAGGAGTCAATCGACAAGGTGGGAACAGCTTCACTTGAGATAAATAAGATAGTGGGAATGATTGGAGATATCGCTGACGAGACAAATCTTCTTTCGTTAAATGCGTCCATAGAGGCGGCGAGAGCAGGCGAGGCAGGGCGAGGCTTTGCGGTTGTTGCAGGTGAGATAGGAAGCCTTGCGGAGAACAGCAACCAGTCGGTACAGAAAATTCAGAAGCTTATAAATGAGGTTACGGCGCTTGTAGGTGAGACCGTGGATAAGGCAAAGAGCAGCGTGGAGGAGATTGACAATAGCAGCGAGCTTGTCCATCAGGCGGTAAAGACGTTTGATATAATCTATGATAACATTATGGATGCAAGCAGTGTTGTAAACAATATGGCATCGAGCATGTCAAAGGTTGCCGATGTGTCGACAAATGTTGCGTCAATCACCGAGGAGCAGGCGGCGAGTGCAGAGCTTATCTCAAAAAATGCCGGAAATATTGCGTCGGAGTCACAGAATATAACCCACAGCAGTGAGCGTGTTTCCGACACGGCAAAGGAACTTGAAGACACTTCCCAGAAGCTTAGAGCTCAGATTAATTCCTTTAAAGTGTAGTGGCTGATTGTTAAGCGATTAAAAATCTGAAAATATATACGCCGATATATGTGTAAATTGTTGCATATACAAGCTGCTATATCTTAATAAATTGCTTTACATTAAAAGATGTATTAATTTTTAGAATTGCTATAATTGTTAAGCAGTTAAAAATATATGGAGGGATGAAAGATGAAAGGTGTGTTATATGATAGTATATACAGAAAAGGTATATCAAGGACTTTGTTTGCAAGGGCAACAGTGTTATTGTGTGCGGTCTTGATGGTGTCGATGCTGACAGGCTGTGCCGGAGGTTCAAACAGTGCATCATCCGGCAATGCCAAGATTTTGATTTCGACATGTGCCAAGGGTGATGCGTTCAGGGATTCTCTTGTGTCAGCGCTTGAGGCGGCTTGCGACAGGCAGCAGGTTGCTTACAGCACAGTATATGCCGAACAGTCGGCGGAGGAGCAGGTTGCACAGATTAAGGGTGCAAAAAGCCAGGGATATACGGCGGTTATATGCAGACTTATGGATGCGGACACAGCCTTGCAGATAGAGAGGGCTGCGGACGGTCTGCCGGTCATATTTATAAACAACTCTCCTGATGAGACCTATTTGGAAGCTGATAAATATATTTATGTGGCATCCGACGAGAACGTTGCGGGGAGCTATGAGGCGCAGTATGTTTTAGATAAGCTGTCGGGAAAGAGTGAGATAAATGTAATGATTTTGCAGGGAGAGAAGACACATTCGGCGACAAAGGGAAGAACCGATGCGGCTAAAAGGGTGTTAAACGAGTCGGGAAAGAAGATAAATTATGTTTTTCAGGACTATGCCGATTGGAGCACTGACCTTGGAAAGGAATATTTTGAGATATTTAACTCGACAGGGCGCTCTGTGGACTGCGTTATAAGCAACAATGACTCGATGGCTGTGGGCGCGATAGAGGGAATGGAAGTCTGTGGGGTTGACCCAGGTTCAATAATAGTCTGCGGTGTCGATGCCACGGCAGAGGGATGTCAGCTTGTGAAGGAGGGCAAGATGGACTTTACGGTCTGCCAGAACGCCGTCAATCAGGCAAATGCGGCTGTCGATGTGGCTGTTATGCTCTCTTCGGGCAAATCCATAAAGGATTATGACAAAACAGCGTCTACCGGATATCAGGTGTGGGTTGATTTTGAGAAGGTTGATGCCTCAAATGTTGCACAGTATCTTAAATAACTGCACAGTAATCATGGTTTTATAATGATGAGCAAAATAATAGATATATTTGGAAAAATGAAATAATAAACTATAAATGAGCAATTATGAAAAAGTGCACAGAAATAGCTGATATTTGTTCAAATTTAAAATAGATTTCAATAAAAGTATCTTTATATGGCGAATAAATTTGTGTAATATTTTAAATTTGTTCATCTATAGTAATAAAATTATAAAGCAGAGAAAGAGGAAAAATCAGTTATGGTCGAAAAAATGTTGGAACTGATAGAAAAAAGTTTTCCGCTTAGTGAACGTGATGCAGGGGAATACTCATCCGCAAAGGTAGGTCCTATGAAGTTTCAAATCAGATATTTTGACGCGGCTGGACTTGGGCGGGTGTCGGTTATGAAGGGAAGTGCGATGTTCGGGCTTATGAAGATGGATACTCTTATTGTGAACCCTTTTGCGCGTGATATGGCACTTTTTTCGTATGACAGGATATATGCAATGGGAAATGACACAATTTTTTTGGAGCTTTATGATACGCGAATGGATAAGAGCGGATTGATGGGGGATATAGAAAGTGTTGTAAGCAGATATGATGATATACCTGAACAGCCGGTGGCACCTAACTGGTATGACAATATAAAGCTTCCCGGCAGCCTTAAAAAGAAAGGCAAAAAGAATATTACACCGCGTTTTGACAGGCTTGCACAGGAGTACCTTAATTCTTTTATAGAACTTGTCAGACAGGCACCGGAATGTGATGTAAGACAGAAGAAGAAAGCTGCGGCTGTGTACACTCAGGGGCTTTTAAAAAATGGAGGACCAAGTACAGACCAGTTTGTGAAGGCAAAGGGAATGGAATATACCGAATATCTATTTAGAAACATTTTGTTTGGCACAGAGTAGTCAAAAAGCCTGTCAGGATTTTTTATCTTGTCAGGCTCTTTTATTTACAAAAGAGTTATGTTAAAATAAGCACAAAAAAATAATCAGGTGGTAATAAATGAACAGAGGGAAAGTCCAAAACGGAACAAGGTTAAAGGCTGTGCTGGTATTCCTATTTATTTTTTGTGCCATAAATGGGATTGTACATATGCAGTTTGCAAATCAGAAGAACGCCGAAAAGCTGAAGGCAGCATATACCGCCGAATCTACGGTTGAGAGGATAGAGGCACAGCTCAACAAGTATTTTTCAAAGTCGGATTTGTTAAAAAAGATAGTTGAGTCGGGAAAGGAACTAAGTGATGAGGAGTTTGACAGCCTGTCGGGATTTCTTCAAAATGATGAGACAGTCATTGAGGCTATAGAGATGGCCAAGGACGGGATTGTGTCTAAGGTATATCCGCTTGAGGGAAATGAGGAGGCAATCGGGCTTAACATGCTTGAAAATTCGGCGCGTAAGACCGAGGCTAGACTTTCGATGGACAGCGGAAAGTACACGATAGCCGGGCCGTATGAGCTTGTGCAGGGCGGAACCGGAGCGCTTTTGTTTGACCCGATATATACGACGGATGAGAATGGGCAGAAAAATTTCTGGGGTTTTTCAATACTTGTGATGAACTGGGAGGAATTTATAAGTGAAATCCAGCTCGAAGCACTTGAGGATGCGGCATATCACTATTGTATCTGGAAGACGGATATGACCACCGGAGAGGAAATTTCGATTTCAGAAAGCGGAGGGGTGATACCTGATGATGCCTTGGAGGTCGTGTGTTCAGTGCCGAATGACAACTGGCATTTTGAGATAATTCCTGTTGGCGGCTGGATTTCAAGAACTGACATTTTATTTGGCATTGTATTTTCAAGTGTTATTGCGGCTCTTGTGACGGTGGTATACTGGCAGTTTGAGATGAGAAGATATAAAGAGGCCTTATACACGGCAAATATTGAGAAAGCTGCGATGGAGGCTAAGTCAGCCAACGAGGCAAAGACGAGATTTCTTTTTAACATGAGCCATGATATAAGAACTCCGCTAAATGCCATCATAGGCTTTTCGGATTTGTTGAAGGAGCATTTGGATGACAGTGCGAAGGTGGCGGATTATATTGAAAAAATACGCTCATCAGGTTCGATGCTGTTGTCTATAATCAATCATGTGCTTGAGGTCGCAAGGATAGAGAGCGGAAAACTGACTTTGAATGAGAAGGTGACGTGCATAAGCGATATAGCAGACTCATTGCAGGCTGTATTTGAGCCGACGGTGCAGGATAAGGAGCTGTCATGCAATATCAATTGTAACATTGTGCATGAGAATGTCATATGTGATGAGACTAAGGTAAGGGAAATATTTTTAAATATAATTGGAAATTCTGTCAAATATACTCCGGATGGAGGACGCATAAGAGCGGATATTGTCGAGGTTGACTGCGAAAAAAACGGCTATGCAAGTTTTAGAGTTGTCATATCGGATAATGGCATAGGGATGAGCAAGGAATATCTTCCACATATATTTGAGGAATTTACGAGGGAACACTCAAGCACTGAGGCGAAGGTTGACGGGACAGGGCTTGGACTTCCTATTGTGAAAGCACTGCTTGACCTGATGGGCGGAACTATAGATGTCAAGAGTGAGCCGGGAAAAGGAGCCACAACGGTAATCATGCTTACATTTCCTATAGCTAACAAGGCACAGATAACGGACGAGAGCAGGCAAAGGAGAGAACTCCTTCTTAACAGTTTAAAGGGAAAGCGTGTATTGCTTGCCGAGGACAATGATTTGAACGCCGAGATTGCCATCACGATATTAAATGAAAATGGAATTGAGGTGGACAGGGCAGCGGATGGTCGGATTTGCGTTGATATGTTGAAGGCGGCGCGGGAGGATTACTACGATGGTATCTTGATGGATATTCAGATGCCGAATATGGACGGATATGAGGCTACCGAGGAGATAAGAAAGTTGAGGGGAAAGCGCGGAATTATACCGATTATTGCAATGACTGCCAATGCGTTTGAGGAGGACAGGAAAAAGGCGTTTGTGACAGGAATGAATGCGCATATCGTAAAGCCGATAGATGTGAATGTCATGCTTGAGACACTTGGAAAATTTATAGTGTAGCTTAAGCTTGTACATAGTTGGAGAATTTTTAATCAGACATTTGTTCAATTTAATAAAGTATTTGTCAAAAAAAGAGAAGCTGTTGATATATTTTTCATATCGGCAGCTTCTCTTTTTTACCATTACGGTCTCTGGCCAAGTCCGCCCTCAAGGGTGAGTGTCTCACCTGTCATAAACTTGAAGTCAGGTGATGCGAGCTGAACACAGACACGTCCGATTTCTGTCTCGACATTTCCGTAGTGACCCATAGGCGGCATTTTTACGTTTGCCTTGAATGCGTCAGGATATGCCTTCTCGAAATTTTCAAGCTGTGCAGTCCATGCGAGCGGACATACGATGTTGACATTGATGCCATCAGGACCCCACTCGGTTGCGGCTACTCTTGTAAGACCTCTTATTCCCTCTTTGGCAGCGGCATAAGCGCACTGACCAAAGTTTCCAAAAAGACCTGCGCCGGATGCAAAGTTGATAACGGAACCCTTAGTCTCCTTGAGATATGGATAGCATGCCTTCATATAATAAAAGGCGGCATACAGACCGGAATACACTGCAAGGTCGAACTGTTCGGTTGTGTGGTCAGAAAGTTTTACACCCGATGCGGAAGCCTGTGCATTGTTGATGAGCACATCAATTCTTCCGAAAGTGTCAATCGCCTGCTTTACGACATTTGCCACTGTAGCCTCATTGTCGGCTCCGGCGTTCACATCCGCCTGTACGGCGAGAACCTTGATGCCGAATTTCTCCTCGAGCTCTGCCTTTGCGTCCTCAAGCTTCTTAACATTTCTTCCCGTGATAACGAGGTTGGCACCTTCCTTTGCGTATGCCGTTGCGATGCCGTACCCGATTGAGCCGCAGCTTCCGTCCTGCAAAACGGCTCTTCCTCCGCCTGTGATGATGGCTGTCTTACCTGTCAAAAATCCCATTTATATTGCCCCTTTCTTAAAGTTATTTTTATCAAAAATATCTTGGCATTTAACCAAATCAAGTAAGTCCCCTGCTTCAATTGCATGCAATAAGCAATGGGTGGGGACTTGCACTGCGAAGCAGTTATTTGGTTATGAGCAAGAAGCGAAGCGGATTGCGAATATCCGCTTGCCCCATGCCGCATGACTGTATTATAACACAGTTGTATGATAATTGTACATAGAAAACAAAAATTTAACAAAAAAATTACACTATATGTGGATAATATGAGAATAAAATTCTTTTATGTTATTGTTGTCAGCTATAATTCGGCGGTGCTATAATTACATTATAGATGAGCAATTATGAAAAACTGCACAGAAATAAAGGATATCTGTTTAAATTTAAAATAGATTTCAAGAGAAATATTCTTATATACAAATAAATTTGTGTAATATTTTAAATTTGCCCATTTATAGATTGATATACATTTTGACTACACAACAAAATATTATTTGTGCTGTTATTAAATGTGTGACAGGACAGATTGGGAACGGGGGGATTAGGATGGAAAATAGTGGCGAAGCGAAGTTTGATGTGCGGGAATTTTTTGAAAAATATCGGAAGAATTTTATGATTGTTGGGGCGGTTATTGTCGGATTGCTTATGTTATTTTATCTGTATCAATTTTTTAGACCGGGTAGATGGTATTATGGCACATTTATGTACAAAAAGGGTGATACTTTTGAGGGAACGGGAGATGGTGTCAAGTATTCGATAACGGTTAAACATTCGGATGACAACAACAGTGCAGATGTAATATTTACTATCGATGGAGTACAGAAAAATTATCATATAGACGGAATAAATCATCTTAGGAATGTAAGGATATATGTTGATGGCAACCTCCGTTTTCAGGGAAGAGTAGAACATAATGACGGAGGATATATGTTTTTTTCGGATAGTTCGGATGATGAATATATCAATGGTGTTGAAAACGGAATTTATGCCTCTTGGCCTGATGAAAATAAAACAAATGTTAGTGACAATGATATTGTCGCAAGCGGCACAGAAGAACATAATGTCAAATTTCCATCGGATAGTTGGATTTTCAGTTTGGCTTCAGGAAAATATACTATACGTGGAAATGTATACATGCTTGCAATATTGATATTTGTTTTGGCGATATTGGCGATAGATATTGTTTTTCCAAAATTTTTCTTTCTTATAGAGTATGGATTTGCGGTGAATGACCCCGAACCGAGTGATTTTTATCTTGTAGGTCAGAAAATTGCAAGAGTTTTGATGGGTATTGCTTGTGTGGTTCTCGTATTTTTGAGCCTTTCAGATTATTTAAGATGATTGGTAAATTTGCAGGAGGAAAAGTGTGAACGTAAAATAAGCAAAAATTGTGAAACAGTTAATCGAATATTCACAATCCGCTTATCTATTTGCTCATAACAATATTTTCTAATATAGAGGCTAATATTTTTAAATTTGTAAAAGGAAGTGCAGAAAAATGAATAAAATTATAAGAAAACATATTGCTGGATTTGGAAAAATCAAAAATTCCTTGTTGATATTTTGGGCGGTTGTGGTTTTTGCCGTAACAGGATGCGACAGTGCAGACCATGGTACAGATTTAGACGGGCAGACTTACCAAAGTACGACTGGAGTTGACATTGCCACACAGCAGGCAAGCGGGCAGGACAGCGCGGTACAGGAAACACAGGAATTACCGGAAAATAAGGCAGAAGCGGACTCGAATGTCGGTCAGATACAAGATGACCAACCGCTTTCAAGTGACGACCTTCTGATAGATGTAAGTGCTCTTTCTATACCCGATTACAGCGGCACTGATTTTTACATAGTAAATGACAATGTTCCTTTTTTTGATGACAGATTAAGAAATTACACAGGTGACAATTTTATCTACCTTTCGGAGCTTGACGGGCTTGGAAGATGCGGAACTTGTATAGGGCTGTTCTCCAACTCGACACTTCCGACAGAGGCAAGGGGAGAGATTGGCCATATCAAGCCAAGCGGTTGGCATACCGCAAAGTACGATAAGTCGGTTATATCGGAGATGTATCTGTACAACAGATGCCACCTTCTCATGTACGCCGTTTCGGGATTGAATGATGACACGAGAAATCTTATCACCGGGACAAGACAGTTCAATCTTGATATGTTGGAGCTTGAAAATCAAGTTTTGGATACGTTGAAGTACGATGAGAGCGCAAGGCTTTTATACAGGGTGACACCGCTTTTTGAGGGAGATAATCTTGTGGCAAAAGGTGTTTTAATGGAGGCTATGTGCCTTGGGGACGAGGACGGACTTAGCTTTTGTATGTTCATATACAATGTGCAGGACGGAATTGTCATAGACTATGCGACAGGTGAGAGCGCCCTTGCGGATGAAGGCGCGAACGTTACAACCTCTACAGAGACAGCGACGGAAGTTTCCGATAAAGCTTCCAATGCAGATACAACAAAAGAAAGCGGGCAGCAGGTTGGAGATAATGACACGCAGTCCACAACAGATTATGTTGTAAATACCAGTTCAAAGAAATTTCACTATACATGGTGCTCGTCGGTTGAGAAAATTAAGTCTGAAAACCGGCTTGATTATAGCGGAACAAGGGATGAGCTCATAGATATGGGGTATGAGCCTTGCGGAAAATGTGAGCCGTAGGGTAGGTAAATAAGAAAAAGCAAGGAGGCGGTAAGTCATCCTTGCTTTTTTGTCTGCTACAAGAAAATAATAGCAATCAATATATTTTTATAACTTGAAGCGTTTTATAAGCTCTGTGAGTACGGTTGCCTGTGCGGCAAGTTCCTCGGATGTGGCTGAACTTTCCTGCGCTGTGGCGGAAGTGTCCTGAACTGCCTGGGCTATGCTGTCGATGCCCTCCTGCATCTGTTTCATATTCTGCTCCTGTTCAACGGAGAGGTCAGCGGTATGTGTTACCATTGTGCTGACATTGTCAATACCTGATACAACAGTTTCAAGTGTATCTGTCACCTGATTTGCAAGTGTGACACCTTTTTCAATCTCAGCGATGGAAACGCTGATAAGCTGTTTGGTTGTGGCTGCCGCCTCGGAACTTTGTGTTGCGAGAGTGCCTATCTCGGATGCCACAACAGCAAAGCCTCGTCCTGCCTCACCCGCTCTTGCCGCCTCGATTGATGCGTTGAGTGAGAGAAGATTTGTCTGGTCTGCAATTTCTTCAATCGTATGTATAATGCTGACAACCTGATTTGATGTCTCGCTGATTTTCTGCATTGCGTCAAGCATATCTTTCATCTGTGATTTGCTGCTGTCAGCTAGGGCAGTGACTTTCTTTGCCTCGGATGCACAGTTTAGAGCGTCTTCTTTACTTGTACGCAGTTCAGTGACAATGCTGTCCGTTGTTGCGACAAGCTCCTCGACGGAGGCCGCCTGGTTAGTAGCGCCCTCGGCGAGGGTCTGCGCAGCCCTTGCAAGGTCGTCCGAGCCGGTGGAAACCTGATTGGAGCTTTTGGTTATACCTGTCATAATCTCCGTCAATGATGAGGAAATATTTAAAAGTGCATCCTTAATCTTGCTGAAATCTCCTGTGTATTCCTGCTTCAAGGAAATTGAAAGCGTGCCGTCTGCCATGTCGGAGAGTACTTGTGATACTTCGTCAATGTATGCAATGTAGACCTTTAGGCGGGCGACGGTCTGCTGTATGGAGTGTCCAAGTTCACCTATCTCATCGTTGCTTGTGACCTCAAGCTGAACATCAAGGTTTCCGTCAGCGAGCTCCTTTGCGGCAATATCAAGTGTCTCGATAGGCTTTGTGATTGAAGCGGAGACAGTTTTGATTGCAACAAATATGATACCTACACCTATTGTAAATATGATAACCATTGCAATTATCATTCGGACAAGGCTCTGGGAATATTCTCCCGATGAAAGACTGCTGAACACTACATATCCGGTGTCATCTATCGGAGTGACAAAGCCGTATTTTGTCGAGCCGTTTATACTGTATTTTACAAAGCCGTCCTTTCCCGATGACACAAGATTTGTCACATTGGAGGAGATATCAAGGCTTCCGAGCGACTTCTGGATAAGTGAGCTGTCCGGGTGATATATGATAGTTCCGTCGGAAGCTGTCATTATCACATAGCCTGTATCACCTATGGTACATTGGCTTAAAATTTCGCCGACATGTGCGAGTGACAGGTCAAGTCCTGCCATGCCGATAACCTTTCCGGATTTGCTGTCTATCACAGGAGCGGCGGCGCTCACGATGGTCTGACCTGTGCTGGCATCAATGTAAGGCTTTGTGAGCATAGGCGATTTTGTCTGTGCAACGGAATACCATTCGCGCGATGTTATCTCAAATTCTGAACCGCTTGTGTAGCCGTCGGACTGTGTTAGTACATTTGCCTTGATGGACGCAATCCATACAGCCATTATATTGTCTGAGTCCTCCTGCTGCATATTTACCATGTACTGGAGCACGGAAGAATAGTCATTGGCTTGTGTGATACTGTGGGTGGCATCTGCATCTGCGATTGTGTTTAACACTTGTGGATTTACAGACAAATGACTTACTGATTTTAGATATTGCTGAAAAAATGTGTTTAACTCGTTTGAGGCTGACTGCGATTCAAGTGTCAGCTCCCTCTCATTGGAGGTGTCGAGCTGTATCTTGACGATGACAGCCATGATGATAGCCACCACAAGGAAGATAACACAAGTAGGAGTTCCTATGTGTGAGGCTATCTTTTTTGAAATCTTTTCTTTTTTGATTTGTTGCTCAATTAGCGAGCGTGGTGTTTCTTTCATTTTAAGTCCACCTTTCTTTTGCTGATATTTAATATAGTCCGCTGAAAATTGATAAATAATCGCGATGCCTTATCGGAAACGGCAGTTGACAATTCAGGTGAAAACATTATACCACATATTATTTTTTAAAAGAAGTGCAAATGGTCTTGAAATTATGCAAAATTAAAAATCTAACCTTTTTTCACTTTTTGCCGTGTTTTTTGCATGTACTATTTTTATGTAAAATGATACTATATAGTTACTGTGTGGCATGGGAGTGCATGTGGCAGTTATTAGTGTGAAAATATATTTAAGGCAGAACATTGTCTAAATTGTATTGCCATTTCACAATATTTAAATATGGCTGGATTAATGGAAAAACTGTAAAAAGCATGTTTTTCGTTGATATTTGTGCCATTAAGAGCAGCATTGGGATTAGTGTGAAACAGAAATATAAGTAAATTTGGAGGGAATAAAATGCAGTACGCAAAACCATTATCACTTAGGGATGTCAAGGTGGATGACAAGTTCTGGAAGGAAAAGATGGAGCTTGTCAGAAATGAGGTTATTCCATACCAGTGGGATGCGCTCAATGACCGCGTTGAGGGGGCGGCACCGAGCTTCTGTATGAGAAATTTCAAGGTGGCGGGAAAGATTACAAAGGCAAGGCGTGAGCTTGGCGAAAAGTATCAGGAGAAGATATGGCCGCTTGACACCTTTGAGACGCTTCCGCAGGATATGGAGCACATGGAGGACAGATTTTACGGCTTCCTTTTTCAGGACAGCGATTTTTCAAAATGGATTGAGGCGGTTGCCTACTCGCTAACACAGCACCCGGATGAGGAGCTTGAGCGCATAGCCGACGGCGCAATCGACATTGTTTGTGCGGCACAGCAGGATAACGGGTATCTTGATACATACTATATAATCAATGATATGTCAAAAGTGTTCACGAACCTTCGTGACAACCATGAGCTTTACTGCTTCGGGCATCTGACCGAGGGCGCGGTTGCATATTACGAGGCGACAGGAAAGGATAAGCTTCTAAATGCGGCGCGCTGCTTTGCGGATTACATTTATGACTGTTTTGGAAATGAGGATGGCAAGAAAAAGGGCTATCCGGGACATGAGATTGCCGAGATGGCACTTATGCGCCTATATGATGTGACAGGCGAGGAAAAATATAAGGAGCTTTCTGAGTTTTTCATAAATCAGAGGGGTACAAGACCGTATTATTTTGACGGTGAACACCCGGAGGTCGTAAAGAAAGGACATGAGGACGAGCTTCGCCATTCATATCATCAGGCACATCTTCCTGTGCGCGAGCAGGACGAGGCTGTGGGACATTCTGTGCGCGCCGTGTATCTGTATTCGGGAATGGCTGACGTGGCAATGGTTGACGGCGATGAGGCGCTCTATAACGCATGTCTTAAATTGTGGGATAACATAACACAGAAGAAAATGTATGTTACGGGCGGAATAGGTGCGACGCATCTTGGCGAGGCATTCTCGTTCAATTATGATTTGCCAAATGACACAGCCTACTCGGAGACATGTGCCGCGATAGGACTTGTATTTTTTGCCAGAAGAATGTTGCAGATAAAGCCCGAAAGACGCTTTGCGGACGTTATGGAGCGCGCTTTATACAATACGGTGCTTGCGGGAATGGCAGCCGACGGAAAGAGCTTTTTCTATGTAAATCCGCTTGAGGTTTATCCTAAGGCATGCCACGAGGACGCGAGAAAATTCCATGTAAAGTCAGTCCGCCAGAAATGGTTTGGCTGCGCGTGCTGTCCGCCGAACATCGCAAGACTTTTGAGCTCGCTTGCAATGTATGCCTACACTGAGAATGACGATACACTTTTTGCACATCTTTTTGTGGGAGGAAATGTAAAAAAATATGTCGGACAGACGGGAGACTGTGACGCAGCAAATGATGAGAACAGTGCGTCAAAGAAATGTATGAGCTTTTATGTGACGACGGATATGCCTTGGCAGGGAACTACGGTGTACAGCAGCACTAACGAGGAGCCTGTTCACGGCACTCTTGCAATTCGTGTTCCTGAGTGGAGTGCAAAGTTCAAGGTTAGCGGTGTGACGGGGGAACTCGATGAGAGTACAGCACAGCTTAAAGACGGTTATTTATACATAACACGCGACTGGAAAAAGGGCGACGAGGTGAAGCTTGAACTCTCTATGGAGACAGAGTTCATCGCGGCAAACAATGAGGTTCGCGAGGACATGAATAAGACGGCGTTAAGAAGAGGTCCGTTCATTTACTGCCTTGAGGAGACTGACAACGGTGCACAGCTTCACAAATTGAGAGTGAATGCTGCCGCACAGCCGGAAGAAATCATGCTCAACATTGCAGGGGATGATGTGGTGGCAATAAGGATTGACGGAAAAAGAATGGCAGATTTAAATGGAACTGCGACTGCTGACAAAGACGTGCAGACAAGCGTCATAGGAAATTTGGATGCGTCACGGTCTGTTGAAGCACCTTTGTACAGCACACTCAAAAAGCCACAGTATGAGGATGTAAAGCTCACCTATGTTCCTTATTATGCGTGGAATAACCGCGGCGAGGGAGAGATGAGTGTGTGGGTGAATTATGATTTTGAGTGAATTTAAAAACTATGAATGGGCAATTATGAAAAAAATTGATTTATTTTTGCCATAAAAAAGAATAGAGGAATGAGGAACAGCCTATGCAGCTATTCTTTTACAGGCATAATGGTATAAAAAGCGCAAAAGTCCATTTTTCATTACTATTTGTTCCACAGAGAGGACAACATGAAGATTATTATATAATCTGGTCCGGGAGTCGATTGCAATATCCATGTGATTGATAATTTTGAGTTTTACGGATATTTTGAATAAAAAACGGGAAAAACATATTACACTGTAAAATGTTTTTCCCGTTTTTATCGTAAATTCAATTATTTTAGAGTTTCTTTTACATCGGAAAATAACTGCATATCCTCGGCTGTAAGTTTGACATTTGTTGAAAAGTTACGTCCATCGTCTGTTGTAATGTTGACCTCTATAATTGTCCCTTCCTTTATCACATCGTTTCCAGATACCGCGCGAAGGAACATCGGAAATTTTGGATGGGCTGCGGTAAAGCGGTCCCATGATGATTTTAACTGAAATAATTTTGCTGGGTTCATGTTTAGTCCTTTCTGAAATTTGTGTGTTATTTTTACACTAAAATTTTAATTCAATTATTTTAACATATACATAATGTTTCGGTCAAGTGTGGTGACATTTTACAAAATCAATGCTATTAAGGGGTTCTTTGGATTGATAGTAGGTATTGAAAGTTTAGTTGTTGCGTGAGTAGGATAAAAAGTTTTATAATGTGGACTTCTTGATTTGTTAAGGTATGGCATATAGGTGTTGTTGTAACATTATTTATTGGAGAAAAATTTTAAAGAATAATTAAATTTACTTGGAATATAGACACTGATATAGTAAGATAAATACGATAATTTTATTGTAAATATTATAGAACATTTCTAAATAAGAGAAATCTTGTTTATTTTGGATGAGAGTAAAATTTTATGGTTTGATGAATGGAGTTATTATGGAATGGAAATATGATGCATCGTCATGCACGCTTTGTCCAAGGGAGTGCGGTGTGGACAGGCTTCATGGTGTGCGCGGTAGATGCGGTTGTGACAGCGATATATATGTGGCGAGGGCGGCTCTTCACATGTGGGAGGAGCCTTGCATATCAGGAGAACATGGTTCGGGGACGGTGTTTTTTTCGGGATGTCCGCTAGGATGTGTGTTCTGCCAAAATTCTAATATTGCAAATTCTAAGGTGGGGAAGAGGATTTCTGTTGAGCGTCTTTCTGAGATTTTTCTTGAACAACAGGAGCGAGGGGCACTAAACATTAACCTTGTGACACCAACGCATTATATACCACAGATTGCGGCGGCACTTGATTTGTCGAGGCAGCAGGGCATGAGGCTTCCTGTGGTGTACAACAGCGGTGGCTATGAGAAGGTCGAGGCGCTAAAAATGCTTGATGGTCTTGTGGATATATATCTGCCGGATATGAAGTATATGTCACACGAGCTTGCAAAGAAGTACAGCAAAGCCGAGGACTACCCTGATATTGCAAAGATAGCTTTGGCAGAAATGTTCAGGCAGGTGGGAAAGTCGATGTTTGAGCTTGAAAATAAATTAGGAAATAAAAGTCAGAAACAACCAGAAAAAAATATTGTTTTTAATGGAAAAACTCAAGATATATCAGATATTGATAATGGTGCATTAAACTTTTTTGATAATGCCAATAGTAAATCAAGGCAGGATATTGATGAAATTGTCGATGAAATAGAGGAAAATTCTGCGACAGACGAGGATGGTCTTATAATGAAGCGCGGAATGATAGTTCGCCACCTTGTGCTTCCGGGGTGTACATCTGATTCCAAAGCGGTTGTAAAGTATCTCTATGATACATACGGTGACGATATCTATATGAGCATAATGAGCCAGTATACTCCGATGCCGGAGCTAATGCCGGGTGGCAAACTTAATGCGCTTTATCCTGAGCTTGCAAGGTGCGTGACGAATGAGGAGTACGATGAGGTTGTGGATTATGCAATCGACCTTGGTGTGGAGAACGCATTTATTCAGGAGGGGGATGTGGCTAAGGACAGCTTTATACCTGATTTTGATGAGCTGTCGGGAGTGTAAGTCAGAAAATGTTGGCAATAGTATATTTTTTAATGCGGCGACAAGTAAACGTGTGAATATATAATTTTTGACAAAACCATGAAATTAAAGAATATATCAAATAATAATTGTTGAGTAAGAAATATTGATTGATGGAAATTAGTGAGGAATTGGTATGAAAAATGTGAAATATAATTGCCCATATGATAAAAAGTGTGGTGGCTGTAATCTGCTCGCACATGATTATGCAGAACAGTTAAATATAAAGAAGGAGGCACTTGCAAAGCTTTTGGCTCCTTATGGAAAGCTGACCGAGGTAATCGGCATGGACGACCCTTTGCATTATCGCAACAAGGTACATGCTGTGTTCACGACGGACAGAAAAGGAAACATTATATCGGGTGTATACGAGGAAGGGACTCACAAAGTAGTTGCGGTTGACAACTGCCTTATTGAGAATGAAAAAGCTGATGCCATAATAGCCACAATCAGAAAGCTTCTTCCGTCATTCAAGCTCAAGGTCTACGACGAGGACAGAAGAACAGGGCTTTTCCGCCATGTACTTATCAGAACGGCGCACAGCACAGGGCAGATTATGGTTGTGCTGGTGCTATCGAGCACAATGTTTCCATCGAAAAATAATTTTGTCAAGGCACTTTTAAAGGAGCACCCTGAGATAACGACTATCGTGATGAATATCAATGATAAGCGCACATCAATGGTGCTCGGTGACAGGGAGCAGACTATATATGGAAAAGGCTACATTGAGGACGTGCTGTGCGGCAATACATTCCGCATTTCGCCTAAGTCGTTCTATCAGGTGAACTCCGTACAGACAGAAATTTTATACAACAAAGCAATCGAATTTGCAGGGCTAACTGGAAATGAGACTGTCATAGATGCCTACTGCGGAATTGGGACAATAGGAATTACGGCGGCGGCTTATATGGCAAAGGCGGCGAAATCTAAATCACCAGAAAATATGAGTGGCAGCGTTATCGGTGTGGAGTTAAACTCCGACGCGGTAAAGGATGCCATTGCCAACGCAAAGCGCAACAACATGGAAAATATCCGTTTCTACTGTGATGATGCAGGAAAATTTATGACAAAGATGGCGGCGAACGGTAAACATGCAGATGTCGTGTTCATGGACCCGCCGCGCTCAGGAAGTGATGAGGCATTTTTAAACTGTGTTGCTAAGCTGTCACCTAAGAGAATAGTCTATATTTCTTGTGGTCCGGATACGCTCGCGCGTGATTTGGGTGTGCTCAAAAAGAAGGGGTATAAGGTTGAAAAGATGGTGGGGGTTGATTTATTTCCGATGACTAATCATTGTGAGGTGATTTGTAGTTTGTCAAAGAAGTGAGTTTCAATTTTTATATTTTATCAAAAAATGTTCAAGAAAAAATTTAAAATTATATTAAGATAAGGAGATACAAAAATGCCAACAACAATAGAAGTAAATAAACAGAGCGTGGCGGAACTTCTTGGAAGTGGAAAAAAGAAGCCATTTGTTATCCCGGAGTATCAGCGTCCCTATGCGTGGACGAGTGAACAGGCGGGTACACTTTTTGAGGATTTATGGGAATTTACAGCTACAAATGGTGGTACAGAGCGTGACGGCTCATATTTTCTTGGAAGTGTTGTAGCTTATGAAAATGCGGATGGGGAGCAGGAAATTATTGATGGTCAGCAGCGTATCACCTCGCTGTTTTTGCTGCTTCGCGCTATCTACACGAAACTGATTGATACACCGGTGGATGAGAGGACTGAGGAGGCAAATAATTTTATAGGAAAGATTGAACCGGCAATTTGGAGGACGAACAAGCTGACTGGCAAGGTTGATTATAAAAATATACTTTTGACATCAAAAGTTATCAATAACGAAGGCAATGAGGTTTTGCGCTCTATACTTGAGACGGGAAAAGCGGATGAAAATGCAAAGGATAACTACTCAAGAAATTACATATATTTTCAAAAGTTGTTTGAAAATCATTCTGCCGAAAATCCACTTATGATTTATCAGTTTATATATGCACTTTTAAATCAGGCAATTTTGCTGCCTATCACAGCGGATACGCAGGATACGGCGCTTACCATATTTTCAACATTGAATGATAGAGGTCTGCCTCTTTCTGATGCGGATATTTTTAAGGCAAAAATTTATAATCACCTTGAGGAAAATAAAAAGAAAAACTTCATAGACCGTTGGAAGGAATTGGACGAGCAGTCTGAACATGTGAATGAAAGTATTCAGCAGCTTTTCTACTATAATATGTTTTATCTTCGTGCGTTGGAGCAAGATACAAAAACAACCACTCCTGGTGTCAGAAAGTATTACGCAGAAAATAAATTTGAGAGATTATATAAGCCTGATTTGATGGATGATTTGTTTGTAATTTTAAATTTGTGGAAGGTGGTAAACAAGGGAGAAGAAATTGAGGACGAGCCTTGGTCAAAAAATGCAAAAATTAAATGTTCGCTTGATATATTGAGTTCATATCCTAATGAGTATTGGAAATATCCTGTTATTATTTATTATATTTCCTATCGAAAGAGAGAGGATTTTGAGACAAAATTCGGTCTGTTTCTTAATAAGCTATTGAGGGAATTGATGACAAAATATTTATTAACCCCCACTATCAATGCGGTTAAACCAGATATTATGAAATTAAATTCCGCCATTGTATCGTCCGCTACACCTGTGTTTGATTTCAAAGATATTGATACCAGCCAGTTGGAGGCGCGGATTCAGAACCCGTATAGAGGTGTTGTGCGTATGCTGTTAAAAACGATTGCATATCAACAGCAGGATGAACTTTTGCCGGAGCGGTGGGAGATTGAACACATCTTTCCACAGAAATGGCAGACTAACTATTTTCCTGATATGCCTGATGCCTCAATCAAGGAGAAGATTGAGCACATAGGAAATAAGCTTCCATTTGAGAAAAAATTAAATATTGTTGCAGGAAATGGCTATTTTGGAAAGAAGAAAAAGGAATACAGCCTTTCAAAAATTGCTGTTACGAAACACATGGGAGAGTTAAACATACAACAGTGGGATATGGATTCTATCATAAAGCGTGATATCCGGATTTCTGACCAGATTATGGCAGTTTTGTCTAAATGGAATAGCGATTACTTGAATTTGTTATAAAGTGGTAGTTTACTGTTTGAAAATATCAAGGAAATTTCCATTCACTTTTGCTGTGCAGAGCAATAATTGTGGAAGGAAATTATTTTGCTAATAATATAAACTGGAGGAGAATTTAATTATGAGAACATTGTACATTGATTGTAATATGGGTGCTGCCGGAGATATGCTTGCGGCAGCTTTGTTGGAATTACTTCCTAATAGGGATGAATTTGTGAATGAGCTTAATGCGCTTGGTATTCCGTGTGTCACCTTCAAAAACGAACCGTCAGTAAAATGCGGTATCACAGGAACACATATGACCGTGACAGTGAACGGAGAGGAGGAAGAAAGCCATGACAATGAGGAGGTTCATAACCACGAGACAGAACATATACATGCTGATGGACATTGCCATGAAGCGGAACATTCACATGCGGAGGAGCATTGCCTGGGAACGGAGCATACGCACATGCATGAAAATGATTGCCACGCTGAGCAGATGCATATTGAGGAACATAATCACGACTTGAATCACACGCATGTTGACGAGCATCACCACCATGACCACAACCACGCTGACGGGCATCACCACCATCACAGCAGTATGCACGACATTGAGCATATAGTCAGGGAGCATCTTGCACTTCCGAAAAAGGTGCAGGATGATATTATGGCAGTGTATGGGCTGATTGCAGAGGCGGAGAGCCATGTTCACGGTGTTCCGGTAACGGAGATACATTTCCATGAGGTCGGTACGATGGACGCGATAGCGGATATCACGGCGGTTTGTATGCTTATGAACCGTCTTGCCGTTGGCGAGGTGGTTGTGTCACCTATACATGTGGGGAGTGGACAGGTCAGGTGCGCACATGGAATACTTCCCGTTCCGGCTCCTGCAACGGCTTACATATTAAAGGATGCTCCGATTTATGGGGGAAATGTAAAAGGAGAACTTTGTACACCTACAGGTGCGGCTCTTTTAAAGTATTTTGCGACAAGTTTTGGAAGTATGCCAGCCATGAAAGTGCAAAGCATTGGTTATGGAATGGGCAAAAAGGATTTCGAGGCGGCCAACTGTGTGCGTGTGATGCTCGGCGATACTGCTGACCATTCGGATGAGATATGTGAACTTAGCTGTAATGTGGATGACATGACAGGAGAGGCTGTCGGATTTGCCATGGACAGACTGTTCGAGGCGGGTGCACTGGATGTGTATACCATTCCAATCGGCATGAAAAAATCACGTCCGGGAACTTTGATTAAAGTTATGTGCCGTGAAAATGACAGAGAAGCTATCGTTCAGGAAATTTTTAAGTATACGACAACGATTGGCATCCGTGAGAATAAGATGCGCAGGTATGTGCTCGACAGGCATACGGAGACTGTTGAGACGGAGTACGGTTCTGTTCGCTGTAAAGTTTCATCTGGGTACGGTGTGGAGCGAAGAAAATATGAATATGATGATATTGCGCGCATAGCGGGGGAGAATGGGGAGTCCATTCAGAACATTATGGCAAAAATAACAAAATAATAACAATCAATTATAGCAATTTTCCAGCTCTTAAAATATTGCTTTTAAATAATTGTTCAAATCACAAAATTGTAAAACTGTTAATTATAAAATATAGTTTCATAATTACTATAAATGAGCAATTATAAAAAACTCAACACAAATAGATAATATTTGTTTAAACTTAAAATAGATTTAAAGAAAAATATCCATGAATAAATTTGTGTAATATTTTAAATTTGCTCATTTATAGATAATTATCTAAAAATACTGCTTTAGATAAGATGCGCATTATTTATAGAATTGCTACAGTACAACATAAGTATACTTTTAAATTTAACATGATTATGATTACTTAAAGGAAATTATATATGAAAAAAAGAATTTTTGCATTACTTCTTATTGTGATGGTGGTTGTCGGTATCACCTCATGTCAGAATAAAACAAATGGTAAGAGTAATATCAACAATACAAATAGTAACAATAATATAAGTGATAATTCAAATAATAATGACAATATCAATAGTACAGATAATAACAATAATATAAGCAATGGGTTAAATAACAGCAACAATGACACCAACGCCGATAAGGCACAGCTGGCAGCAGGTAAAAAAGACAGTGTTGTGATAGCAATAGGCTCTGAACCGGAAACCCTCGACCCGACAAAGGGGTGGGGACATGGCAATTCGCCGATAGTTCAGAGTACTCTTGTGAAATACAATGCGGATTTGAACTTTGAGAATGATTTGGCTACGGATTACA
Source organism: Eubacteriales bacterium (assembly GCA_050874385.1). GTDB lineage: Bacteria > Bacillota > Clostridia > Lachnospirales > Lachnospiraceae > CAG-882. Next base: position 118,994 of record JBNMKO010000001.1, read on the forward strand.
AGTTGTCGGATGATGGGCTTACATGGACATTTACCATACGCGATGACGCATTTTTTACGGATGGGGAGAGGGTTACAGCAAGAGATGTGGCTTTCACGCTTGAGACAGCTAAGGCGGCGCAGGGTTCGTTTGACCTAACATATATGGAGAGTGCCGTTGCACAGGATGAAAACACTGTTGTCATCACGCTTTCTAAGCCGACAGCCATTTTTCTTAACACGCTCGCATCTGTCGGAATAGTGCCTGAACATGCATACAGTGAGGACTATGGCAGAAATCCGATTGGTTCGGGTCCGTATAAATTTGTGGAGTGGAGAGCGCAGGAGCAGATAATTTTTACGGCAAATGAGAATTATTACGGCGGTGTTCCCGAAATTAAAAATGTGACGGTTGTGTTTATGTCTGAGGATGCCGCGCTTGCGGCTGTGCAGGCTGGACAGGTCGATGTGGCATACTCTGTGGCGACGCTTGCGACCACACAGGTAAATGGATATCATGTCGAGGCAATCACTTCTGCGGATAACCGTGGTTTTACGCTTCCTGTTCTTCCGAATGAGGGAAAGACAACCGCAAGTGGTGCGCCGATAGGAAATAATGTCACATGCAATCTGGAAATACGTCAGGCGATAGCTTACGCGATAGACCGCCAGCAGATTGCGGATGTGGTTTTAAATGGTTACGGCAGACCGGCTTACTCGGAAAATGATGGGATGCCGTGGAACAATCCGGATGTAAAGATAGAGACAGATGTGGATTATGCAAAAAAGCTTCTCGCGGATGCGGGCTGGTCTGACACGGACGGTGACGGAATTGTAGAAAAGGACGGCATTAAGGCGGAGTTTAGGTGTGTATATCCTTCGGGGGACTCGGTGCGACAGGCAGTCGGAATGGCGGCGGCAGAACAGTTGATGGCAGTCGGAATAAAGGTAAATGTCGAGGGCATGAGCTGGGATGAGATTATGAGGGTTATGTTCTCGGAGGCTGTTTTGATGGGCTGGGGTTCTTCAAGCCCTAATGAGACATATTATTTGTACCGCTCGGAGGGGGCTTTGCTTGACGATTTCTATAACCCGGAGGGTTACATGAATGAGACTACCGACAGCTATCTGAATGCGGCGATGTCGGCGCTCACCGTTGAGGAGGCAAACGAAAACTGGCGCAAAGTACAGTGGGATGGCACGACGGGAACGGCAATGCAGGGAGAGTGTCCATGGGTGTGGATTGTAAATCTTGACCATGTGACCTATGTGCGTGACGGGCTTTCCATAGGCAATCAGCCGATTCATGGTCACGGTCACGGACTGCCTCTTATTCAAAATCTAAATGAGTGGACATGGGATGAATAAAATATTGCAGATTATAAAGAGGTAGCAATGAAAATAGGAATTTTTTCGCGGCTTTTTAAGACTTTCGTGGCGTATGGTTTGAAAATAATATCCCTGTTGCTTGCCGTGAGCATCATATCCTTTACACTTGTCAGTGCATCGCCGATTGACCCGGTGCAGCAGTATATTTTGGGGCTTGGAACGGCAGTTTCGCCGGAAAAACGCGCAGAAATAGAGGCTTACTGGGGAGTAAATGAGCCGCCCGTGAAAAAGTATCTTACATGGCTTAACGAGCTTTTGCATGGAAACATGGGTGAGTCGGCGATTTATCGCAGACCCGTCGCGGATATCATTTGGGAGCGTTTTGCAAACTCTCTTGCGCTTATGTTATGCGCTTGGGTACTGGCAGGGGTTATTGGCTTTGCACTCGGATGCGTGATGGGAATGTACCGTGACCGTCTGCCGGATAAAATACTGAAAAAAATATGTTACATATTGAGTTCAATGCCGACATTCTGGCTTGGTCTGTTGTTTTTGCTTGTGTTTTCCGTGTGGCTTGGGTGGTTTCCGATAGGATTTTCGTCGCCGATAGGTGTGTTGAGTGAAAATGTGACTGTTGGACAGAAAATTTATCACCTTATTCTTCCGGCGTTTACGCTCAGTCTTATGTCATTTTCAAATATTGCACTGCACACAAGACAAAAACTTATAGATGTTTTAAACAGCGAGTATGTTTTGTTTGCAAGGGCGAGAGGCGAGGGAAAATGGACTATTCTGCGCCGCCATGGTTTTAGGAATATTTTACTTCCGGCGTTGACGTTACAGTTTGCGTCGTTTGCGGAGTTGTTTGGCGGCTCTGTGATGGCGGAGAACGTGTTCAGCTATCCGGGGCTTGGCAGTGCGGTGTCGGCGGCGGGATTGCAGGGGGATGTCCCTCTGCTTCTTGGAATTACGCTGTTTTCCACACTTTTTGTCTGTGTCGGAAATATGATTGCAAATCTGCTCTACGGTGTGATTGACCCTCAAATTCGGGAGGTGGGCAGATAAGATGCAAAATAGAATAAATTACTTGAATAACAGAAAAAAGGCAGTAATTTTAGTAGCAATATTGACAGCAATTTTATTGATTGTCTATGTAGCAGGTATATTTATCCCGGAGGATGCGGTGACAGGGAGTTTTTTGAACGCAAAGATATCTCCGTGTCTTAGACATCCTTTTGGAACGGACGCACTGGGGCGTGATGTTTTTCTTCGCACGTTAAAGGGACTGTCGGTGAGCATAACCATCGGTATTGCCGCGTCAGCCATAAGTGCCGTGATTGCGGTGCTTGTTGGGATTGCGGCGGCTACAGGCTCTAAGTGGATTGACGGGGCAATCAACTGGATTATTGACCTCGTGATGAGTGTGCCACACACAATTTTGATTATTCTGATATCATTTTCACTTGGGCGAGGAATGAAGGGATTGCTTGTCGGTATCGCCGCGACGCACTGGTGCAGTCTTGCTAGACTAATAAGAGGTGAGGTTTTGCAGCTTCGCTCACAGCAGTACATAGCCGTGTCGCGCAGGCTCGGAAAATCGAGTGGCTGGATTTTAGTAAATCATCTTCTGCCGCATCTTGTTCCACAGTTTTTTGTTGGTCTTGTTCTAATGTTTCCACACGCGATTTTGCATGAAGCTTCGATATCTTTTCTGGGTTTTGGACTGCCGCCCGAGCAGTCGGCAATATGGATTATTCTTGCGGAGAGTATGCGCTATTTATCAACGGGAATGTGGTGGACGGCGGTACTTCCGGGGATAACTCTTGTGCTTATAGTATTGCTTGTGGATAAATTGGGTGATAATCTTAGGATGATACTTGACCCGTATAGCGCGCAGGAATAGAGAAATATTTTTACAAGTTTTCATTAATATTTGAGTTACTGCAAAAGCAGCGACAGGGGGACTTTATGGAACAGAAAAAAGATACACTGCTTGAAATACATAATTTATCGGTATCATTTTGCATGTATGAGCATGGGCTTGAGCAGGCAGATTTAAAGGTCATTTCCGATTTGCATCTGACTGTGCATCCGGGAGAAATTGTGGCGATTGCGGGCTCATCAGGTTCCGGGAAAAGTCTGCTTGCATCTGCCATTTTGGGTATTCTTCCAGACAATGCAAAAGTGCAGGGGCATTTGCACTACAAGGGACAGGAGCTCACACCTAGTTTGCAGGAGAAGTTGAGGGGAAATGAAATCGCACTTGTGCCTCAGTCGGTGGCATATCTTGACCCACTTATGAAGGTTGGCGCGCAGGTGGATGGACATTTAAGACCAAAGCCGACACAGAAAAGGAAAAAATTGTTTGAGCGTTTGCAGCTTCCAAATAACACACCACAGCTTTATCCGTTTCAGCTCTCGGGAGGAATGGCGAGGAGAGTGCTTGTCTCAACAGCACTGATTACGGATGCCGAGCTTATAATTGCGGATGAACCGACACCGGGAATGAGTCTTTATCAGGCACTTGAGGCTTTAAAAATGTTCCGCGAGATGGCGGACGAGGGAAAAGCGGTCATTCTTATAACGCATGACATAGATTTGGCGGTTGAGTTTGCGGACAGGGTTGCCGTGTTCTATGCGGGAACTACAGTTGAGACGGCGCTTGCATCGGATTTTAGGATGGGTGTTGATGCGCTGAGACACCCTTATTCCAAGGCACTTTGGAGGGCTCTTCCGCAGAATGGTTTTGAACCTATTCCGGGTTTTCAGCCTTATGCGGGAAATCTGCCAAATGGCTGTCTTTTTGCGCCGCGCTGTCCTTATAAGACAGAGGAGTGTGAGAAAAATGTTCCGCCTGTGCGTGATGTTAGGGGCGGGGAAGTGAGGTGTTATCATGGCGCTTGAGGCGAGAAATATTTATTTTCGCTATGACAAAAAACAGCCGTGGGTGCTTGAGGATTGCAATGTAAAGGTTGAAAAGGGCGAGCGGCTTGCAATTTTTGCGCCGAGCGGTTACGGCAAGTCCACGCTTGCCATGCTTTTATCGGGATACATAAAACCCATCAAGGGAGAGATTTTGCTGGATGGCAAGCCGCTTCCGAAAAAAGGTGTGTGCCCTGTGCAGTTAATTTACCAGCACCCCGAAAAAGCGATAAATCCGAGATGGAGGCTTAGGCGTGTGCTTGAGGAGAGCGGCAAAATTGATGAGTCTGTAATTCATGCCTTTGGCATTGAGAAAGCTTGGCTTGACAGATTTCCAAGGGAGCTGTCCGGCGGCGAGCTTCAACGCTTCTGTGTGGCGAGGGCGCTTATGAGCGGCGCAGATTATCTTATCTGTGATGAGATAAGCACGATGTTAGATGTCATTACGCAGGCGCAGATATGGAATGTTCTTTTGGCGGAGGCGGATAAAAGGAATATGGGAATTATTGCGGTCACGCACAACAGGCATCTTGCCGATAGGATTGCGACGAGGACGATTGACTTGTCACTGTAGATGGCTTTTATGTTTTTGAGCTAATCATTGATTGCAAAATTTGAAAATATTTGATGAATTGAAGGCAGATTTAATGCCTTTAAGATATCATTGTTTAGAAAGGTGGTTTGTCTATGAAGAGAGCGTATTCGGCATCTATGTATGCAAAGCCCTATGAGAAGTATTGCAAGGAGAATTTTCCTAATAAAGCGAAAGAAATTTTTGACAGGGCGGAGAAAAATTATATTGAGTTTATGAAGGAAATGCCCGATTTGGGCGAGAATTTGATGGCAAAAAATATGCTCGATTGGTTTACAATTATCTCATTTTATGAGGCGAGCGACCACAGACTGGACGGGGATACACTTCTTGTAATCAAGCAACGGGCTGTGGACAAAATGAGATTTCTGGGAAAAATTGTTGACGGAAATAAGAGTAGGTGGGTTTATAAGCTGTTTGAAAAAACCTATGTAAAATATAATAAAATGCTAAAGGAGCATCAAAAAAAGGGTGAATGGATGGACAGCTGGAAGGTGGAGATTAATCCGGATAACCGGACAGAGGGATTTTGTTTTCATCTTGTAGGGTGTCCTATAGCAAAACATGCCCGGGAACATGGCTATGAAAAACTGCTTCCGTATCTTTGCAGGACTGACCATTTCCTTGCGGATGTAATGCACGCCAGACTGATTAGGACGCAGACGGAGGCACTTGGAGGGGAGTGCTGTGACTATTGGTATGTGGGGGATAAAAGTCCTGTGCTCGAACAGTATAAGAATTTGGAAAAAATATAGGAAAGGTGTATCAAAAATTGCAATATATATTTTACGAAAAGGCAAGGTGATGTTTTTATGTGCGGTAAAAAAATTATCCTCACATCGCATGGCTTGAACTGTAATATCGGGCGGCAGGCAATTAAAAGGGCTTTGAGAGAATGTGTTGGAGAAAAGTTAGGTGAATTTTTGTCCGATAAGAGCATAATGCTATGTACCGTAAAATCGGATGGAATTAATGATTTGCTCCGGAATGAAGCGGTTATGCTTGGTTTTAGTGTTGAAAACGTATTTGTGTGGGATGAATTTGTATCGAATGAAATAAAAGATAAGTGCGATGAATTTTCTTTCTGCTATGTGAGCGAGGGTGACGCGTTTAAAATTATGCAGATGCTAAAGAAAACAGGGGCGGATGCAATTATAAAACATTCTGTGAAAAATGGTGGATTTTATATCGGAGCGAGTGCCGGGGCTATGATTGCGACAAGTTCCATTGAATTTGCCAATGATTTTGAGCGAAGTTCTGTAAAAATGAACGATTATACCGGGCTTGATATTCTTCCGTCAAAGTTTGGAAAAACGGCGATTATACCACATTACAACAAGGAGGAGTTCGGGCGTTGGAAAAAGAATACCGCGAAAAATGTGCTTGATGAATATGATTATATTGATTATGTGACGGAGACAGGATATAGAATATATTAGGCTTTCGTTTAGGCTCGGGCATATTTATATTTTTTGGTTTTGTTTGTTTTTTAAATTATACCGTAATTTGCTTATATTTGGTCATTTGTTGGTAGAATTTTTCGGATATTTTGTTAAAATATATTTGTGTTGTAGTAGAGAATGAAAAATAAAAAATCTGTAGCATATACGATGCGGATATAAAAGTATGTTGAGAGAATGATGCAAATAATTGATTGCGAAATTAATAAGATGAATAACGGGCATTGTTCGATTATGAAATCGAGTTTCGCAATTAAACGGATGTAAATAAAATTATGGAGGTCTATCATGGAACCGATTTTAGTTAATACCGTGGATATTTCTGCGGCAGGAAAAAATTGTAAGGTATTGCTTGGGGACATAAATGGTGACGGGCGCATGGAGCTTGTGTGTGTGCAGGCAAACGGCGGTACGGACTCGAGATATGTTCCGTTTTATGTGACATGTGTGACGGCATTTGCGCTCACGGGAGAAAAGTTGTGGCAGGTTGGCACACCTTGGGATGAGCCGGGCGGCTTCGGGGCTGATTTTCCGGCACAGATATATGACATAGACGGCGATGGAAAACTTGAAATCATTGCTGTTATGGCGGATGATACAGCCGCATTGGATGCGGAGACGGCAGCAAGTGATGTGTGTGGTGGTAGCAACGTATCTGGCATATCAGGTGGCGACAGCGGCATAACAGAAGGAGAAGGTAATGCTGCCATTGTAAACAAGAACATAGTGGTGATAGATGGTGCGACTGGGCAGATTAAGAGAAAAAAATCGGTTCCGGCTCCGGAGGCACATGACTGTATTCTGATTGCAAATCTTTCGGGAAATCCGACGGCGAGAGAGATTATTGTAAAAGATAGATATGAAAATATGTGGGCGCTTGACGAGAATTTTGATGTAAAGTGGACACATTCTGGAAATCTTGGACATTTTCCGCTGGTTTACGATATCAATGGCGACGGCAGGGATGAAGTGATGGCAGGATATGATATGCTGTCAGCCGACGGCGAAGTGATGTGGTCATGCAAGGATTTGGACGACCATGCAGACTGCCTGTGGATTGGCGATGTGAACGGCGACGGCAAGCTTGAGATGTGCGTTGGGGGAAGTGTGACATGTCTCTATGACATGGAGGGAAATGAGCTTTGGAGATATGACGGTTCAATAGAGTCACAGCATATCGCGCTTGGAAAATATATTCCGGGAGCGCCGGGACTTCAGGTGGCTGGTCTTGACAGAATAAGCAGAGGTGACGGCTACAAGGGAATGTGGCATGGTAAGGATGGAATGTTTTTGCTTGACTGTAATGGCAAGGAATTGTGGAAAGAGGACAGAAAGACCGACGGGTGGCTCACGATTGTGAATACATACCGTAACTGGAATGGAGAGGGAAAGGACTATATTCTTGCCTACAGGAGAGGCGGCGGGGTGATGCCGGCTCTTTACGACGGTGATATGAATGTGGTTGTCTCATTTCCTACGGATGGCTATGTTGTGAGTGCCGATTTATTCGGAAGAAATATTGAGGACACTGTTATTTATGCGGATGGAAAAGCGTGGATTTATTCGGGAACGCAGTACGATTTGACACAGAAACCGTCAGGTAGACAGCTTCCGCAGACCGAGAAGCTGTTCCGTTCAACGTTATATCCGGGATGTATATATGAATAATTTCTCCTTTTTACATTGATTTAATCAAATCAAGTAAGTCCCCTGCTTCAATTGCATACAATAGTTTCTATTGCATGGAACAATAAGCATTGGGTGGGGACTTGCTTGGATACAGGAGGGGCTTGTCCCCACCTCCTGATAAACTGAGAAGCAGTTATTTGGTTATGAGCAAGTAGCGAAGCGGATTGTATATCCTATTGAAATACCGCTACTAAAAAGCAGATAACAGCGATTACAAATGACACAACAATTCTGAGAATGGAAAAGCTATATAATTTTTCTGGGTAGAATTTATCATATCGAACTTTTACAGTTGAACCAATTTGTGAGGTCATAGGCACCTGTATTCTGTTTTGCGATTGATAAATTCTGCCATCAACTTTGTAGGACACGGTTGCCCATTTTGAATTGCGGTTTTTGGCGGTGTCTGGATTTGGCATTTTGATGGACATAATCGTTCCAACGGTCTGCGCTGTTTTTTTGTGGTTCAAAAAGAATTGAATGACGTTTACAAGTCCAAAGCACAATGACGCTGCGGTCAAGATATAGAGAAAAATAACTTCATTGTTCATGGTTTTGTCCTTTCATGCCAACTCGGTTTCGCTGTAAAATTTCATGGATAAAGCAACTGATGCAATCAGAATTACACAGGAGAACAATAAAATAATTCCACAGGCAAGTAACGGTGAAAATACTGAAAGAAAATCCAAATTTACACTTTCCATCTTCATAAGATACGGCAAAGTAAACGGTGAAGCCATTACCACTACAGTAAATCCAAACTTTGTTTTTTCGTAGCCCAATTTATACTGTATCGGAAGATACACGCCAATAAATACAGATGTGACAAGAAGCATGAAGAAAAACATTGTTATATTTACTGTTCCCAAATCAGGGATAATTAGAGTTTCAACAGCGTATATAATGCAGCAAGCCACATAAATTGCCATACAGAAAATGTATTTTGATAACACCATCATTTTACGAGAAAATGGGGTCGTGCATAGAAGTGTTGCGGCTTTTGGAAATTGGTATTCTTTCAGCGATACATATTGTAACAGTATAAAAACACAGAAAATTACGGATAAAATAAAACCTAATTTTCCGGTGTATTCCGGGGCGCGCCAAAGCATAAAAGGCGGGATAAAAACCGCGGCAGCAAGCATAATAAACACATATTTTTTTATAATTAAAAAATCCTTTTTAATCAAATTTAATATCATCATTTTTAGATTCCTCCTAAATTGGCGAGCATGATATCTTCTATTGAGGCGCGTTCAACAATAGCATCTGAAAGAATAGATTGCACTTTCGGTGCGTTTTTGGTAATGGCTGTAAATCCAAAATCTGTTTCGGTAACACTCAAAAAGAGTTTTCGCACATCATCGGTCAGCGACTTTACATCGCCTTTGACAATTCTGTAATTGTCAAGCAGAACATCTTTGTCCTCCTGAAAAATAATGCGTCCATTGTCAATCATAATGAGCATATCGGCAATCTTGTCAAGGTCAGATGTGATATGGGTTGAGAAAAGAACTCCCTTGCCACCATTTTCCATGTAATCGGTCAGGACTTTCAATATCTGGCTTCTGATTAGAGGGTCAAGCCCGCTCGTCGGTTCGTCCATAATCAAAAGTTCTGCATTATGGGAGAGAGCTAACGCGAGAGCATATTTCATCTTCATGCCTTTAGAAAGAGTATTTATTTTCTGTCTCATATCAAGAGAAAACATATCCATATAGCGTTTAAAATCATGTTCAGACCATGTTGTATACGCGGACGAAATAATGCTTTTCATTTCCGCCAAGGAAAGCTCATCATAAAAGCAACCGTCATCTAACACAACTCCAATACGATTTTTAATCTGCTTCTCATTTTTTTCCATATCAAGTCCAAAAATCTGAACATTGCCGGAAGTTTTTTTCGTCAGTCCTAAAATAGTGCGCAATGTTGTAGTTTTTCCTGCGCCATTGACACCAACAAATCCTGTTATACACCCTTCCGGCAAGGAAAAAGTCACATCTGTCACCGAAAAATTTTTATACGATTTGTTCAAATTCTCTACTTTTAAAATATCGTTCATAGTAATCCTCCATGTCACCGCTTTGTAGTGACTCAAATGCTAATGAAAAAGCTCTTTTCAAACTAGTCCTCATCGTAAAGAATATCCATCATGGCATTGAGTTCTTCCTTACTGATTTTCAGTGATTTTGCCGTCTGTATCACATCAAGCATTTTTTGTTCCACAAGCCGGCGCTTAGAGTCCCTCAACAATTCCAGATTGCTTGTTGATACAAAAGTACCTATTCCTATCTGACTTGTGACAAATCCCTCCTGTTCCAATTCATCGTAAACCCTCCTGATGGTTAAAACGCTGACTTTCAAGTCATTGGCAAATGCGCGGATGGAGGGTAGTGCGTCTCCCTCAACCAATTCTTCTTTTAATATAGCGTCCTTTATTTGGTCTTTGATTTGCTGGTACAAAGGGCTGTCAGAATTGTTTGAAATTAATATTTTCAAAATTTCTCTCCCTTCTTTTTAGTGTGATGTTTACATATACACAGTATAAACACTATACACTTAACTGTCAATAGACAAGTGAATAATTATTTTTCATTATTTAGCATTATCAAGGGAGTTCTACGCTTCTATTATGTAGTTTTTTTGGAGACAGTGTTTTCTGATAATATGTGATGATAGCAGCAAGAGTATTATGAGCAGATATCAAATATTCGATTGGGTAATATCAGAAATCGGAAAAGAATTTTATGACAATATCGTGTGATAGTATGTATAAAAAAGCGGTGTTCCTGTTTGGAAATTCAGAAACACCGCATCTATTGCCAATATATATTTTATTTCAGTAATTCCACCAAAAACACAGCCGCACATGCCGCGACGGCGACGGTGGTAAGTCCTTTGCCTTTTAGTGCGAGTACGACTGCCACCGCAAGTCCCGCGGCGGCTCCCATCCACCAGTTGGTTGCATAGAATATGGCGGGTATGGTCATTGCAGTTAGAACCGCATACGGTATGTAATACAAAAAAGAGCGTATAAAACGGTTGTTAATCTTTTGCTTTATAGCGACAAATGGTATCACGCGGATTAGGTATGTCGAGCCAGCGAGTATAAGTAAATATATGAAAAAAATTTTATTGTCCATTATCTAAATCCTCCTCAATCGGGAAAAGAACTGAGCCGACGACAGCCGCTACGATAGCGACTATTGTTATGGTTATTCCGCTTGATATTTTTGAGAGAAAAGGTATGTAGTAAAATGCGCAGCTAAGTAATATTGCCAAAATCACGACTATAGTTACAGGTCGTGATTTTTTCATTTCAGGCACAACTATCGCCACGAACATTCCATAAATGGCAAGGCTTAACGCGCTCATAAGGCGGTCAGGGAGCACACTTCCAAGGATTGCGCCTAAAAGTGTTCCGACAGCCCAACCAAAGTACGGCAAAGTGGCAAGTCCGGCAAAGAAACTGCGGCTTACTTTTTCCTCCTGTGTCGCCACCGCAAAAATCTCGTCCGTCATCATAAATCCGAGAAGCCACCGCGACAAGCCTCTAAAGCGCTCGTCCGCTTTCTGTCCAACGGAAATCGACATAAAGGAATAGCGTATATTTATTGTAATTTGAGATATTAGCATCTGAAAATATTGTCCGGGGTGCATCATTATGCCGATGCCTGCAAACTGTCCGGCGGATGTCACGGTGGTCATTGAGATGATGAGTGCCTGCCACCACGAAAGTCCGTATGAAACTGCGATAATTCCAAAAGTAAATGAGACTGAAAGGTAGCCGAGTGCTATGGGTATGCCCGCTTTCAGTCCGCGTGTGTAATTGTTCATTTGTAAGCCTTCTTGATAATTTATTTTATATATTAAAAATCTTAAATGTCATTGTTTCATTTTGCCACTATGATGCATGAATGTCAATGCCGCGCGGAAAATCAATCAGTAAGTTTATACCTCTTTATACCATCTGTAATCTTATTTTGAGGCATAATATTTTAAATTAATATATGGAAAAATTATACTAAATTTGATATTATATGAGATATATGGTGTGCAATAAAATCGAGCAAGACAAAATCAGGGAAGGTTGCTGGTTTACCACTAAATATCAAGAAAGTATATCATTTTTATTTACTGGGGCAATAAGTAGAAAAAAATACATATTGGGAGGATGACAAATGACACAGAATGAACTCAATGAGCTTCTTAGCGATATGTCGCTTGAGGAGAAAATAGGACAGCTTGTGCAGGTTCCGGGAAATTGCTACGAGGAGAACGCGGTAATCACGGGCGGAATGAACAATGGCTGGCGCGAGGAGGTTTGCCGGCTGGCGGGAAGTACCCTTGGATTGTGGGGAGCAGAAAAACTTAAAAAAACTCAGGACGAATACATGAAAAAGCATCCACATAAAATACCGCTTATGTTTATGCTTGATGTAATTCATGGTCACAAGACTGTGTTTCCATGTCCGCTTGGACAGGGCGCGACATTTTCACCTGAGACATCACAGCAGTGTGCTAAGGCAGCTGCAAAGGAGGCGAGCGCGAGTGGTGTTCATGTGACTTTTGCACCTATGGCGGATTTGGTGAGGGATGCAAGATGGGGACGAGTCATGGAGTCGACAGGTGAAGACCCATATCTTAACAGCAAAATGGCAGCCGCTATGGTAAAGGGTTTTCAGGGCGAAAATGTCGGTGACAAGGGAAGAATTGCGTCCTGTATAAAGCATGTGGCAGCCTATGGCGGCGCGGTGGCAGGGCTTGACTACCAGAATGTGGAGCTTTCCGAGCACACACTCAGGGAGTTTTATCTTCCAGCATACAAAGCAGCCGTGGATGCGGGCTGTGAGATGGCTATGACTTCATTTAACCTGTTAAACGGTGTCCCGTCGTCGGGAAATAAGTGGCTTATGAGAGATGTTCTTCGCGGTGAATGGGGCTTTGAAGGTGTGCTTATTTCGGACTGGGCTGCTGTGCAGGAGATGGTTGCCCACGGGTACTGTGAGGACAATAAGGATGCGGCTGTCAAGGCTATGGAGACGGGTGTGGATATCGAGATGTGCACACCAGCCTATGCCGACCATCTTGCAGAGCTTATAAAGGAGGGAAAGATATCCGAAAAGCTTGTCGATGAGGCTGTTATGAGGGTTTTAAAACTTAAAAATAAGCTTGGATTATTTGAAAATCCTTATAAGGATGCCGATGAACTTCGTGAGCGCGAGGTGCAGTTGTGCGAGGAACACAGGCTTCTTGCAAGACAGGCAGTGAGGGAGTCCATTGTTCTTTTAAAGAATGATGTGGTTGATGTTGTTGATAGAACAGGTAAGTGTGAAGATAAAAATTTAAAACTGCCTAGTGATGGAAGTACGGCAACCAATGCTTATGGTATGCATGTGGGTAAAAATGAAAAAAATGAGAGTGACATCAGAGCGATACTTCCGCTTGACGGGGCGCATGTCAAAAAGCTTGCGTTTATAGGACCTTACGTTGAGGGGCAGGACATGAGAAGTTCGTGGTCGGTTTCGGGTGACGAGAAGGACAATGTGACAATAAAGATGGCGGCGCAGGAGATATTTTCCGGCAAGTCAATATCTGCGAAAGTATCTTCCGATAATAAAAATTCATTGGAAGAGGATAAAACTGTTGAACTCAGATTTGCAGAGGGTTGTACACTTCTTGACAACCACACTATTGTAAATCTTGGTCAGTATGATGAGGAAAACTGGGAGCAGATAAACGAAAAGCTGTTAGATGAGGCACAGGAATGTGCAAAGTGGGCGGACACGGTTGTGCTTGCACTCGGCGAGCACCGTTTCCAGAGCGGTGAGGCGACGAGCAGAACGGAGATTACACTTCCGCACATTCAGTTGGAGCTTTTAAGACGTGTTGCTGCGGTCAACAAAAATGTGGTCACAGTTCTGTTTAACGGAAGACCGCTCGATTTGAGGGAAGTTTCAAAGTATTCAAAAGCTATCGTCGAGGCGTGGATGCCGGGAACAGAGGGCGGTCACGGTATTATGGATGTGCTGACAGGCGCATACAATCCGTCCGGCAAGCTTCCGATGAGTTTTCCGTACAATGTCGGTCAGCTTCCGATAAGCTACAATCACTACAGTTCAGGTCGTCCTAAGCCGGAAGGCAGCAGAGGAGATTATAATTGCAGATATCTTGACGCGCCGAGCGAACCGCTCTATCCTTTTGGCTATGGGCTCAGTTATACAGCTTTTGACATAAGCGATGTAAGTCTAAGCTCCGACAGGATGAGCGTTGACGATAGGATAACAGCCTCAGTAAATGTGAAGAACACCGGAAATGTCAAGGGAACACAGACTATACAGCTCTACATAAGGGACATTGCGGCGAGCAAGGTTCGTCCGGTAAAGGAGTTGAAGGGCTTTGAGAAGGTGGAGCTTCTTCCGGGTGAGGAAAAGAAAGTGGAATTTGATATTGGTGAAGAAATGCTTAAATTTTTCCGCGCGGATGGAACATTTGGAAGCGAAGCGGGGAAATTCAAGGTTTGGATTTCGGACAGCAGTATGACAAAAGGCGAGGCGGCGGAGTTTATTCTTGGGTTATAATATTATGCTGGATTAATTATTGCTCATTGGCAATACTTGAAAAAATCCCACATTCTTTTGAGTTGATTTATACATTAATAATGCTACGAAATAGAAAAATTTTTTAAATAGATATATCATTTTACAAAATAAATGAAGTCCTCATTCATGTTTTAATTGTGCAGAGCGATAAGCATGGGTGTGGACTTCTTTTTTTATTATGATATGAGTTTGATTAATTAAATTTTATAGCATGATTGTGGAAAATATACTGTAAGATTATGTCATATAAAAATTTTTCAGAAAAATTTTTATTTTTGTGACATTTCCATATCCTAAAAAGTATTATAGGTGAAAGCTTTCGAAAAAGGAGATAGTCGTGGACAGAGAAGAATACTTGAAGATAGCAGACCAATACATTGATATGGTGTACAGGATTGCTTTCAATGGCTGTAAAAATACATACGATGCGGATGATGTTGTGCAGAACACATTTATGAAGCTGTTGAAATATAAAAAAGGGTTCGAGAGTGCAGAACACATCCGCAACTGGCTTATAAAGGTTGCGGTAAATGAGAGCAGAAGTATATGGTCATCGAGCTGGAAAAAAAGAAATGTTGCTTTGGATGACAGTTTTGAGGGGGCATATAACGAGCCCGTCTTTGCGCAGGAAGGGCAGGAAGTGTTGTATGAGACACTTATGGAGCTTCCGCCAAAGTACAGGCAGCCATTGTACCTATATTATTATGAGGAGCTCTCGATAAAGGAGATTTCCTCGGTGTTAAAAATATCGGAGACTGCTGTCTCTACAAGGCTTCAAAGGGCACGGCAGAAAATTAAAGAAAAATTAGGAGGGCGGCAAAATGGATGATAAAATCAGAGATAAAAATGTATCACATGAATGTAAAAACATGGCTAAATTTGACGCATTGGATGAGTATATTGATACTGTCGGGAATTTACATGCACCACAACAGTTGAGAGACAAAGTTGTGAATATGGCATACAAAAAGAGGGTAGTTTCCACCAGATTAAAGGGCTGGGCTGTTGCGGCTGCAACGGTGGTTGTGCTGTGTCTGTGTTTTCACAGTCAGATTATGGCGTTTGCGGAGAGTATTTCATATAAAATTACTTATATAATTGGAAAAAATAATAGAAAAGAATTTTCCGGCGATATGGGATATGTACCTGTAAATACGCCTAAAGGGGAGGATTTTGGGCGCAAGTACAGTACAATAGAGGAACTTGAAGAATTGATGGGAGTGACATTTTTAAAGAGCGATTATGCCTATGTCACATCGCTTCCACATATTGGATTGGAAAGAAAGTATTATGAGGGCTACAATCCAGTCACATACTATAGCATATATGATGACAGTTATTACATGAATAATATGGAGCTTGAGGAGGCAAGTGAAAGTGGTGGCATATGGCATTCGCTCGCGGATGACGCATATAAAATCACCTATGAAGCCACAATAACCAATGATGCCAATGCCAAGGAGGAAGCAGCAAATATTACTTATGAATATAAATATGGAGTGTATGTCGAGGAGTACGAGACGAAATCGGGATATGACGCATATATATTTATGTTCAACAATGAGTACAATGCGGTAATTTTCGACCATAATATAAAGTACTTGTTTAGGGCGGACGGACTTGGAACTATAGGAAAACCCGGAACGATAGAAAAACTTGATGTTTTTAAGGAGTTTCTTGATACATTGAAATAAGAATTATAAGTGGGGAATATTGTTTTAATTTATACAATTTAAGTAAGTAGGAAAATATTATTTTTACTCATTATATTAGTATAAATGAGTGTAAAATGAATTGCTTGTAATTAAATAAAATAGGTTTTACTAGGCGAAAAGAAAAATAATATGCTCTCTTTTACATAGACAAGATAATGAAAACTTGTCATCTGAAAGTGGGCATATTATTTTGGTTACAAAAATATAATTTTATTTTTTAATTTTATACTTTATGGAAGCAGCTCATTTAATAAATTTACATAGTTATTTTTTACTTATGTTTCTCAAAAAACTTGTGCATAGCGGCAAGTGTGTTCGCACTCTCCTCAAGGTCAGGTCGAAATACGCTGAATGCGTGTGTCAGGCGTTTATCGTGCGGGAAGCACAAAAGCTCATGCGGCATATTGTTTTTGAGGAGAGCTTTCTCAAAATCAAGTGTATATTTTTTCAGATTGTCATTGCGGCTTGTGACGAGAAAACATGGTGGAAGTGAAGTCACAATGTCGGGATTTTCAGGATTTACATAAGGTGCAAAGTGCCCTTTCTTGTAGTTTTTTCCATACAAATACGCAGGAAGAAACATTCCTATCTTGTCAAAGCGGTTGGTGTAGAACATTCCGCTTATAAGCCCGAGCGCGCGAAATGATAGCTTGTGAGGCTTTACATGTGCGGCTTTGGCGAGTGCGTGGCATTTTGACATGGCAGCAGTGTAGGTGAGAAGATATGCGCCGCCGCTGTCAGCCACACCATAGATGTGTTTTGCATCGCCGTTGTACTTGTCAAGATGTGCCTGTATGTAACGGAAGGAATTGCACACGTCGGAAAACTGGTCGTACACCATGCAGTCGGGCACTAGGCGGTATTCTATGCTGAACACCAGATATCCCAGCTTGCACAGCCTTGCGCAGAAAAAACGGTTAAATTCCTTGTTGCCTATCAAAAGTCCCCCACCGTGGATATTTATCACGACGGGAAGCATAACTTCACCGCTTCCCTCCGGGCGGTAAATGTCCATAAGATGTGCTTTGTCGCCGTCGTTCATATATGGTATATCGGTCTGTATCTCCACGCCGTCCGGCATAACCTGCGTCTTGTCGCGCTCGGCGGCGGTAATCTCAAAATCGGAACGCTGTTTATAAAATTGTTTTCTCATCAAGTCCTGCATATATTCAAGTCCTTTCATTCCAATGGAAAGTAGTTAAGTGCTTTTTGCGCTGTGAATAAATTTGTTCAATATACAAAAATACTTTTCTTTAAATCTATTTTAAATTCAAGCAAATAAAATATATTTTTGTTAAATTTTTCATAGAGGCTTATTTATAGCATAGTAAAAAAGTCATGTCGTTTTCATGGATTGTAGCACAACTTAGCACAGGATTTCAACAGTTTAATTGAGTGATGTAAATTTCTTTTCTGTTTATTAGTTTTGCAACGTCTATAATTTTACAGCCATGACAGTATTCCTGTCGATTGCAGAAACAGTATGAACATTAAAACGGGTGCAACGTAGCGTATCATAACGCGGTAGAGCTTCTTTCTGCGGAACTTTTCGCCGTTTCTCTCCATCTCGTCAATCACATAGTCAGGTGTCATAATCCAGCCAATCAGGATGGTTGAAAGCAGTGCGATAAAAGGCATCATAACACTGTTGCTGATATAATCCATAATATCGAGAAGCTGTCCGGTTGAGCCATTAGGCAGTTTTACCTCCACATAGAAGACGCTGTAGCCGAGAGTTATCACGGCGGAGGCGGCAAGGTATATTGCCGACAAAATTAAAACGGTCTTTTTGCGGCTTGTGTGAAAAATTTCCATACAGTTTGCAGTGATTGACTCAAGCACCGATATGCACGATGACAGGGTGGCAAAAATAGCGGTCACAAAGAACAAAATTCCGACAAATGTTCCTGCTTTTCCCATGGCGGCAAATACTTTTGGGAGAGATATGAACATAAGGCTTGGACCCGCGCCCATTCCCTCTGTTCCCGAAAATACAAACACTGCCGGAATAATCATTGCTCCGGCTAAAAACGCGACACCAGTATCAAAAATCTCAATCTGATTTACAGCTTTATTTAAGTTTACTTCCGGTTTCACATACGAGCCGTAAGTAATCATAATTCCCATGGACACGCTGAGAGAGAAGAAAAGCTGGCTCATTGCATCCAACAAAATTTGTAAAAACCGCTGTAGTGTCAGTCCTTTAAAATTCGGTGTCAGATAGTATAAAAATCCCTCCAATCCCGTGTGTGTCTGCCCGGAAGCGTCCGTGTGCTCAAGCGTTAACGAATATATGGATATGACAACGACGAGTACGAGAAGCACCGGCATCATCCATTTGGACACCTTTTCAATGCCGTTTTCGACACCGTTGTACACAATAAATGCGGTAACGCCCATGAAAATAAGTGCAAAAATAACCGGAGCTGTGGATGACGTTATAAATGATGTGAAGTAGTCGTCAGAGGCGGCGGCTTTTGCCTGCCCGGTTATATACACGACGGCGTACTTTGTAATCCACCCGCCTATCACGGCATAGTATGTCATAATCAGAACCGGGACAAGAAATGTCAGTATTCCTAAAAATTTCCACTTAGGGCGCATTTCACTGTAAGCGCCAATCGCGCTCTTTTTGGTGCGGCGGCCTATGGCAATATCCGATGTCAGCAGTGTAAAGCCAAATGTCAGCACGAGAATAAAATAGATGATTAAAAACAGACCGCCTCCGTCTTTTGCCGCGAGATACGGAAATCTCCATAAATTTCCGACTCCGACGGCACTTCCGGCAGCGGCAAGGACAAAGCCGAGCTGTCCCGAAAAATGATTTGATTTCTTTTCCATCGCAAAAATCTCCTAAAAAAAGTTTGTACCAACAAGATAGCACATGATAGAATGTAAGTAAACCAAATGTTTACAATTAAAAAGGTGAATATTATAAAAATAGATAATGTTATGGAGAAGGGAAGCGTTTTATATGTATAAATTATTTCCAGATAAAGAAGTGAACTGCGCCCGCATAAGAGTGCCGCGAAAGGATGGAAAATTTGTCCCGGCGTTGGTCGTGTCGCCAAAAACTCCACATAAAAATGCACCGGGAATATTGTGGGTTCACGGTGGAGGATATATGTCGGGAATGAAAGAGATGGTTTTTAGTTCGAGGGCGATTGATTTGGTAAAAAAATACGGTGCTGTGGTTGTCTCGCCGGGGTACAGGCTGTCATTTTTTGCGCCATATCCGGCGGCGGTTGACGATTGCTATGATGCTCTTTTGTATCTCAAAAAACATTCTAAGAAATTAAAAATAAACAGGAATCAGATAATGGTCGGCGGCGAAAGTGCAGGAGGCAGTCTGTGTGCCGCGCTTTGCATGTTGGCGCGTGACAGAGGCGAGGTCAATATCGCTTACCAGATGCCTTTGTACCCTATGCTAGATAATTTTGACACGAAATCATCAGCTCACAATCATGGAAAAGTATGGAACACGCGAAAAAATCATCTTGCGTGGAAACTATATTTGAGAAAAAATGTGAAGAAAAAGGTTTCACCTTATGCCGCCCCGGCAAGACAGAAAAATTACAGCGGTCTGCCGCCGGCATACACCTTTGTGGGCGATGGCGAGCCGTTCTACTGTGAGACCTGTACATACATCGAAAATTTGCAAAAGGCTGGTGTTGAGGCACATCTGGATGTCTATAAATCCGACATGCACGCATTTGACATGATGAAGCCGGAAAATCCTTTGAGCAAAATTGCGGCGCAAAAATTCAATGAGCGTTTTGAGTATGCTATGGAACATTACTTTGCGGTAAATAAGTGAGATTTTTTGAGGTCAAATTATTTTGTGAGAAGATATAGGTTTGTCTATATTTTATAGTTAGTGAAGTGCCATGATTGAAGTTCTTGAGGCAATAAATTTTAGTAGATTGTAGGCAAGTACATAGTTTATTTGGTTATATAATAGACAATTTTATATGCAAATGGTTGATAAAGAGAATAGAGGTTTTGACTTTATATATTAGGAGCGGAATAAATATGTTGTACGCTGATTTTGTCAATAAATTAAATCAATATATTGAAATATATAATAAGGGCTTGAAAAAACAGGCAAATGCCATGATGAAGGAAACGGTGTGTCAGTTAAAGAGCATGGCAGATAGCGATGTGGATAATATTATTTATAATTTTCTTTTTGAATATTGTGACAGCGATGTCTGGGATGTTTTAAAGGAGCGTGGAAATGGGGACATTCCGTATGATTTGAAGGAATTTATAAGGATATGGCTCACACCGCGATGCGAGGAAAAGAAAATGCCGGAATTGAGATGGTATTATCAAATGTATCACAATGACCGCATAGGATATAAGTTTGCCGACAAATATCTTGCCGACGCGTATTCAAGCGATAAATGTGACCAAAAGACAGTTGATATGAAGTTTAATTCATATCTGGATATATTGGGCTGGGGAGCTCATCATTTTCCGGATGGATGTATTATTGAAAATTCAGATAGGGATAACTGTATTAAAAATTGTGAAAAAATTATGCGGGAAAATACAGTCAGTGAACATCTTTTAAATGAATTACAATATTATAAGATACTATATGCCTGTTATGAAAAATACGAAAAAGACGGAAGAATAAGGGATTTTGATACATATTTAAAGGAAGGAAATTTAAATCAATGGATATTTCCTTGATAAAAAATTGCATTATGGAGAGATGATATGTATGTAAAAAGAGTGTTTTATGATGATTTTAGGGATTTGTCCAATGTTGAGAAAAGTATTGAGTTTCCAACATGGGAGGATATTGAAAAGGTAATTAACCTGCTAGATGGAGAATATGTTACGCAAATTACTATGGATAATGGAAATGAAGATGACTACTTGTGTATTGGTGGAGGGAATGACGGGTTGTGTAATGTATTTATTTCTAAAAATGATAATGAGATTATTTATACATTAATGAACTCAGATGCAAATGATTCATTAGTCCATAAGTTAGTTGTGGGTGGGCAAGAAGGAGATTTTGAAGACAAGTTATGTGTGTCAATTGAGATGGCAAAGTGTGTAGCAAAAATGTATTATGAGTTGGGTCAAATGGATGCTTCTTTTATATGGGAGTAATTTTTAACCAGACATATACAATGATTAAATCATATACAATGTAAAGATATCTGAAATCGAACTGAATAGTAATTAGAGCCAGCTGTGACTTTACATCATTTTGTATCTAATGAAGGAACAAACGTATTTTAGATATGATACAACGAATGAGTTTGGTATAATAAATGAGTATGGAGGAATATCCACCTATTTTAAGCCTGAAAATGGAATGGCATATTGGCTGGAGCGAATTGAAAAATATGCACCAAAATAAATTTTAAGGATAAAGTTTTATGAAAAGATGTCCATGTTGTGGTTACTTAACTATTGATGATACAGATGAATTAATTACAGATATTTGTGATGTTTGCTTTTGGCAATATGATGAAGTGGCTCAAAATATGCCCGATAGAATTATTGGGGCAAATAAGGTGTCATTGAATACTGCTAAGAAGAATTATAAGGTGTTTGGAGCAGCAGAAGAACGTTTTATAAATATGGTTCGCCAACCATATGAGAATGAAATATAAACTATAAAAATGTTAAGTAGTAGAAAGGAAGACGATATACCGATTGCTCCATCATTATACAGTTTAAGCAACAAGATGGAGAATTCCTTACTGACTGTAAGGGATATTAACCATAAATATATTGTAGTAGGAAGAAGGTAATAATAAATGTACAGTTTTGTAAAAGCTAAAAGTGAAAGCACACATATTTCGAGCCGGGACATAATAGAAATTGAGAGTAAATATAATATTAAATTTCCGGAAGTACTTAGAGAGTATTACTTAAAACATAATGGTGATGAGATTAGATTATGTATTTTTGAGGTTGATGACGAAGAATTTGGTGTGGCAGAAATTGTTGAATTAAAATATGGAAATTGCAGTTTTGAAAAATTGGTTGAGAATGACAGAGAAGATGGACTTATAGATGTACATTTGTATCCGTTAGCCTGCAATGAAGGCGGCGATTATTTTTATTGGGACATAAGAGATGAAAATGTATATATGTTATATTGTGATGACATAGAAAATCCTGTTTGGATATGCGCTTCAGTTAAAGAATTTTTTGATTTACTCGAATAAGATAGTTGGGGAAAAAGAACCAATACAGCTATAATAGAAGATATTATGCAAAATCTGAATACAGTATTGATAAAGGCGAAAGAAAAGAAGTGTTACAATAGCATTCTGGAATTTCAAAATATAATTGAACAGTTGGTTGAGACTGATAAGAACATTGTTCCGGATTGGGATGACGGCGCAGGATAAGAATGGTATGTCGATTTAGCAGTATTGAACGATAAAACTGGTGGAGTGTGACAAATTGTTACCCCCCCTTTTTGGTGGAGATGTATTAGAAAAAATAAGAATATTAAAGGAGAATTAAGTGTGGATAAAAACGAATTAATTTCTAGTATGCTATCATTTAAAGATAACATAGGCATGTGGAAAATAGTATTAAATCAAATTACAGATGCAGATTTTGTTATAGGATATGGTTTTGATAATAATGAAAAATTATGGAAGGTTTATCAAAATAATGAAAGAGGAATGAAGGCGGAATGGACATTTGAGAATGAGGAAGAGGCATTAGAGAAATTATATAAAAAAGTAAAATTTCAGTGTAAAATAATAAATTAAATAAGGTCTTTTTAAAATCCGTTTATCAAGTGAACTACCCACCACCTAAAGGTGGTGGGCTTCTGTTAAATGGTTCACCAGACTAAGTATTCAGAAATGGGTACTACGATATTTAGGTCATGATACCTTCGGTTGACGCAACAGACCGCTGCTCTATCGTACATGTTTAAGTTAGGTCAGAGTAAGAAAAGCCTTGTGATATGTACTTAAAAAGCCTTTATATCATT
>JBNMKO010000002.1:0-115776 GCA_050874385.1 Eubacteriales bacterium
ATTGAATATCATGCGTAAAAGCAGCGTTGTGGATATGACTATCCTATACGGTAGAGGCGAAGTGGACACGCCTGTAAGAATAAGGATTGCCTGATTGGTCAGGTGGAAACTTAAATATCAAACTTCTTAAATAGGAGCGTCGGCTCCTTAGAAGCCCATTACTTTTAGGTGATGGGTAGTTCACGCCAATAATAATTACCGGAAAGCTTAAAGTTAAATTGGTTGAAAAGACTGTAAAGCAGGCTGATATGACAGTGCAGCTTAAAGAGTCGTTAAACGGGCATGAGGTCATAAATTCATTCGGTGTGTTGGGCACGATGAAAAATAAACCACCAAGAATATGAGCTTTGTATTTTTTGAATAATCGTGCTGATGATCCAGTACCATCACTGCTAAAAAGCCCATAGTAGCAATTATAAAAATATTCTTTTCCTTCCAAATTGTTTGGTTGTCATTTATGAAATCTCGAACTATTTTAGAAAGGTTGCTGTAATATATGGGATAAGCAAAGATAATATATTTGTGATATGTAATTTTTCTATTACTGTACTATTTTCTAAAGAAATAGTTTCAGCTGTAGCACATAAAAAAGAAAAATTTTTTGGCAAATTATTAAAGAAGCAAGAAAAAAAGAGGGAATATCACGCAATTAATTAGCCACAGCATAAAGGATTGTGTGATGTTATATCGTTTAGGTTGTCTTTAGATATTTAGTGTGATACAATGTAGACATAAAATTTTACGAAAGGGGAGTTTACTTTGGAGTTTCTTAAACAATGTAAAACATGTGAATTTAATTTTTCTGGAATATGCGCAGGGCATGGCGACACCTATAAATATGGTGAAGCCATTACAAATGACACACTTTCTTGTGATGATTGGGGTGCCAATTTAGAATACTTTTCTGAAATAACTCAAAACGCTCCTTGGTATATTAGAGAACCTTATCAAGATTGTAAAATTGATTATTCGACTTTTGAAAAGTTATTGGAAGCTGATACAAAAAAAGAAGCCATTGAGGTAAATATTTATGATGTGATAAGGAAAATATATGGGTTAAGTCTTGTGGATTTAGCGGTTTTGTTTGATGTTACTTTTGGTGTAATGTATCGTGCTCGAAGTGTTGGTACTCCTGTTAAGCGTTTAAAAAAATTCTCACAAGTGTTATGCATTCCAGCCGAGTTTTTTAAGAAAATAACTACTCATGACTTTGAGCAAATTAAAAAATGTAAAGTAGAATTTGAACAAAGTACTGATATGGGAGCTATTTTGAAAAATGTGCCGGAATGGAAACAAGAACTAATGTTTTGTGTTACAAATTATCTGCATTGTCCGATGCATATTGCTAAAGAAATCGCTCGTGTTGATAAATTAAATTGGAAAATTAATAATAGTGACACTCTAAATGATGGCGAGAAAATGTTAGTGGATTGGGTATCAAAAACAGCCAGAAAACAAAAGCAAACAGCAGTATCCATTGAATATTCACTAGATATTGCTACATTGCCACATTTTCATGTTGTATATCGAAAAGAGAACTAATAGTAAAATTTACTCCATTTTTATTTGAGCTTCTTTTTTGTATACAACTATTTAGGGCAGTAGCTTATAACAAAGAAACGGGAACAGGCGGCGTATATTTACGCCGCCTGTGTGCAACTTCAAAATTTGGAACAATGAGTAAATTTGCTTATTGCTGCGAATAAAATTCTTTGTAATTTATGTATTGAAAATCTAAGTTATTTACATCAAGCGTTAGATAATCTGTTATAAAATCTTTCATCTCATTCTGCTTATCCGCCTCCATAGAATTTTCTTTGCCAACAACTATGACATGAGCAGATGTAATCACGGTATCAGAGTTTTGTAATGCCACATATACCTTGTCGATATTGTTTTTGTCGTAATTTGCTAAAGTTGTTGCTAATTCATTTTCCATCCGGCGTATCTGTATTTCTTCCGGATTTCCCGATGAAATCAAACCGGTGGTTTTATATTTTTGTGGCGAATTTGTCAAAAAACAAAGCCCGATAAGTATAAGACAAAAAATTGAAATACATGTAACTGAAAATGCCGGTTTTTTGTAATTAAATATGGATTTCACTCTTTTTTTAACCTCCACTTGTCCAAAGCCCAATGGATAAACAATAGTATTTTTTGTATTTAAGCTGCATGATAACAAAGAATTACAGTAAGCCTTTTTTTCCGCAATATTAAAATTTTTTATCACTTTTTCGTCACATGCGAACTCGATATCTTTACAAAATAAAATAAATGCAAGCCAGCTAAGTGGATTAAACCAGTATATTGCCAGAATTAAAAATGCAATTATTTTCCATATATGGTCTTTGCGCTGTAAATGTGCTTTTTCATGTGCAATCACATAGTTTATGTCTGAATTATCTATTCCCGATGGCAGATAGATGTGTGGACGAAACAGACCGAAAATAAAAGGTGAGCGCACATAATCGCACAGATAAATATTTTCTTCAAACGGAATTGCCTCTCTTAAATGCAGTCTCATTCGCAGGTTCATAATTACCATATACAGAAATATTCCCAATGCGCCGCATATCCAAATTATAGTAAATACTGACAGTAAGATGTTTGCATTATTATTTGTCGTTGCGGTGTGATAAATATTTTCAAGGTTCATATAATCAGTTTCAGATGCAATACTTGTTGTCCCAACAATACCAGTCATTTTATCATTTAATTTCCATAAAATATTGTCAGCCACGATATTATCAGAAGGAATTATCCCGAAAAAACTTTCAATTGAGAATGGGAAAATCAGTCGGATTGCGACAAGCCCCCACAAAATACAGATAATCCACTTAGGTGTTTTTGGGGAGATAAATCTAAAAATAATTATCGCAATGATGAGCGCTCCCGATGCA
This sequence comes from Eubacteriales bacterium, assembly GCA_050874385.1. Lineage (GTDB taxonomy): Bacteria > Bacillota > Clostridia > Lachnospirales > Lachnospiraceae > CAG-882. Next base: position 2,901 of record JBNMKO010000002.1, read on the forward strand.
ATGCTCATGTTAAGAAGCTTCAAAAAAATATCAATCATCCGTATTTTCCTCCGCCTCGTCAATTATTTTTCTTATCTCCTCTGCCTCCTTTGATGTCAAAGAATTGTCTTTTGTGAAAGCGGCAATAAAGGCGGGAAGAGAGCCATTAAAGGTCTGTTCCACATATTTTTTGCTCTGATTTGCATAAAATTCCTGTCTGGAAATGACGGTGTTTATTACGCCGTTGTCATTGCAAAAAAGTCCCTTGTCGCATAGTCGGCGTATTACCGTGTGAGTGGTGGTGCGCTTCCAGTTAAATTCCTTTGCGGACAGCTTCACAAGCTCCGACGATGTGACCGGTGCATGTTCCCAAATCATATCGGCAAATTTTAGCTCAATAGTGCCAAACTGTATTTCCTGCATTATGTTTCACCTCCATTGTGTAAGATTTATAGGTGATTGCAAAAGGTCTGGAAGTGTACTGAAAAATTACACACTGTTTAGCAATAACTTCAAATTCGCAATCATCTGTGTAAGAAGTTAAAAACAACTTACATACTATAGACTACAACATGTAGTCTATAATGTCAAGTGTAAATTTATATGTGGACTGAAAATTGCCACTAAGAATGAATTTGCAATTACAAAATGTGAGTGATAAAATGACTAAGGAGTTGGTTTCAAGTAATTATTAATGAAAACTCACTGAGCAAATAGTTCATGAGCAGTGCGCTAAGTATTGCATATTTTAGCACTGTGCAGTATTATTATAAACCGATAAGAGAAATGCTTGAGTTTACTTTGTAAATCAATAAACATGCAGTGATTTGTTAAAATTAAACAGTATCCTTTATTTGTTTTACGAGTTTTACAATTATTTAAAATAAAATTAAATTAGAAAAAGGAGATAAAAATTATGGCTTGCACTACATTATTAGTTGGTAAAAATGCGTCATACGATGGTTCGACCATGATAGCGCGCAACGATGATTCGGGTTCAGGGCATTTTATGCCTAAGAAATTTGTTGTTGTAAAGGCGGATGAGCAGAAGGAGAAGTATAAGACAGTTATATCACACCTTGATATAGAGCTTCCTAAAAATCCGCTGCGCCACACGGAGATGCCAAATGCCGTTGACGGCGAGGGAATATGGGCTGCGAGCGGTGTCAATGAGGCGAATGTCGGAATGACCGCCACAGAGACAATCACTTCAAATCCAAGAGTTTTAGGGGCAGACCCGCTTGTCGTGTATAAGCCTGCTGTTGACGGTGCGAAGGAAGTTCCGGGCGGTATCGGTGAGGAGGACATTGTGCATATAGTGCTCCCATACATAAAGACAGCGCGCGAGGGTGTTGAAAGACTTGGAAGTCTTCTTGAGAAGTACGGAACATACGAGATGAATGGAATAGCATTTCAGGATGTGGATGAGATATGGTGGCTTGAGACTATAGGCGGTCACCACTGGATTGCCAAGAAGGTTCCCGACGATGTGTATGTGGTTATGCCTAATCAGCAGGGAATTGACGATTTTGATTTTGTGGATGCGCTCGGAAAAAAGAAGGAGCATATGTGCTCCAAGGACATGAAGGAGTTTATTGAGAACAACCACCTTAATTTGTCAAATATCGAGACGGACTGGACACATTTTGATGTCAGGTCGGCATTTGGAAGCCACGACGATTCAGACCATGTTTACAACACACCAAGAGCATGGTATATGCTTAGATATTTTAATCCTCACACGGTGAGCTGGGACGGCGCGGATGCGGATTACACACCGTTCTCGGACGATTTGCCTTGGTGTCTTGTACCTGAGAAAAAGATTACCGTCGAGGATGTGAAGTATGTTCTCTCCTCACATTATCAGGGAACACCTTTTGACCCTTACGGCGCTTACGGGGACAAGAGCATGAACGGGGCATACCGTTCAATCGGAATTAACCGCAACGATTTTCTGTCGGTAATTCAGATGCGTCCGTATTGTGAAAAGGATGTTCAGGCTGTGGAGTGGGTTGCTTTTGCGTCAAACGCTTTTAACGTGCTTGTTCCATTTTATGCGGATGTGCTCACAACGCCGGAGTATTTGTCAAACACCACAGGGGAGGTATCAACCGACAATTTCTACTGGGGCAGCAGAATGATAGCGGCTATGGCAGATGCCTCGTACCGCAAATCAATTTTCCATATAGAGCGCTACAAGGAGAAGGTAATGTCAAGAGGGCATGAAATTATCGGACATTACGACGCGCTTCTTGCAAAGGAAAATGATGCCGATAAGCGCATGGAGCTTAAAACGGCAGCCAACGAGGAGGTCGCAGCAATGGTGAAAAAGGAGACTCTTGCGACGCTTGACAAGGTGCTCTATGAGCTCAGCAATCAAATGAAAAATGCGTATTCGAGGTCGGATGCGTAAATAGATATTGTAAAATACAATATCGAGGAGGAAACTTATGAAACAGTCTATATCAATGAGAATTTTGTTATATCTTTTAATGCTCCTTGTAGTGTTTGGTTTTAACATAGGCGCGAGTGCGATGTCAAACAATCAGGTGAAGGATGCCATAAGAACAGTGACGGATTCCTATTTGGAGTTGGACAACCAGCTTGTCAGTGTCAACAATGATGTGGAGGCTGTGGACAGCTACACAAGAATTATGAGTATTGATATATCGGGAACTACATACATGATGTCGAAGGGCTTTGAGGATGATTTGTCAGCGGGGAGAAATGATATCAATGCCATGGAGACAGCATGCGAGCAGCTTAATGAGCCGGAGCTTTTGGAAAAATTTCAGACATGGAAAAAGTATGTGGAGCTTTACTATGAGCGCTCCGAGGCGATGCGCGAGCAGTACCTTGCCGACAATGTGTCGGAGACGTATCTTGCTTATGCGCTTGTAAAGGATGCAAGATTAAAGATGGATGCGGCGAGCGATGAATTTCAGAGCTATCTTATGACATGTATCAACGCACAGAAGGATAAGGTGGACCTTGTAACGGCTAGGTCGGGAATGATACTTAGAACCTCACTTGTTGTATTTTTGATAGTATGTGCGCTTGTTGTGTTTATGGTTATAAGGACGATATCCGTTCCTATGAAAAAAGGAAACAAGAAGCTTGAGGATATGCTTGACGATATAAAAAATGCGAGGGGAGATTTGTCACAGCGAGTACCTAAAAAGTCCAATGACGAGTACGGAAAAATGGTTGACGGTGTGAATTTGTTCATTCAGGCATTGCAAAATATCATGATTTCAATCCGCAACAATTCTGTAAAGCTCGACAACGTGTCGGAACATATAAGCGAAAAAGTTATGACATGCAACAGTTCCGCCTCCGACATGTCAGCCGTTATGGAGGAGCTTTCAGCGAGCATGCAGGAAATCAGCACGGTGCTTGACAAATTCAAGGAAAATGCGCAGACAGTTCTGACCTCAGCGGACGAGATTATGTCACAGGCAAAGTCGGGCGATGACATGGTTCACGAGATTAATTCGAGGGCTGAGGGCATAAGCGAGTCGACAAAGGCTAACAAAAACAATGCAAAGCAGATGGTCACGGACATTGAAAAGAGCATGAACAAGGCGATTGCAGATAGTGAGTCAGTAAGGAAAATTCAGGAGCTCACGGACAACATTCTCGGAATTTCAAGCCAGACCAATCTCTTAGCACTCAATGCCTCCATAGAGGCGGCGAGAGCGGGCGATGCGGGCAGAGGCTTTGCGGTTGTCGCTGATGAGATTAGGGTTCTTGCTGACAGCACTAAGGAGACGGCAAGCAGTATTCAGAACATAAGCACAATAGTTGTCGAGTCGGTGCATGAGCTGGTTGAAAAAGCCAACACGATGATGAAATATATTTCAGAAGATATGATGAATGAGTTCGACGGCTTTGTTGATATGGCTGACAAGTACCGCATGGATGCTGAAAATATGCAGAAGCTCCTCACAACTTTCAGCGGCTATTCTGCTGAGTTAAAGAATATTGCCAACTCGCTTGCGGGCGATGTAAATACTGTTGCTACAACAGTAAACGAGTGTACGATTGGAGTTACCGATGCGGCACAGAATATCAACCTTTTGGTTGGTGAGGTCAGCGAGATTGTTGAGGATGTCTCCACAAATCAGGAGGTAGTAAACGAGCTCAACAACGAGGTTGGAAAATTCAAGAAGCTGGAGGATTAATGTGATAAATATGAACAGGCAAATAAAAAGACTGGGAGCATGTATCATGGCATCCGTACTCACAGTCGGTGTAAGCGGATGTCAGGGGAAAAATGAAAGTACGGGAAATTTGCAGAGCCTTGACAGTTCAAATACAGATATCTCGGATGAACAGGTTTCGGCAAACATATCATTTTGGTCATTTCCTGTAGGAAGCTGGACAGACGAAAGTGCGGTCAATGAAGTGATAGCTGCGTTTAACCGTAAATATCCTAACATACATGTTGAATATCAGGCACTCAGCTATGATGACGGTGATGCTAAGATTGATGAGGCATTAAAGAATGGGCAGCAGCCGGATATAGTTCTTGAAGGACCTGAGCGGCTTGTAAGCAACTGGGGCGACAATGGCTATCTTGTAAATTTAAATGATATGTGGACGGACGATGTTGTGTCGGATGTGGTTGCAAACAACACGGCGGTACTTGCGGCATGTATTGGCAGTGATGGCAATTATTACGAGTACCCATTGTGCATGAACACGCACTGCATGGCTATAAACAAGGAGCTCTTTGAGGCAGCCGGGGCGATGAAATATATAAATCAGGAGAGCCGCACATGGACGACAGCGGATTTTGAGGTGGCACTTGAAGCGCTCAAAGCTTACGGCGTTGAGCACACAGGCGTGGTTTACTGCGGCGGACAGGGCGGCGACCAGGGAACAAGGGCGCTTGCCATGAACCTCTACAGCGCACAGTTTACCAATGGAACACATACACAGTGGACTATGGACAGTGATGCGGGAATAAAAGGAATACAGCAGCTTGCAGACTGGGTTGACGAGGGGCTTTTAGACTACGATGACAAGATTGTGGCGGCAGACGAGTTAAAGATGTTTGCAAATGGTGAGGTGGCAATGACATTTTGCTGGAATGCCTCCAACAGAGCCAACTATGCCTCATCAATAGATTTCACATCGTATGCTGTGGCTTTTCCGTCGGATGACGGTGTGCCGGAGCTTGCAGGCGGGCTTCCGGGATTTTGTGTTTTCAACCACAATGACGACATGAGACAGAGAGCCGCAAAGCTTTTCATTTCCTATATATGTGATGACACCGAGCAGTCGGCTAAGAGCATAAGAATGTCGGGCTTCTTTCCTGTAAAGGCTTCAAGCGGCGATGTGTACAAGGGCACGGAAAATGAGCAGGTTATGGCTGAGTTTGCGTCCATGATGCAGTATCTCGGAGATTACTACAACGTAGCTCCGGGCTGGGCAGAGCAGAGAACAGCATGGTGGACAATGTTGCAGCATGTATTTTCCGGAAGGGATGTGGAGCAGGAAGTAAAATCCTACACCAAGACCTGCAACGATGCCACGGACAAGGCTCTTCGGGAGTAAAATATAATGAGAACAGAGTTGTTTGAGCTTGCAGGACGACAGTGCAGAGTGTACAAAAATGAGCGCGGGGACAGTGAGGAAAAATATCTTATTGTGCAGCCGGTAGATGTGGAGTGGATTGGTGGAAACAACGTAGAGGAAGAAGTATCTGTTGCACATGAGCCGGCTGTGGATAAAGAGTTGATTAATATTAATAAAGGAAAGGCTCAAACAGAAATTGTTGCTGTGTGTATACAGGAGGTTGACAAGGAGAGACTTTCAGCGAATGTAAATGATATTTATGAAAATACTCCGATTGACACTGAGGCTGAGAAAATATTGGATGTGTCACATTCAGAAATCATTTTTGCCAACTTCGGTGTCGCAAACTGGAATGATGAGCTGTCGCCGTGGAGTTCGGATGCCGTGTTCAAAAATCAGCCTTTTAGGGGAAATGCCGAGAACACGCTCAACTTTGTCAAGGATATATTTATACCTGAGCTTGTAGCAAGGTACAGTCTGCCATCTGATATCAAAATAGTAATCGGCGGATATTCGCTTGCAGGTTTGTTTTCGCTGTGGGCGGCATACAGGACGGATATATTCCACGCGGTTGCAGCTGTGTCACCGTCCGTGTGGTTTCCGGGCTGGACTGAATTTGCCAACCAAAAGCATATCCTTTCTGATAAGGTCTATTTAAGTCTCGGAAACAGAGAGGAAAAGACGAACAACAAGACTATGGCAAGGGTCGGAGACAACATAAGGCTGCAAAAGGAGCTTCTCGACGCACAGGGCGTACACAGCGCGCTTGAGTGGAATGAAGGCAATCATTTCAAAAATGTGGAGGAGAGGGTTGAAAAAGGGATTTTGTGGACGATTACACAGTAAGGGCTTGATTTAGCAATTTGAATTTAATATTACCAAGTAAGTCTCCACTTGTGCTTTACAGAGTAATAAGTGGAGACTTATAATTTTTTGATGGTAATGCATACTAAAATTAAAACTAAAATTTTTAGAATGTATTTCAAAATTATATATGATTTATATTCATTAAAAAATTATTTGAAATTATAGTTGTGGCTATAAGTTGCTATAATTTCGTCAGCCTCCTTTTGTGTCATTTTCTTGTTTGCAACTTGTTCTTTGCAAAACGGCTCAACTTCTGCTAGCAGTTCATCCTTTGTGGCGTATGGACCGAATGATACTTCTTCTCCGTCTAGAAGTTTTATAGAAAGGCTTAATTCCTTTGAAGAAGTTCCCATTTTTATATCGTCATAATTAATTGCCATCGAATAACCACCGTCTTCGTCCGATTTAGAATAGAGTATGCCATTTTGAATTTCTTCCAGAATATCTTCATACATTTTTATTGTTTCATCCACTTTTTCCTGCGTCCAAACAAATTCGCCTTGGATTTTTGACCATCCTTTTTCGCCAATTATGTCTGGTAATTGAACTTTTTCATTTTCAAGCCACTCTTTGTATTCATCATAAGTCCACCATTCTATGTTGTTGTCATGGTCTTTGTTTTCGATTGATAAATCGTTGTCAGCTTGTGCAGACATAGCAAATGCCGAGGCTGTTCCGGCGATAAAGAGTGTCACCATAACAAGTGGCAAAATTGTTGTTTTCTTCATTTTCATAATTGTATTCATCCTTTCTTTGATTAAATTCTTGAACTTCTAAGTACATTAAAAGAATATTTTTTTTGTTTGAATTAACATTGTATTGAATATGTTTTTTATGTGTAGATAGGAAAAGCGGAAAGCCAAAAGCTCGCCGCCTGTGAGTATTTTCTAAAATTGTACGGAGACAATAACACCTTGAGTAGAATTAGCAATTTTAATTTCTGCTCCATGTAAGTCAAGAATTGTTTTCGCGATATATAAGCCCAATCCGGTACCGCCGGTTTGTCGGTTTCTAGATTGTTCCACGCGGTAAAACGCTTCAAATAATTTTGGAATGTCCGCGTTTGGGATATGAACGCCCGTGTTTTCAATCGTGAGATTGGCTTTGTTTGCTTCTTTCCATAAGTTCACAATAATACGATTTCCAGCACCCGAATAGGTTGCGGCATTTCCTAAGAGATTGTCTAAAACTTTTTGAAGTAACTGAATATCTCCCATAATATGAAATCCTTTAGGAATAAACTTTTCAATAGTGAGTTCTTTTTGCATAAATAAATCTTCATAAGCCATAAGTCGTTCATTTATAAGCGCACTGAAATCAATGTCCGATTTCTTGCAACTATATCCCGGTGTATCTAAGTGGGATATTGTCAAAAGCTCCAGCACCATTTTTTCTAAAGTATTTGTAACCTTCAATGACTCAGCAAGATATGTTTCCCTGTCCTTATAACGTCCCACTTGATAGAGCATACCTTGTAGTTGACCTTTAATAATCGTGATAGGGGTTTTCAGTTCGTGGGAAGCCGCCGAAAAAAATTCTACACGTTGACGTTCAAGCTGTCTTTCCATGTCAATATCTGCCTGTAGTTTTTGGTTAGCGTTCTGTAATTCGGAAAGTGCTGTTGATAGTTTGTTTGACAGTTCGGTTAAGTTATGTGAAAGAGTGCCAATTTCGTCTGTTCGGTTAGTGGGGCATATTGTATTAAAATCCATAGCAGCCATTTGTTCTGATAATTTACTGATTTTTTTAATCGGTTTTGTGATATACCAAGTATAAAAAAAGGCAGCTATTAGTGATACGAGCAAGATAATGACACTTAATACAGGCAGGGCTTTTTGGAGTGCTTCAATTACCTGACTTTGTTTATCTGTGTTTGGAGATATAAAAATGGTATATTGTTCAATTTTGTTATTGAGATAAATTTCAAAATTTTCAGTTCGTACTTGATTTTTGTAATCCTCTATCCTTTTGCCTGTTTTGGTTTTTAAATCGGACAAATCTAATTCTTCTCCGGAATTTTGGAAAATATGACAAGCAAATTCATTGTCAGTATACTCACATAAACTTTCATTCCAAGATTGAATGTAATAAAGTGCTTCATCCTGTGGTATATTTGGCAAATCAAATTGTAATATTCTTAAATATTCCTCTGTATCTTTCAAGTCATGCGTATAAATATAAGGCGTAAAACGAGCAATGCAAAAATATGTTATGCTACAACAACTTATAAGTAAAAGAGCCGTCAGCAAAAAAACTTTAATGGAAAGTTTACTTTTAATCCTCCTTATCAATTCTATATCCCACCCCTCTTATTGTCTCTATATAGTCAGCAGTTCCAAGCTTTTTTCGTAGATTTTTAATGTGCGTGTCAACAATTCGTTCTTCGCCAAAAAATTCATATTTCCAAAGTGTTTGCAATAGATTTTGCCGTGTCAATATTCTGCCCTTATGTGTCAGCAATTCCCGCAATATTTCAAATTCACGGGGAGTAAGGTCAACATTTTTTCCGTTAACATAGGCTTTGTAAGCACCTAAATCAAGTGTTAAATCTTTATAGGTTATGGTTTCAGGTTTGTCATCCTGCCTTGATGAACGGCGTAGGATGGCAGCTATTTTCCGCAATAGTATAGGCATGGAAAATGGCTTTGTGATATAGTCGTCAGCCTGCAAATCCAGACCTTTAATTTGGCTTTGCTCGTTGTCCAATGCTGTCAGCATGATAATCGGCACATTTGATTTTTGCCGGATAACCTCGCACACACTATATCCGTCAATTTTGGGAAGCATGATATCCAGCAGCACCAAATCAAAGGGCTGTTCGGAATATTTTGCAAGGGCTTCCACGCCATCGCCAGCGAGTATAACGTCATATCCGGCTTCCTTTATAAAATCATGTAGCAAAGCTTGTATGTATAAATCGTCCTCAACAATCAATATTTTATTCATAATGTACCTTCCTTGTATAATAAAAAATAATTACAAATTTTTTGTTATTAGGGATTATAACATAGTAATTTGTATCTAGTGTGTAGATGTAAATTTTTTGTACTTTATCTGTTGTGTACATTGTATACAGGAAGACAGTTATTAAAATGTAAAGTAAAAAGTTGCAAAATGGATTTTGTGGGCGATTACACAGTAGAGACTTGATTTTTGAGTGTGAACTTAGTATAATGAGAAAAATTAAAAAGTAACCACTCACTATCACCGGATAGTGAACTAGAGGGTGTTCAAGGCACTGCCGTAGGTACGGCATATCTTTCTTTTGATATGTTATAAGGCGGTGCATTGAATATCCTTTTTAATTTTATGTGTAATATAATTTTATAGGAGTGTGAGGAAATCTAAAATGTCAAAAGAGGTTAGAAATATTGAGAATGAGTTTGCCAGTCTTTCGGTTGGAAAACTTGTGCTAAAACTTGGTATTCCGGCTATGCTTGCACAGTTTTTCAATATTTTGTATAGCATAGTTGACCGTATTTACATAGGGCATATGCCAAAAGGTGCTGATATGGCACTTGCAAGTATTGGCGTGTGTTCACCCGCTTTTACGGCAATAACAGGATTTGCTTCTCTTGTGGGGGTCGGCGGCGCGGCGCTTATGAGCATATCGCTTGGACAGAAAAATAAAAAAGCCGCGCAAAAAGCGTTAAACAATTCATTTATGATGCTTTTAGTGCTGTCGATTATGGTTACAGGAGTACTTTTGCTTGTAAAAAGACCTTTGTTATATTTGCTTGGATGCAGCGATGCGATGTACCCTTATGCGTCTGCTTACTATACGATATATTCACTTGGAACTATTGCAGTGCTTTGCGGAACCGGAATGAACAGATTTATAATGGGACAGGGCTACGCAAAACATGGAATGATGTCGGTTGTGATAGGTGCTGTGCTAAATATAATTCTTGACCCGATTTTTATATTCGTGCTCGACATGGGGATTGCAGGTGCGGCGTGGGCGACCATAATATCACAGTTTGGAGTTATGATATACGTATTTTTTGTGCTTGGCAGCAGAAAAATGCCGATACGAATTGGATTTGGAGATTACGATTTAGCGGTATGTCTTAGGACGTTAAGCATCGGAAGCATGTCATTTTTAATAATTTTTCTCGATAATTTCCTGATAATTCTTTTAAATGCCATGCTCAGAAAATATGGAGGAGACCTTGGGGACAGCTACATATCGTATGCAGCAGTGGTGCAGAGTGTGTGCGTGATTGCGGTCTGTCCGGCGGAGGGAATTACAAGCGGTTGTGCGACATTGTTCAGCTACTATTACGGAGCGGGAAATTCTGGGAGGGTGAGAAAATCATTCTATTATGTGCTGCTTGTATGTGGAATTTACTTAGGCTTGATTACGCTTGCAACACAGTTTGTGCCGGAATTTTTTGTAAGGCTGTTTATAAGCGATGCGGCGGCAGTTGCACAGACGGCAAAATTTGTGCGAAGGTACAATCTTGGACTGACAATGGTTGCAGTTCAGTTCGCGTTTGTTGACGGTTTTACGGCTATGGGAATGGTGAGGGAGGCAATACCTATATCATTTTTCAGAAAAGGACTTTATGTCATAGCGGTGCTTGTTTTACCTGTGATTTTTCCACTGGAATACATATTTTATGCCAGTTCCATTGCTGATATAGCCGGCTCACTGTTTACAATAGTTATGTATTTTCTCGTGTTAAATCCAAGGCTTGACAAATTGATGAGGGCAGAAAAATAAAAATATGATTAGTGCAAATTTACAGCACCACATGGGATTAAAATACTTATATATTGTTCTACTGTAAATCCGATTTTAGTAAAAAGTATTGTTTCATTATTATTTAAGAACATATATAATATATTCCATAATAATCAATATATAGTTGAAAAATTGTATATAAGGTGCTGAAAGTATCATTTTATATAATGAAATTTTTCATCATGCTTAAAAGGAGGCATAATTATGTACAACACACCTGTAATGGGCTGGAATTCATGGAACACATTTGGTTCTAATATCAACGAAAAGCTTATAATGGAGATGGCGGACAAAATTGTCGAAGACGGCTACAAGGATGCCGGATATGAGTATGTTATAATTGATGACTGCTGGTCGCTGAAGGAGAGAGTTGACGGAAAGCTTGTCGCCGACCCGGCTCTTTTTCCGAGTGGAATGAAGGCACTTTCAGATTACATACATGGCAAGGGGCTCAAGTTCGGAATGTACTCATGTGCCGGATTTAAGACTTGTGCCGGATATCCGAGCAGCTATGGACATGAATTTGAGGACGCAAAGCAGTTTGCTGAGTGGGGAGTCGACTATCTGAAATATGATTTCTGCAATTTTCCGGCTAGCGGTGACGCGAAGAACGCATACCTTACGATGGCTATGGCACTGAGAAACAGCGGAAGGGAAATCTTCCTTGCAGCCTGCAACTGGGGTGTGCAGGACCCTGCGAAGTGGATGCGCTCGCGAGGAGCCAACAGCTACCGCTCGACGGGGGATATTTTTGATGTGCCTAAGAGTTACAAGGACATATTTATGCAGCAGGCTGAGAATATAGAGGGAAATGCTTCGGGTTGTTACAATGACATGGATATGCTGATTGTGGGCATGCACGGAAATGGCAACGTCGGAATAGGTGGCTGTACCGATGAACAGTATTTACAACATTTTGCGATGTGGTCATTCCTCGGCTCACCGCTGATTATAGGTTCTGATATAAGAAAAATTGATGATGTAAATAAGGCTGTACTTTTGAATAAGGGGCTTATTTCAATAAATCAGGATGCGGCAAACTGTCCGGCATTTATGATTGGAAAAGATGAGGGAAAAAAGTACACATTCGGAAAAATTCTCTCGAAAAACAGAGTGGCACTCGCATTTTTTAACATCAATGCGCAGGACGACTGGTCTCAGAACATGAGTATCTCATTTGATGACCTTGGTATTCACTCCGAGTCGGGCATTGGGCTTAGACTGACAGATGCGGTGACGGGTGAGGATTATGGAGTTTTCCACGACGGATACAGCACGAAGCTTCCGGTTGACGGGTGCAAAATACTCATTGGAGAGCTGGTGCAGGGCTGATGGACAATGAGCAGTTTACCTGCCGGCAATGCGGTATTGCATTAAGCAAAGATGAGATTGCCCTTCACAAAAAGCTCTACAACCGGGCAGCAAAGAGCTTTCTGTGCATCAGGTGCAGCAGCGAGTATCTCGAGGTAACTCAGGAGATGCTCGCTGCCAAGATAGAGCAATTTAAGAAAATGGGGTGCATGCTTTTTAGCTGAAACACAGCACCGAGAGTGAGTAAGGCTTGGCAGTGTAGGTATAGCTGTCAGAGGATACCGTGTCAGACGTGCTGAGGGGAACGATTTTCTCCGGAGCCTCGAAGCTGTTTTCGGCGTCCCTGTCACCGCAAAGTGTGTGAAGCTTCACTTGTGTGTATTTCGGACATGAGGCAAGGTTAATATTGAGCGTGCAGGGCTGGTCTTTAACATTTATAAGCTTGACAATCAGTCCGTTGCTGCCGGTAACTGCGCTGTAATACACAGGTGCCGGTTCTGACGGCAGCGCAAGCTCTATGTGGTGATAATTTATACCGTTGATGGAAACGTCAGCGGTATTTTTATTTACCGTGAGAACCACTCTGTAGCTGTTTTTTTCCTTTATCGAAAATTCACAGATGCTCAGCCCACAGGTTTCACCGTGGGTAATGCCGTTTAAGGAGCTGAGTCCCTGCCAGCCGTTAAGCCCGCAGTTTAGCAGGTTTTTATTGTCTTGCCGTGCAAATTCCAGCATGATGTCGGATTTGCCTGCCATATCGGAGGATATGTCGGTGTGAGTTTTCACAATGGTAAATTCGAGTGTGTAGGAGTCGCTGTCGAGGTTGAACAATTCGACATATTTGCTGTCGGGCGATACGCTGAAATTGTCCTTTGTAAAGCGTTTTCCGTTCAGATTATCGGTGATGCTTATGTCCGAAATGTCGGCATGCCCCAGTGCGGTTGATATGGCGGTCATTCCGCGAAGAGAAGGCTTAATAATGTCGGCAGGCGGCATATCGTCGACCGCTTTTACAACCTTGTCACCGCAATAATTGGCGAACAGCTTCTGCACATAGTAGCTGGTTGTTCCGTATACGCTGTGATTGTCGAACCATATCATATTCGGGCGCCAGTTTTCGTAATCGCAGTTGCACAGAAGTGGTGCGTAGCTTGCAAATTTTACGCGGGGAGCTTTCTCAAAATCAGTCATAATGACCGCTTCACTCAACGCATTGAACAGGCTGTTGCCCCTTGACGAGTACTCACTTATCAGAAGGTCGGAAGGGCGGGTGCTGTTCTCGTATTTGTTGTGGTTTGCGAGCATCCATTCGCAGCTCTGGTAGAAATGCTCGTCAATCATATCTGTGCCTGTCTCCATTGCGACCTTCTGCGCGTAGTCGTTTAGCGCACCGTCCGAGGAGGGACCGGAGGAGCCTATAAGCCTGATTTCGGGATATTTTTCCCTGACAGCTTTTGCGATGAGTCTGTATCGCTCAAAAAATCCTTCGCCGACCTCCTCATTTCCTATACAGAGATATCGCATGTTGAAGGGTTCAGGGTGCCCCATGGCTGCTCTTTTTGAGCCCCATTTGGTGTCGGCTGAGCCGTTTGCAAATTCAATCAGGTCGAGGGCATCATCAATCCATTCGCCCATCATGTCAAGCGGAGCCGCCAAAAGCGTATGCGGGTCGTAACCGGCAGAGATGACGGGAAGCGGGATTGCGCCTATATCCTCGCAGAAGCAGAACATCTCATAAAAACCGAAGCCGTTACTCTGACTGTAGTTCCAGCGGCTCTTCCGGGCAGGGCGCTCACTTATATCGCCGATTGTATTTTTCCATCGGTACAGACTGTCGTGCCTGTCGCCGTCAAGTGAGCCGCAGTGAACAACACAGCCGCCGGGAAAACGCACAAATGCGGGCTTTATGTCGGCTATCTTTTGGGCTATATCCTCCCTCAGCCCGTTTTTTCTTTTCTTAAACGTATTTACCGGAAAGAGGGAAAGCATATCAAAATCGATTGTTATGCCGTCAGTGCAGAACACCGACAGACGCGCGCCGATATAGGTTTCATTGGATTTTAGTGTCAGCTCTGTGGTGTGCCACATATCATCAACAGGCACAAATGAGCCTGCGGCAAAGACACGGCTGTTATCCTCGGACTCAAGTCTCACATGCAGGGCGGGATAGCTGCCATCGGAAGCTTTGCTGGTGAGCACGGTGTTAAGGCGGTAACGGCATGTGAAAATGTATTCTTCGTCCTTTTTGATGTAAAGACCGCTGTTGTAGCCCGTGTTCTGAAAGCCGCCGCCGGCTCCGCTCCTGCTGACATTGAGGGTGAGGTAGTGCGGATTTTTCGTGTTGTAGGGATTGAAGCTGTCGACGTGCAGCCTTGTGAGGCTGTCGCCGCGCTCAATTTTTTCCCAAGCGGTGAGTGGCGTGAAGGAAGGATTGTCGTCATCACAGTATTCAAAGGAGCGGTTTTGGAGCATTTCGCCGTACAGCCCACCGTCGGAGGCATGGCTGATATCCTCGTACAGTATTCCAAAGCCACAGTTTTTATCTTTTATAACCTCGTCAGGGTAAATTTTTATCTCCATGAAATTAACCTCCTGTCAGTGAATTATTTCAGGCTGAAACTATGAAAGACTGCTGTTGTGCTGCCGATAGCGTATAAGCCTATGAGCGTTCCTGTAAAACATCTCTCGGGAATTTCCACGCACAGAAAATGTGTGGACGCCCGGCACAGCTCACGCAGCGGTTCGCCTTCAGGTGCAAAATAAAAATAGTAGAAGTCCTTATCGGCATTTACGGCGGCGTGCAGCTTTCCATCACCCAGCTTTTCCTCGTACACGGTCTGGAAAAAATCTTCGGCGTATTTTTGCACGGCTATATAATTGCCGTCAGCCTTTTTGATTTTGCAGAGACGGTAATTGAAATCCGACTGGAGATATACGATAAGTCCAGCCTCGTCACCGACATATTCGGGCTCGAAATCGAACACGGTATCTGCGGTACACTCAAAATCAGGCTGCCTTACGGCGGCAAGAGTCATGGCGGCATCATGTGGGTTCAGCAAAAGACAATTTTTTCTTGAAGCACCCGGATAATTGAGGAACAGCCATTCCTTCTCAAAGGCGTCACCTTCAAAACCGGTGGCAAATTCCCTGCGGTCTGCCTGTTCACCGCAGGTGGTTATCTCGTTATCTAGTACGGCTTTTCTGCCTGTAACATGAAACCAGCCGTCTTTATAGTGTATCGGAGTTAAAAATGTCTCGCGTCCGAGGTTACTCCTCCTGTTGCTGCATGGGCGCGTTCCAAGATGGACGATGTAGAGATTTCCGCAGATGTCGTCAATCAGGTCGGCGTGTCCGGTGCACAGCACAGCCTTTGAGGTGTCAGCTTTGTTGGTCAATATTGGGTTAAACGGGCAGGACACATAGTCGCCGAACAGGGAACGGCTGCGCCCGACGGTGAGCTCGTGATTGTAGGAGGTTCCGCCCTCCGCGGTAAAAATATAGTACCAGCCGTCCTTTTTGTATATGTGCGGAGCCTCAAGCCAGCCGTCGCCAATGCCATGCCATATTTCCTTTTTATGTCCGATGAGTTCTCCCGTGTCCGGGTTGATTTCGCATAGTGTCACAGCCTCACCGCTGCCTGAATTTTCATTCGTGCAGTAGTAGGCGTGCCCGTTCTCAAAATATAATGACGGGTCTATTCCGCCCATTGCCACGGTGACGGGCTTCGACCATGCGCCGCCTATGTCGTCAGTATTGGTTATCACGTTGCCGAGTCCGTTAATCGTCGCGGTCACATAAAATCTGCCGTTGTAAAAGCGGATTGTAGGAGCCCACAAGCCGCCGGAATTGCCGAATTTGCGGAAGTCCGGCTCGTCATAATTGTTGATGCAGTGGTTGATAAGCTTCCAGTTGACCAAATCATTGCTGTGATAGATGGCAATTCCCGGATAATACTCAAAAGTGCTGACTGCAAGATAGTAGTCGCTTCCGACGCGGCATATTGAAGGGTCGGGGTTGAAGCCCTTTATTATCGGATTGGTGTATTTCATCGTTCTCCTCCTTTTTTGTATCGGAAATTTAATGTTCAGGTACCTTAAATGTTAAGCTGATTGTAGCAGAACAGGCAGGAGCAGACCATAATTTAATTGACGTATTCGGGCGCAAAAGCCGCAAAAATTCTTATCATTATATTGCGAAAATTTATATAAATGATAAACTAAAAGTGGAACAGGCATACAAAAATATGTCAAAGGAAGCATGTCGATGAAAAAGCCGGTTTTTGAACTGATAAGAAAATTTTCATGTAATTACTTTGAAGGCGATGGAAGTGAGGGAATGAGCCGCCCGCATTATCACGATGCGTATGAG
The DNA here is from genome assembly GCA_050874385.1 of Eubacteriales bacterium. Lineage (GTDB taxonomy): Bacteria > Bacillota > Clostridia > Lachnospirales > Lachnospiraceae > CAG-882. The sequence continues at coordinate 19,756 of JBNMKO010000002.1, forward strand.
CTTATTTTTCTCGCGGAGGGAAAGCGCTATATAAACTTCAACGGAATGAGGCTTCCGATGGAGGCGGGAGATATCTTCTTCGCGCCTCCGTTTGTGCAGCATATGACGCAGGGCAGTTATTTGGAGTGCTGCAGAAGGTACGTCGTGAATTTTTCTATGGAAGATTTTCTGCCGTTTTTTGATGAAAAAGAATTTACGGGGGTAATAAAAAATCTTTCGGTGGGAATAATCCACCTCGATGAAAAACAGAGCAGAACCTTGGCGGGGCTTTTTGAGATGCTTCGATATTATGATGGAAGCTACGGTGAGCTTGAGATGAAGCTTGAACTTTCACAGTTTTTTATAATACTTAATTTTGTGAGCGGCGTGGCAGCAGGGCAGCAGCCGGCGGGAAACAGTGCAGGTGGGGAAAGAGCTGATAACAGGGCTGTTTCCGAGGCGGTTGAGTATGTAAAGCGCAATTACATGGAGGATATAACCCTTGACATGGCTGCGGAATATGTCCATCTGAGCAAATCACAGTTTTGCCGTGTGTTCAAGCTGTGTACGGGAACCACCTTCAACAGGTATCTTAACTGCTACCGAAACACAAAGGCGCATATTCTGATATCGGGCACCAATATGCCACTGCATGAGATTGCCGCGCGGACGGGATTCTCGTCCACGGAACACATGACGCGGACGTTTGAGAGCCTGTTTGATATGTCGCCGTCGGATTGGCGGAGGAAGTATGGGAAGAACTAGAATAAAAAAGTCAAGTATGATTTGGTAAATCGTACTTGACTTTTTTGAGTGATGATATGCAGTATTTGAGGAAATGTGCAAGCGAAAGGGGGGACTGTTATTCTTGTGGACTTTAAAACCATTATGAAAGATATGTGTTCATAAGAAAATTAATTTTTCAGAAAATAAACTTTCAGAAAATTACATTTTAGGAAAATTTAAATTTTACATTAAAAAGGTTGACGCACCCACATACAAGGAATTACAATACCAAGTGGAACTTAACTTGGAAGAGAAGTTCCATATGAAACTATGCTTCACATATGGAGCGAAGCCTCACATATGAAACTTCGTTTCAATTAGAAATTTTTCAGGAGGTGAATTGCATGGACAGTTGCGACAGTACGGGTCGAAGTATTATCTGCGGTGGCAGAGGTATGGATAATATATGTAAGCGAGTTATACGCATACATATATGTGTACATGTATATGAATATCATGGCGCAGCTTGTCATGTGTGTGGTCAGAGTGGATTGTAATAGTTGGGTACTCTTTTCACCAATCTGCGTCTTATTCATATTGCCTTTTTGCCGCCGCAGTGATGTGGCGGTTTTTGTATTTGCGTAAAAATTGCGTAAATTAAAAACATTGTAGGATATGCTTTTGCAAATTTATTATACTGCTTTAGTGAGAAAAAAGTGATGTTATAGCTTTGCAGAAGAACTCTTTGATTATTATATTAGAAGGAGGGCAATGTGATGAATAAGAAGAATTTGACGGAACATAACTTTGTCGATGAGATTTTAAAGCTTTTCCGCACTCCGATGAACCGGGCGGAATTGCTTGACAAATTGTCGGATTACCATGAGAACGATATCGCGGAGGCGTTTGAGGAGCTGACAAAAGAGGAGAGAAAAAAGCTGTACCCAATTCTCGGCGCGGAGCGTGTGGCTGAGATTATAAGCTACATTGAAGACCCGGATGAGTATCTTAGTGAGATTGGAATGGACAGGGCGGCGAAGGTCATCTCCTACATGGACTCCGATGACGCGGTTGACGTGCTCGACGAGTTTGACGACTCGACGCAGGAGAAGCTTGTAAAACTTCTCGATGAGGACTCAAGCCATGATATCAAGATGATTTTGTCGTATGAGGACGACGAGGCGGGAAGCAGAATGACGACGAACTACATCGTCATTCACAATAACCTTACGGTTCGTCAGGCGATGCGAGAGCTCGTTAAGCAGGCGGGCGAGAATGACAATATTTCTACAGTGTATGTGCTCGATGATAAGGACAAGTTCTGCGGAGCGATAGATTTGAAAGATTTGATAATAGCGAGGGAGAACACGCCTCTTGAGGACATCATAAGTGTTTCATATCCTTATGTAACTGACCATGAGAAGGTCAGCGACTGTATTGAGCGTTTGAAGGACTACGCTGAGGACTCAATCCCTGTTTTGACAAATGATGGTGAGCTAATCGGTGTAATCACGGCTCAGGACGTAGTTGAGGCTGTGGATGACGAGATGGGCGAGGACTACGCAAAGCTCGGTGGTCTCACAGAACAGGAGGATTTGGAGGAGTCGACATTTACCAGTGTGAAAAAGAGACTTCCGTGGCTTATAATACTGTTGTTCCTCGGAATAGGTGTCTCTTCCGTGGTTGGAATTTTTGAGTCGGTTGTTGCGGTACTTCCGATAGTGATATGTTTCCAGTCGTTGATACTTGACATGGCAGGAAATGTCGGAACACAGTCACTTGCAGTAACAATCCGTGTTCTCATGGACGAGAACCTATCCACAGGCGAGAAGTTTAAGCTTGTGGGAAAAGAGGCGCGTGTAGGTTTTTCAAACGGAATGATTTTGGGAGTGCTTTCGTTTTTGTTCATAGGTGTGTATGTATGGCTATTTAAACACAATCCGGTTGGCTACTCATTTATGATATCTGGCTGTGTAGGTATATCGCTCATGGCTGCGATGGTTATCTCGAGCCTTGTCGGTACGCTTGTGCCGATGTTATTTCACAAGATTAAGATTGACCCGGCGGTTGCATCCGGGCCGCTCATCACGACAGTCAACGACCTTGTTGCGGTCATCGCATACTATGGACTTGTGTGGGTGCTTCTTATAGACGTGCTGCATCTTGGATGAGTAAGCTAAAAAGGCGGTACAAAATTGAAAAATATATTACTGATAGAAGATGACACCGCGTTGTCAAATGGTGTCAAATTGGCTTTGCAGACCACAGAAAATCAGGTTATACAGGCGTTTAGCATCGGTGAAGCGAGGCGGATAGATATTTCCGATATTTCACTTATCATTTTAGATATTAATCTGCCGGACGGAAATGGGCTTGACTATTTACAGGAAATCAGAAAGACGAGCAATACACCGATTATAATGCTGACTGCCAACGATTTGGAGACGGATATAGTCACGGGTCTGGAGCTTGGCGCGGATGATTATATCACAAAGCCGTTCAGTCTCGCGGTACTGCGGGCGAGGGTGAACGCGAGAATAAGAAGCGCTTGGAATAAGGATTTTGCGGCATACAGGTCGGAGCGTTTTCTTTTCAATTTTCAGGAGATGACATATTTTGTTTTGGGTAAGCAGATTGAACTTAGCAAAACCGAGCAGAAGCTATTGAGGCTGTTGGTTGAAAATAGGGGCATGGTTTTACAAAGAGGCGTGCTTATTGACAGAATATGGACGGATGGGGCTGAATATGTGGACGAGAACGCGCTGTCGGTTGTGATAAAACGTCTGAGGGATAAGTTGGAGGAAGTGCCGACAAAGCCACAATATATAAAAACGGTGTATGGCATCGGCTATAAATGGGAGGCGTAAGCTATGAATTTATGGAGCGCAGACCGCGTTATGGACAGGCTGAATTTGATGCTTGACCATGCCATCGCCGGGGAACCGATAGAAACCTCTTTTGATGAGACGAAGATGTCCGCTTTGGAGACGAAGCTTTCCCAGTATTTGAAGATAAACCAGTTGGGGAAAAAGCAGTTGCATGATGAAAAGGAGAGGATTGATGAACTGATATCCGATATCTCCCATCAGACGAAAACACCCATAGCAAATATGCTGTTGTATTCGGAATTGCTTGAGGAGGAGATAGATGACGAAAAGTGCAGGGAGATGCTAAATGCAATCCATGCACAGGCAGAAAAACTATCCTTTTTGACACAATCGCTTGTCAAGGTGTCAAGACTTGAAAGCGGGGTTATCCAGACTGTTTCGGAGAAAAATTCCGTAGCAGAGCTGATAAAAAAGGCTGTCATGCAGGTGGAGAAGAAAGCGCTTTTAAAAGATATCAAAATAGATGTGCCGTCGATAGACAGCGAGGCGCTTTTTGACATGAAATGGACTGGCGAGGCGGTTGGCAATATTTTGGATAATGCCGTTAAGTACACGAATGAGGGCGGCAAAATAGGGATAGCGGTCAGTGAATATTCACTGTTCACAAGAATTGACATAAAAGATAATGGCATCGGTATCGCGGAGAGCGATTTGCCAAAGATTTTTGGAAGGTTTTATAAATGTTCAACGACCAGACAGGAGGAGGGAGTCGGGCTTGGCTTATATCTTGCAAGAGAGATAATATCGGGACAGGGCGGTTATATCAAGGTAAAGTCCCATGTCGGCAAAGGAACGGTCTTTTCGGTATTTTTGAGGAGCATAAGTTAAATCTTTCAAAACTGTAAGAATAAATTCAAATTTGGAAAGAATTGAGAAAGAAAGTTGTTTTATAGTCTGTATTGTAGAAATATGATACAGACTATTTTTGTGGAGGAAAAAGAATGGTTATTCTTGAGACAAAAAATCTTCAAAAGAATTATGGAAAGGGCGATACCCTTGTAAAAGCGTTAGACCATGTGAATTTGAGGATAGAAAACGGTGAATTTGTGGCGATTGTGGGGACATCGGGAAGCGGAAAATCCACGCTCTTGCATATGCTCGGCGGTCTTGACAGACCTACGGCGGGGGAGGTGTTCGTGGACGGAAAGAATATTTTTTCGTTGAAGGACGAGGAGCTGACAATTTTTAGAAGAAGGAAAATAGGTTTTGTTTTCCAGCAGTTCAATTTAATTCCGACCATGAATGTGTATGAGAACATAGTGCTTCCTATCGGGCTTGACGGAAATACGCCGGACAAAAAGTATATTGATGAAATCATTAAAATATTGGGCTTGGAAAATAAGTTGCACAACCTTTCAAATAATTTGTCGGGAGGGCAGCAGCAGAGAGTGGCGATTGCAAGGGCGTTAGCCGGGAAGCCGGCGATAATCTTGGCGGACGAACCGACTGGAAATTTAGACAGCAGGACAAGTCAGGACGTGTTGGGACTGTTGAAGGTGACGGGAGGGCAGTTTAAGCAGACGATAGTTATGATTACGCATGACGAGGAGATAGCGCAGACTGCGGACAGAATTATCCGCATTGAAGATGGAAAGATTGTGGGTGGTGCAGATGATTAGGGTGAAAAATAAAAAGACAATCAGACATTTGGCTGATATTTCCTTCAAAACAGAAAAGATGAGAAATATATTTGCGGTGACAGCTATTATCCTCACCACGGTGTTGTTTTGCAGTCTGTTTTCCATTTTCAGCAGTTTGTTGGCGTGCACGGAGGAAAGCACAATGCGTCAGGTTGGCGGAAGTTCACATGGCGGATTTAAGTATTTGACACCGGAGCAATATGAGAATTTGAGCAAACACCCTGCCATCAAAGAAATATCGTATTCGGTGGTTTTGGCTATAGCACAAAATCCAGAGCTTGGTAAAAGGCAGACGGAAATAAGGTATGCTAACGATGAACTTGAGGCAAAGATGATGTTTTCATTGCCGACAACCGGAAGAATGCCGCAGGCAGAAAATGAGATTGCTACAGATACCATAGTGCTTGAAAAGCTTGTAGTTCCCGCAAAATTAGGTGAGACAGTAAAGCTTAAATATTCCGTGTGTGGGACGGAATATGAGGACAGTTTTACACTGGTTGGATTTTGGGAAGGCGATATCATTATGAAAGCCAGCCAGGTGTGGCTTAGCAGGGAATATGTTGAGGAAGTTTTAAGTCAGCATGATTTGAGCAATGCCGAGGACATGATTGGAACAATCAATGCGGATGTCAATTTTGATAATTCATGGAACATAGAGTCCAAGCTCATAAAAGTAATCACGCAGAGTGGTTATTCTACGGATGATATTAACTACGGCGTAAACTGGGCATATATGGAAGGTGGTTCCTTAGATGCCGGAACTGTTGTGGGAATAGTTATGGCAGTGCTCATAATAGTTTTTTGCGGCTATCTGATGATTTCAAATGTATTTATGATTAGTGTTGCCAAGGATGTGCGTTTTTACGGTCTGTTAAAAACCATTGGCACTACCGGAAAGCAGATTAAGGTTCTGATTAAGAGGCAGGCTTTGTTAATCAGCCTTATAGGTATTCCGATAGGATTGTTGGCAGGCAGCCTTGTGGGAAGTATGCTCACTCCGTTTGTGTTAAATATTGTAAATGTGAGTGTTGTAAAAGTGTCAATTCGGTGGTGGGTATTTTTGTTTTCCATACTGTTTGTGCTTGCGACTGTATTTATCAGTATCCGCAAGGCGCAGAAGATGGCATCAAAAGTCAGCCCTATAGAGGCGCTTAGAATGACGGATGCCACAACGGGAAAAAGGAAAAATAATAAAGCCGGTCAGAAAATCAGCCTGTGGAAAATGGCAGTTGAGAACGTGGGGAGAAATCGCAGAAAGGTTATTTTGGTGACACTTTCGCTGTCATTCAGTCTTATTATTTTAAATGCTGCATATTCCATGGCGAACAGCTTTGACATGGATAAATATTTGGCTGCAATGATTAGCCATGATTTTGTGATTGGGGATGTATCGTGGTTTAATGTGTATTCGCAATATGAAAATCAGGATACATTGAATGATGAATTTTTGAATGAACTATCCGGACACAGGGGGATAGAGTCACTGGAAAAAATATATTTTTCAGAAGAAGCATGTGATTTGGATGAAAATTGGAATGATATGGCGGAACGTGCAAGCAAGACGCTAGGACTTAGTGGGCAATATCTTGAATTTTTGAAGGAAGAAATAGATGACAAAGAGGCAGTGTATCATGTGTATGGAATTGACGATGCGGTGTGGGATGATGTTACCGTATGGCAGGGGGAAATCGATTTACAAAAGCTGCACAGCGGGAATTATGTGGCAGTCAGCCCTTATGACACGCAGGGGAGATTAAGTGCATATAAAGTTGGGGATAAGATAGAAGTCTTCAGTAAGACAGGCGAGAGCAGAATATGTGAAATAATCGCGATTGCAAGCTTACCGTACAATATCAGCATCCAACATTCCCACCCGGTTGATATTAATATCTTAATTCCGTCGGACGTTTTTTTGCAGAATGTTGAACAGAAATGTCCGATGGTTGTAACGCTGGATGTTGAGGAAAATGAAGTTGATGAAATGGAAAGTTTTCTGTCGCAGTACTGCAAACAGCAAAACCCGGATATGCAGTATTCTTCAAAATCCACTTATGCTGCGGAGTACGAAAATACGCAGAAAACATACAAAATTGTGGGAGTTGTTGTGAGCATACTGTTAGCACTTATCGGCATTGCAAATTTTGCCAACACAAACGTGACATCTATTGTGGCAAGAAAAAGAGAATTTGCGCTTTTAGAGAGCATAGGAATGACTGTAAGGCAGCAGAGGACAATGCTTGTCTTTGAGGGGCTTATTTACATGCTGCTCACGTTTGCTTTTACATGTACAATCGGCACGTTAATCGGAAACTACGGTTTATCGCTCATATTTGGAAGTGGCTATTTTACCGCAAATTTCACGATTGTACCTACTATTGTCTGTATGCCGATTTTTATATTAATTGCTATTATGATACCGGTTCTTTGCCAAAAGTATGTAAACGGTGAGAGCGTGGTGGAGAGGCTTAGAATGGCAGAGTAAAAATAAGTCACTCTTTGATATATTTCATAATATCATCGTATATAGCGCGGTAGCCATCCTCATTTATGTGCATACCCTCGATGGTGTACTCAGCTTTCAGTCTGCCAAGCTCGTCCTTGAGATTGTGGTTGATGTCGATATAGTGCTGATGATGTTTTGCGGCGAGCTTCTCAACTTCGAGGTTAGCGGTGTTTATTTTATCGTTAGTGCGGATTTTTAGACATTCTTTCATCTCGTCGGTGGCTGCCTCATAATTGACAGGGTAGTAAGCCATGAGATATATGACCACATCGGGAACTGCCTGCTCGATGGCGCACAGTATCTTGTCATAGTTGTCGATTAGCTGACTTATCGGGATGCTTGACCAGCTAAGGTCGTTTGTGCCGATATTTATGAATACTTTTGATGGCATTAAGTCGGTGGCACATACATCGATTACGTTTAACAGCTCATCGGAGATAAAGCCGCCGATACCGCGGTTGTAGATTACCGTGCTGTCGTTGTGCTCGGCGAGCAGCTTATTAATAGGAAACATTTCCATAAGTGACGAGCCAGTGAACACAATCTGTCCTTTGAGTGCAGATTTATTTTCGAGCCTGTAGCGCTCGACTTTCATTTCTTTATCGTCCATAGTTATTCCTCCTCGGAAAAAATATTTTGACCAAAATTATATTATATATTATAATTGAGATATAATTGTGGGGCAATGAAATTTAGCCATTTAACGGAGGAAGATGAAGATGTCGACGAATGATGCGGAGAGCAGGGAGCACAAGCGTTTCAGGGCTGTGTCAAGAGTGATACAGAGTGTCCTTATATCGGTGCTTATCGTGCTCGTGGTTATGATGATGGTTCAGATTGACCATTTACAGGGGACAGCGAGGGTTATCAATTACGCGGGACTCGTAAGAGGCGCGACGCAGAGGCTTGTCAAGCTTGAGGTGACAGGAAATCAGAATGACAATCTTATCCAGTATCTGGATGACATTCTGGCAGATTTAAAATATGATGACGGCAACTATGACCTTGTGAGCCTTAACGATACGAACTACCAGAAGAAGCTGGACAGTCTTATAAGCTATTGGACAAGGTTGAAAAGGGAAATTCAGAAGGTAAGATTTGTTGATTATGATAAAACGGATATAGTGAATATGAGTGAGACTTATTTCGAGCTTGCAGATGAGACGGTGTCTGCGGCTGAGGTCTACTCGGATAAGATTGCAAAGCAGATAAAGCTTTTGGAGATTTTGTCCGCATTTGATATGGTGGTTTTGTTCGGGCTTATCATTGAGCAGTCAATTTCCGCGATGAGAATAAGCAGAAAGAACAAGGTGCTTGAGCAGAAAGCATACATAGATGTGCACACAGGTCTTCCTAACAAGAGCAAGTGCGAGGAGCTTTTTGGCAATGTGTCATTCATAAAGGAGCCGACAGCGTGCCTTATGTTTGACCTCAATAACTTAAAGCAGGCAAACGACACGCTTGGACATTCGGCGGGCGACCAGCTCATTGCGAGCTTTGCGAGGGTGCTCAGAAATGTCGTTCCGGCTAAGGATTTTGTCGGAAGATACGGCGGTGATGAGTTCGTGGCAGTGTTGTACGATATCAAGAATGATACTGTAAATGATGTCCTCACACAACTTCACGACGAGGTGATACAGTTTAACAGCTACGGAAAGAACATTCCTATAAGCTACGCGCAGGGCTGGGCGGTGTCGACGGACTACAAGGAGTGCACACTTAGAACCCTGTTTGACAAGGCGGACCATTTCATGTACATGAATAAGCAGAGGGTGAAAAATCAATAGTATGAGAAAATGTCCGTCATTAGACTTACATTTTATTGGTATCTGCGGCACTTAGGGTGCTGTGCACGGAGGAGTTGAGAACGAGTGAAAAATATCGTATAAACTCCTCCTTTTTATATTGTTCGGGATTTTGGAAGATGTCTATGAGCATTCCGGCAATGCCTTCCGTGTAAAGACGACATATGAATGTGCGGAACCCATCGCTTATGTTTAGGTTGTACTTGGTTTCCTCATTTTTTATGATGTGGTAAGTTATCTCATAGAAATCTTTCTGAAAGAATTGCTTTAATACTTCTCTTCCGAGTGAGCCATAAGCGGAGTTAAGCAAAAAAGAATTATCCATTGCATAATCGTATACAAATGAAATCAGCTCGGCATAATCGTTGAAAAGACCGTGCTGTTTTATTATCTGGACACTCTCCTGTTCAAGCGTCCATTTTAAAAGTGCATATATATCCTCAAAATGATAATAGAAGGTTTTTCGATTGACATTACATTCGCGGATAAGTTCACTCACGGTGATTTTCTGGAATGATTTATGGCGCATAAGCTCTTTCAAAGTGTTTGAGAGAGCTTTTTTTGTGTTCATGGAAATCTCTTCGTTGGTCATATTTTTCTCCTTATCGTTTTTATAAATTTATTATACACATGTCCGGCAAATATACAATGCAGATACACGAATATTTTGCCCGTCAAATTATGGTCAACTGTCCTATATTACACACTTGAGGTATGATTGACTGGCGAAATATTGAAAAAAATGCGTACAATTCACATGTAAAGAGATTAGAGACAGGAGGAAAAAGTATGAAAGAAAAGCTATACAGAAAAATAGTTGACCACCCTGTAATAGTGGTTATCATTTTTTCAATTTTGTTTGTGGTATGTCTGATTACCAGAAATTTTGTGGCGGTTGACTACGATATGAACGATTATCTTCCGCCGGACAGTGCATCTACGATGGCACTTGACCTGATGGATGAGGAGTTTGAAGGGGGAATACCAAATGCGAGGGTAATGATACAAAATGTATCGATAGTTCAGGCACTTGAATACAAGCAGCAACTTGAGACTATAGACGGTGTGACACAGGTGACTTGGTTAGACGATGTGGTGTCGCTTACAGAACCTCTTGAAATGCAGGATAAGAATACGATTGAAGAGTATTACAAGGATGAAAATGCACTGTTTTCCGTTACCGTCGACGAGGGCAAAAATATTGATGCGGTGAACGCAATAAGGGAGCTTATAGGCGATGAAAATCAGATGACAGGTTCGGCGGTCTCAACAGCCACGGCTACACAGAGTACCGTGAAGGAGATTGAAAAGATTGCGGTGTTTGCAGTTGCATTTGTGGTTATTGTTTTGATATTTACCACTACATCGTGGTTTGAGCCTGTGGTTGTTATGCTTGGTCTTGGTGTGGCAATTATGTTAAATGACGGTTCAAATATTATATTCGGTGAGATATCGTTTGTAACCAATGCTGCCGGAAGCATATTACAGATTGCCGTGTCGCTTGACTACTCGGTATTTCTGATACACAGATTTAACGAGTGCAGAAAGAACAACGACAACGCGAAAGACGCGATGGTGCAGGCGCTTTGCATGTCCACGTCGTCAATTCTGTCAAGCGGTCTGACAACGGTTATAGGGTTTTTGGCATTGTGCCTTATGCAGTTCCAGATAGGACCTGATTTGGGGCGTGCACTTGCAAAAGGAATTGCGATAAGCCTTATCACGGTATTTACATTTATGCCTGTGCTTATTTTATATACCTACAAGCTGATTGATAAGACAGAACACAGACCGCTCATGCCGTCATTTGAAGGCTTTGGAAAATTTGTCACAAAGGTTATGGTGCCGATGGTCGTGCTGTTCTTTATAGCAGTAGTTCCATCGTACCTTGCCTCAAATTCAAACAACTTTTACTATGGAGCATCACATATATTTGGGGAAAATACAAAGCTTGGCGCGGACACGAAAATTATAGAGGACACTTTTGGAAAGAAGGACACATATGTGCTTATCGTACCAGATACTGACAGGGCTACGCAGAAGGAGCTTTCCGATGAGTTGCACAGTATTGACAAGGTGAGCAGTATTCTCTCATATGTTGACACGGTTGGAATGGAGATACCGGAGAGTTATATTGACAGAGATATATTGTCAAAGCTGTCATCGGAAAATTACACGAGACTGGTACTCACCGTTGATGTCGATTATGAGGGTGAGAGCACCTTTGCGTTGGTTGAAAATATAAGAGCTATCGCGCAGAAATATTATCCTGATAGTTGGTATCTTGCGGGGGAGGGAATATCTACTTATGACCTTATGGACACGATAACCGCGGACATGGTGAAGGTAAATCTCATCGCCATCGGAGCAGTGTTTGTAGTATTGCTTATCACAACAAAATCGCTTGTTCTTCCTATTATACTGGTGTTGAGTATAGAGGCTGCTATATGGATGAACCTGTCCGTCCCGTATTTTACGGACAGCCACATATTCTACATAGCGTACCTTATCATAAGCTCAATTCAGCTCGGCGCGACTGTGGACTATGCGATACTTTTCTCCGACAGATATAGAGAATTTAGAAATACGATGGACAAAAAAACTGCTGTCATAGAGGTCATAAAAAGCTCGGCAGTTTCGATACTCACATCAGGTCTGGTTATGACGGTGGTTGGCTTTCTGCTCGGATATATCTCGACGCACGGAGTGCTCTCACAGCTCGGTTTGCTGCTTGGAAAGGGCTCGCTGTTCTCGCTTGGAATAGTATTTTTCGTGCTGCCGGGACTGCTGTATATATTTGACGGACTGATTATAAGGAGAGAAAAAAGTAAGAATTAATTCAAGTGGGTAATTTATAAAACTAATACAATAATGAGGGATGTTCATATAAAGATTAGAAATCACAGTCTGAGATATTACGATTTAGTAATAATTTAGCTGTGCTGAATTTTAGAAAACACACAATATTATTTGCGCCGCCTTAATGCGGCATGGAGGGATTGGTATGAGAATAAAAAAATCAATGACGAAAAAATCGGGAATGAAAAAAAGAGCTATGGCTGGCGGAATGGCTGCGCTGGTTTTCGCCGGCTCGGTTATGACAGGCATGTGCAGCGCTGACACGGTGTATGCGGCGCAGGCGGACGATAATGAGAAGGAGGAGGTTGTCTATGTGTGCACCGACGAATATGGAAATGTGCAGTCAATAAATGTCGTCAATATCTTTCATGGCGGGGACATAACTGATTATGGCAGATATACGGCGGTTAAAATATTAAATACGACTGATGAGCTGACATACGCCGATGACAAGGTACAGTTTAACTCGACGGCGGACAGAGTGTACTATCAGGGAACTATGGAGCAGGAGACGCAGCTTCCTTGGAATATAAAAATAGAATATACACTTGACGGAAAAAAGGTGACAGCGGAGGAACTGGCAGGTGCGACGGGAAAGCTAGGAATACATTTTGTGGTTGAAAAAAACGAGAAAGCTGACGAAAACTTTTTTGAAGGATATGCACTGCAGGCTTCATTCACGCTCGATACCGACAAATGCACTAATATAGAAGCTGACGGGGCTACCGTGGCAAATGTCGGTTCGGATAAACAGCTTTCGTACACGATTTTGCCGGGAAAGGGAATTGATACCGACATAACGGCTGACGTGCAGGATTTCGAGATGGATGCCGCAGCTATAAACGCCGTAAAGTTAAAGCTTGACATAGATATCGACGACGAGGAACTTCTCGACAAGGTGCATGAGATTATGGACGCGGCAGATGAGCTTAATTCGGGTGCGGGTGAGTTGTATGACGGCGCGGATAAGTTAAAAGACGGCGGTGCAGACCTTAACAGCGGTGCAAGCGACCTCTACGACGGAACAGTAAGTCTCGATGATGGTGTGGAAAACCTCAAAAGCGGAGTTGAGACGATAAGACAGGGGCTTGACAGCATTAACTCCAAGTCCTCAGAGCTTACGGGTGCATCATCACAGGTCATGTCCGCGCTCACACAAATTCAGTCGGCATTGTCAGGTGTATCTATGAACACTGACGAGCTTTCGCAGCTTGTCAACAGCTCAGGTCAGATAAAGCAGGCGATAGAAAATCTCTACAGCGGTGCGGCAGCTATTCAGGCAAATCTTGGTTTTGCCCAATATAAGGCTGCGCTAAATCAGGCGAGCGGCGGACAGCTCGATGTGGATGTGCTTCTTGCCACAAATCAGACTGTGCTTGAGTCGTTAAATACACAGCTTGAGGCAATAGGGCAGGGAATAGAGCAGATTAAATCAATTCCGGGTTATGAAAACAGTGAGGAGCTCAATGCGCAGCTTGCACAGCTTGGCAGTCAGGCGGCGCAGCTTTCACAGTTAATTCAGGTTATAACGGCAAACACGGCTGCAATCAACGGTGTGGAAACATATCTTGGAAACTTCTCTGAGGGAATGGCTTCACTCACAGCAGGACTTTCACAGTTAAAAGACAGCTATGAGCAGTTCGATGCCGCTATAAATACGCTTGCAGCGAGGCTTTCATCACTTGTGGTGAACATGAGTGAGCTCTCAGGGGCAATAAACACTCTTACAAGTGAGTATGGCAATCTTGACAGCGGTATCAGGGAGTACACGGACGGCGTGGCACAGCTTGCCGCCGGGTACATGGAACTTGTAGACGGCGTGAACAATCTCAGCGAGGGAAGCAGACAGCTTCTTTCGGGCTCCTCGGATTTGCTTGGTGGAACAACGGACTTGTATAATGGAATAGTGGAGCTCTCGGACGGAGTAGCTGAGTTAAAGGACGGGACGACGGAGTTCTACGATAAAACGAGAAACATGGACGGACAGATAGAGGACGAAATCGACGATATGATATCCTCAATGTCCGGCTCTGACACACCGATTGTCTCCTTTGTATCCGAAAAGAACGACAATATATCGAGTGTTCAGTTTGTCATAAAGACGACGGCAATTGAGAAGCCGGAGGAGGAAGCAGTTGCAGAACCGGAGGAAGAACAGCTTACATTTTGGCAGAAGCTCACAAGTCTTTTTGGAAAGTAAAATAATGAAGCTAAAAATGGAGTATTTATGAAAAAAGACTGAAACATTTTTCCTTGTTTGTTCATAAAAATTCTTCTCTAAAATATATTATGGCAGGTGATTGTTTACAAAAATTTAATGAAAAGCGGTTGCGGATGCAAACTCACAATGGTATAATAACGGCTGAAAAAAAGGAGAATAATAAGATACGGAGGTACATAACATGAGTAAATCTAAGATTAACTGGGGCAAGACAGGTCTTTTCGCAGCAGGTGTTGCATTCGGTACAGCAGGAATTAAGATTTTGACAAGCAAGGATGCAAAGAGCTCTACACTAACTGCACAGCAGCCGTTTTGAGAGCTAAGGACTGTGTTATGAAGACTGTTTCAAATGTTCAGGAGAATTGCAGCGATATCTACTCCGACGCTAAGAGTATCAACGAGGAGAGAACAGCTAAGGAAGAAGCAGTTTACGATGACTTTGCCGATGATGATTTCTCTGAGATAAAGAAGGAAGAGGAAGTCAAAGAGGATACCGAGGCTAAATAGAAAATAACGGGCTGTTTCACTTAGTGTGGCAGCCTGTTTTTTTCTCAATATGAAGAATGGAAATGGAGTTGTTTTGTTATGAAATTTCAGATAAAACATGAGTATGGAAACAGAATGAGAATACATGTCTGCGCCTATCGGATGACATGTGAGCAGGCTGATACATTACAGTATTATCTGCAAAAGCAGGGAACTGTGATTTTTGCAAAGGTCTATGACAGAACGGGTGATGCGGTTGTAGAGTACAAGGGTGACAGAAACGGTATCATTAACATTTTGAGAAAGTTTTCCTATGAAAATGAGAAGCTTCCTGAGACCGTTGCTGGAAATACGGGAAGAGCCCTTAGCCATGAATATCAGGATAAGCTTTTTGACAAGATAGTATTTCACTATGCGAGAAAATGGTTTTTGCCATATCCGCTCAGGGCGTGTTACACAGCGTATAGTGCATTGAAGTACATTGCGGCAGGTGTAAAATGTCTGTGGAACAGAAAGATTGAAGTTCCTGTGCTCGATGCCACGGCAATCGGCGTTTCTATGATAAGAGGAGACATAAGCACCGCGGGCTCTATAATGTTCATGCTCGGCATAGGAGAGCTTCTCGAGGAGTGGACACACAAGAAGTCGGTTGACGACCTTGCAAGAACCATGTCGCTCAACGTGAGCAGCGTGTGGTGCAAGGCAGGAAATGAGCAGGTGCTCGTTCCGGTTCACCAGATTAAGAAGGGCGACCACATAGTAGTGCGCGTCGGAAATATGATTCCTTTTGACGGAGTTGTGAGGGAAGGCGAGGCGATGGTAAATCAGTCATCGCTCACAGGTGAGTCGATACCGGTTGAGAAGAAGCCTTCAAGCACTGTATATGCCGGAACGGTTGTCGAGGAGGGCGAGCTTGAGATTGAGGTTCAGTCCGTCGGCGGCAACAGCAGATACGAGAAGATTGTCACCATGATTGAGGAGTCTGAGAAATTAAAGTCAGGTGTTGAGAGCAAGGCGGAGCACCTTGCGGACAAGCTTGTGCCGTATAGTCTTGGCGCAACAGGTCTTGTATGGCTTTTAACGCGCAACACCACAAAGGCACTCGCGGTTCTCATGGTAGATTTCAGTTGTGCGCTAAAGCTTGCAATGCCTGTATCTGTTCTTTCAGCGATAAGAGAGGCAGGAAACCACCATCTGACAGTCAAGGGCGGAAAGTTCCTTGAGGCTGTGGCTGATGCGGACACGATTGTGTTTGACAAGACGGGCACACTCACAAAGGCACAGCCTGTTGTCGCAAAGATTGTGCCATTTAACGGCGATGACGAGGATGAACTTTTAAAGATTGCCGCATGTCTTGAGGAGCATTTCCCTCACTCGATGGCGCGCGCGGTTGTCGAGGCAACCAAGGAGAAGGGCATTGAGCACAGTGAGATGCACTCAAAGGTTGAGTACATAGTGGCACACGGAATTGCCTCCGCGATTGGCGACAAGAGAGTTATAATCGGAAGTGCGCATTTCGTATTTGAGGATGAGAATGTGATAATACCTGAGGACAAGAAAAAGCTCTATGATGAGCTTCCGCTTGAATATTCACATCTTTACCTTGCAATCGACGGAGTGCTCGCAGCGGTTATCTGCATAGAAGACCCTGTGCGCGACGAGGCTGTTGATGTAATAAGAAAACTAAAGGCGGCAGGCATATCCAAGGTCGTTATGATGACCGGAGACAGCGAGAGAACTGCGGCTGCTATAGCAAAAAAGGTTGGCGTTGACGAGTACTACTCGGAGGTTCTGCCACAGGATAAGGCAAGCTTTGTGGAGAAGGAAAAGGCGGCGGGCAGAAAGGTAATCATGATAGGTGACGGAATTAACGACTCACCTGCACTTTCTGCATCCGATGTCGGAATTGCCATAAGCGACGGAGCACAGCTTGCGAGGGAGATTGCGGATATAACGATTGGTGCGGATGACTTAAACGAGCTTGTCACATTGAAGCAGATAAGCAATCTTCTTATGAAGAGAATACACGGAAATTACAGAACGATTGTGGGCTTTAACACGCTTCTAATCATTCTCGGAGTTGCCGGAGTTATCCAGCCGACCACATCGGCACTCTGCCACAACACATCGACGCTGCTCATTGGACTTAGAAGCATGAAAAATCTGCTTCCATAATGTGCGGCATAGGTGTGGAGTGAGGATGTTTAATTAAAAGTATTAAAAGGGCTGTTGCATAGAGCATACGGTTGAAATTTTTTCAACCGGAAATGTATTGCTTTATACGGCAGTCCTTTTTGTGTGTGATGAAAAAGATACATAAAACGTATAAAGAAAAGCAGCATTAACAATTCTGAAACAAAAGTCAAACAAATTGAAAACAAAATCAGTGTACTATATAATTATAAATAGGCAAATTTATGAAGTAATTGCGAAACGGAGGAAATTTCCATGGTACATATTCTCGTTGTGGACGACGACAAAAATCTTAATCAAACCGTATGCACTTACCTAAATGACTGCGGCTTTGACGCAAAGGGAGTTTTCAGCGCAAATGAAGCGTATGATGTGCTGTACAATAATCTCTATGACCTTATCATTTCAGATATTATGATGCCGCAGATAGACGGCTTTGAATTTGCCGAGGCGGTCAGACAGGTGAACAGAAATATCCCGATACTTTTCATGTCGGCGAAGGACGATATAAGCTCAAAGCGCAAGGGATTTCTGCTTGGAATTGACGACTACATGGTTAAGCCTGTTGAGCTTGCAGAGCTTGAGATGCGTGTGAGGGCACTTCTTAGAAGAAGCAATATAGAGATGAGCAGAAAGCTTGTGGTCGGAAATCTTGAGCTCGATGCGGACGGAATGACAGCCACAATAGACGGCGAGGAAATTTCCGTGACCACAAGGGAGTTCAACATTCTGTATAAGCTTTTGTCATACCCTAAGAAAACTTTCACAAGGGCACAGCTTATGGACGAGTTCTGGGGAGTGGACTCGGGAACTAGCCTGAGAGCCGTGGACGTGTATGTGACAAAGCTGCGAGACAAGTTCTCGGCGTGTGACGGGTTTGAGATAAAGACCGTGCGCGGGCTGGGATATAAAGCGGTTCTGTTATAAAATTTTCATGGTAGTTTGGCTATGCTGAATTTTTGGAAAACATGCTAGGAGACAGTATTTTTTTCGCTGTTATTTTAGATGTTGCAAATCAGTTGCATTAGGATTAATGTTGAAAGGATTTTGCTTATGAAAATAAAAAATGACCGTTTTCCGCCGTCGTTATTCCTTGTCTATCTTGGTGTTCTTTTGTTGATGTCTGGTATACATACCGGGCTTATTGTGGGAATGAACAAGATGGGCTGGAATGATGTTGTTCAGGCGGTTGTGCCTATCCTTTATTGGAGCGCGGTGGCAGTCGGGCTCACGCTTTTTACGCGCAGGGCGATAAGAAAGTCATACGAGGAGCCGATGCACAGGCTTGCGGAGGCGACAAAGAAGGTTGCGGAGGGTGATTTTTCCGTGTATGTTCCACCACTTCACACCTCGGATAAACTCGACTATCTCGACATTATGCTGATAGATTTCAACAAGATGGTTGAGGAGCTTGGGAGCATCGAGACGCTAAAGACAGATTTTTTTTCGAATGTGTCGCATGAGATTAAGACACCGCTTGCCATAATTCAGAGCAATGCGGAGCTTATGTGCCGTGATGGTGTAGATGAGGATGCAAGAATAGAGTATGCGCAGACGATTTATAAGACCACAAAAAGATTGTCAGAGTTAATCAGCAATATTTTAAGGCTCAATAAGCTTGAGCGTCAGACGATAGTCCCGGTGGCGGAGCAGTATGATTTGTGTGAGCAGCTTGCACAGTGCGCGGTAAATTATGAGCCTGTGTGGGAGCAAAAAGACATAGAGTTCGAGGCGGACATGGAGGATTTTGTTCAGATTACGGCAGACCCGGCATTGATGGAGCTTGTATGGAACAATCTGCTGTCAAATGCTGTGAAATTCACTCCGGAGGGCGGAACAATTATGCTTTGTGAAAAGTCCGATGAAAATTATATCTGCGTCAGTGTGGCAGACTCTGGTTGTGGCATGGATGAGGAGACGAAAAAGCATATATTTGAAAAATTTTATCAGGGTGACACCTCACACGCCACGGCAGGAAACGGGCTCGGACTTGCACTTGCGATGCGCGTTTTGCAGCTCAATAATTTTGACATTGAGGTTGAGAGCGAGCCGGGGAAGGGCAGCAGGTTCACGGTGACAATTCCAAGAAAATAGTGTCAAGTTAGGAGATGAAAGTATGGAAGAAAGGAAATATGACAGCTACGATTATATGAAAATCTGTGCTGACGAGGATAAGATATCGCGCTGTATGGACGGGTATCTGAGCTTTGGGTGGCGGCAGGACGAGAATGTAAAAACAGAAAAGAGCATGGGAAAGGTCACGATATATTTAAAAAGAAGCAGAAATATAATGAATAAGGTGGAGCTCACCAGATTGCAGCGCCACTATGAGGCGTGTATGCAGGAGGTGGAGACGCTTGAAAATTCGACACATACCCTTCCGGCGATTACGGCGCTCACCTGTGGAATTGTGGGCTGTGCGTTTATGGCGGGCTCGGTGTTTGCGGTGACAGCGGTCACACCGATTATATGGCTCATGATTGTGCTTGCCATTCCGGGTTTTACGCTATGGGGCGGCGCTTATTTTGGATATAAGGCGGTGCGAAACTGGCGCACAAAGAAGGTAATGCCGCTTATTGAGGCAAAGTACGATGAGATGGACGAGGTGTGCCAAAAGGCGCACAAGTTGCTAGTGGGTGTTTAACCAATATTGTTCTGATTGATTGTGCCATTTAGCTTGATATATTATTGACTGGTAGATGATATGAGTATAATAGTTATATGGCTGAATATATCTGAATGACAAAGTTTTTCATCAAAACGCGGACAGGATACTCCAACCTCTTAGGGTGGGGAGAAATGTCTGCTTCATCAATATAATTGTAAATCAATATTATAAATATAGAAAACTTCGGCGGAAGCAAAAAATTTGTTTCTGTCGGAGTTTTTTAATTTTGACACTATCAGGGAAGTAATTCCGCTTTTATTGCGTGGAGAAATAGGTGGCAGGGGGAAAGTAAGAAAATAATTTTTTCAATTTAACATTTCGTAAACAAAACTCAAGCAATTCGTAAATATTTCTGCCCTAAAATATGCCTTGTAAGATATGAAAGACAAAGAAAACAATGAACGGAGGTGAATGTACATGAAAAAAGGAATTATTGCGGCAGTAGTTGCAGTTGTAGGAGCTGTGGCAGCAGCGGTTGTTGTCAAAGTGGTTAGAAGATAACGAAAAATAATTGCCAGATGCAAAATTTGATGGAGGTAAAAGGACATGGCAGAGTATCAGTTAAAGCCGGGAAAGATAGGAAAAAAGGTGATTGCAGGTTATAAGAAGGTGGAGGAGAAGTTTACCGACGCATTTTTGACGGAGGACGAGAACAGTCCGTCAGGTTACACACTAAAGACCGGAAAGACGGCAGAAACCGTGACAGGCGCATACCACAAAGTCGAGAATGGCGTAGTCGGAGCTTACAAGAAGGTTGAGAATGGAGTTGTCGGGACTTATAAGAAGATAGAGAACGCTTTTGTGGACGCGTTTCTTGAGGAGAAAAAGGAAGATTAAAACATAAATTATTTGTGCCGCCACAGGGCGGCGGAATGGAGGGTAAATTATGAAAAAAAGCAGTTTTGTTGCGATGATTTTAGGGACGATAGGTATGGTATTTTTTGCACTTGGAATGTGCATGGCGCTTATTCCTGAGTGGGGTATGTTCAGACAGGGTATAGTTGCCGGAGCAGTTGGTCTTGTTGTGCTTTTCATCACACTTATTGTATGGCGCAGAATGGAAGGCAAGGCTCCTATCAAGCTCACAGGAAAGACGGTTGGAACGGTTATTCTCTCGATATTCGGTGCGCTTTTACTTGGAATTGGCATGTGTCTGAGCATGGTATTTGGAAAGATGGTTCTCGGAGTTGTGATTGGACTTGTCGGAATAATCGCACTTCTTATGCTCATTCCGCTTGTTAAGGGATTGAAGTGATAAACAGATATAAATAAATTAAAAATGGGAGATAGCACAAAATATCTGTGTATCTTCCATTTTTTAAGTCAAGCGGATATTCGCAATTGAAGCAGGGGACTTACTTGATTTGGTTAAATTATAAAACAATCTCAATATTTATTTTTCCTAAAACTAAAAAGTTTTCCATTGTACTGTAAAATAAAAAAGACTAAAAGTACTACACTTACAATATTTACATCATTTTCTGTGTTCACTGCCCCAGTTGCACATGGCTACAAGAATTGGGATGAGCGATTTTCCGCGCTCGGAAAGGCTGTATTCGACCTTGGGCGGAATTTGAGGGTACTCGGTTCTTATTATGAGCGAGTCAGCCTCCATCTCCTTGAGGGTGCTGCTAAGTGTCTTGTGGGAGATGTTTCCTAGGCAGCGCTTGAGCTCATTGTAGCGCATGACGGATTTGTGCTGTGCGAGCCAGTAGATTATGACCAACTTGTATTTTCCGTTGATAAGCGATAGTGTGTAACCAAAATCGGTGTCATATATGGTTTCACCCGTGTGGCAGCAACCACACTTTGGAATTTGTTCTGACATGTTCAACCTCATTTCTGGGCGATTTGCGGCGTAGGATGATGCCATAAAAATGTGTTTTCGCTCGTAAACAAATTGTATGTGTGAAAGTGTAATAAATCTTAGGTGGTATATTTTACTGTCTTATGTATCTTTCACACTATTGTACAGACACTTTACTTCGGGTAAGTATATTACCTGAATGTGCGTACTTTCTTTTGGGAATATTATATGGTATATTTTAAAATATGGCAATGAAAATAATTGCTTTTAGGGGATTGCAAAATTCAATTTCTTGATGGCAGACATTGCAATATATTAAATTTGCACAGCTTTTCAGTTTAAAACTCAAGTTTTGCAATTACATGATTGTTTTTTTAAGGAGGGACTTGTATTGGGTCAGGTATTTACCATTGAACAGCTTCGCCCGATTAGGAGTGGAATGACTGTCTCAAGAAATTCCAAGCTTGGAGAGGTCAACAGTGTGACTTATTTTTCTATGGGTGCGGACACCTCGATAAGTCAGGAGAGCTACGACAGAATGACAATGTATATAGGAGCTGCCGGAAAGGGCGAGTTCATTCTCGGTGAGGAGAAGCGTCTTGTCACAATGGAACCTGATACATTGCTTATAGTTCCGGCGGGTACGCTATGCGGAATGCAGACATCACAAGGAATGGTGTATACAGAAATAATTTTAAAAAAGGAGAATAACATGAACGCAAACGTAAAGACAAACGAAGTATTTGAACTCAAGAACCTTATATCCTACGAGGAAGGCAGCATCGCCAACATGGACGTTGTGAGCAACAGCACAATGAAGTATGTTCTAATGGCATTTGACGAGGGCACAGGTCTCACACCTCACAGAGCACCGGGAAACGCTATCGTGTTCGCGCTTGAGGGCAAGGCTACAATCGGCTATGAGGGCAAGGACTACGAGTTGAGCGAGGGCGAGTGCTTCCGCTTTGAGAAGAACGGACTTCACAGCGTGACAGCGAACGGAAAGTTCAAGATGGCACTCTTACTTGTGCTTGAATAGTGAAAAAATTATTTTTTTCACATTGTATTTTAGTAATGTCGGGGAGTTCTTTACTTTATCGTGTAGAACAATAAAGTGAGGAGTAACTTGCATTTTGACACGGAAAACTTACTGATTTATATTTTTATGATTTAGTATAAGGTATGCGAAGAATATTTTCGTATGCCTTATTTTTTTGCGCGGAAGTACGATATATATTATAAAATATTCTATTGTTTATGTGCGGAGTGTGGAAATTAGTTGAATTTTTATGGGAGGGTGTTTGTATGCAGATGATTTCAGGTACGATTAAAAATGCTGTTCAGCTTCAAGTGTTGAACAATAAGTGGCAACAGAAGAAGGAGTCGGGAAAACTTACCAAGGAGGAGAGAAATGCCCGCGATAACTGGACACAGGATGATTACCTTATTCAGGATATCAAGGAGCAGGCGGAGCAGAACCGGCAGGCGGAGCACGATATGAAGATTGACAACAAAATAATGGCAGGCGGAACGCTGACACCTGATGAGGAAAAATATCTTGAGCAGAATAATCCCGAGGCATTGAAAAAATATAAGGAAATCAAGGCGGAGAAGAAAAATTATGAGGAAAAGTTAAGAAAATGCAAGACAAAGGACGAGGTTGAGCGTGTAAAACTTAATACGATGGGAGAATACGCTTCATCTCTCAAAAAGGTGGTAAATGACCCGTTAATTCCAAAGAGTGAGAAGCTTGCAAAGGCGCAGGAAATGCTTGCCAAGACCAATAATGTGCAGGATGTGCATATAAAATTTGTTGGTTCACTTGAATATGAGGAGCTTCCTACAGAGGCGGAAGAAGCGCAGGATAGAGCCGAGGATAGACAGGCTCAGTATGACAGCGTGTCGGATAATGAGAATGACAACACAGAAAATATAGATAATTCAGAGACGGCAGACAATATAGATAATACAGAAAATGCGGAGAATACAGATACTACGTTAACGCCGGACGATATAAAAAATATGGAAGATACAGATATAGCGTCGGGGATGGACAACATAAAAAATCTGGATAACATAGATAATAACAATAATATTGAGAGTGATAATAATGTAAAAAATATTGGTGAAACGTCGGGTGGCAATGTGCAAAAATTTCATCACAGAGAAAAAAGTAACAGTGCTCCAGCGGTGAAGGCAGGCGGAAATAAGGGCAGAGCTGATAATGTGCATGATGAGCATGAGCACAAAAAAACTAATAGAAAGACATATTCATCACACACATCTACAGGTACATCAAATATTGCAAAGAGAACAGATGTTATCATTGATGATATAAAAGATATGTGCTCTAATGTGATTGGTCATAGTGTAAGCTATATGGTTTAACGGAATATTTATTTGATTTGAAATGGTATAAGAACTTTATAGAAAACAGAGAAAGCGAATTATATGAGACACTTTCTCTGTTTTTGTTAAGAAAATTAGTTTACTGTATGAAAAGCTTTTTATTTAATGCAAAGTATTTTTATTGTAAGCAATGTTTTTTATTGCATGTGATGTTTTTTATCACATGTGATGGTTTTTTCAATAAATGAAGTGCGTTTATGAATTTATTTTTTATCCAAAAGCTTCTTATAAGACGCATCTATCGCAAATGCGCCGAGCGGTGCTGTGAGCACTATGGCGAGCACTGCAACGGTGAGAACGGTCTGTCCGCAGCTAAAACCCATGGCGAGAGGAATACCGCCGATAGCCGCCTGCACGGTAGCCTTTGGGGTGTATGCCATCATGGTAAATAATCTCTCTTTTTTATTTAATCTGGTTCCGAGCAGGCACACAAAAACTCCTAACATTCTGAATACAAGAGCGCCGATGATAACTACAAGCGCGGAAATTCCGACATTTTTAAGATAGCCGATATTTACAGCGGCTCCTACTAGTACGAACAGAAAAACTTCCGCACCTACCCACAATTTTGCGTATTTGGCGGAGAGGCTTTTGACCACGGGTGCTCTGTATTTTTGTAGCCCAACTCCGATAAACATTATTGCTATCAGTGCAGAAAAAGTGATGGAGGTTGTCAGCGCATCCTCAGCGGTAACTAAAAGAAAAGATATGCTGAGAATTATCAGCACTTTTGCCGTGTCGCGGATATGGGCAATTTCAAAGAATTTTGCAAGCACATATCCGACAAATATGCCGATTATAATTCCAAGAAAAATGGATACGGGAATGTTCACAAAGCTCATTACGGACACGCCATTTCCCTGCATAATTCCGGTAAAGGTGGAAAAGAGCACTATGACGTACACATCATCCACGGATGCACCTGCGAGTATGAGCTGTGGAATACCTTTTTGGGTGCCGTAGCCCTCATCAATTAATTTTACCATTCGCGGGACAACCACGGCAGGGGAAACTGCGGCGAGCACAGCGCCCATTATTGCGGCTTCAAGAAGTGACATTCCAAGAAGTCTAGGTGCGAGCAGCAACATTCCCAAAAGCTCAAATGATGCTGGGACAAAGCACATCATAACTGCGGGTCGTCCTATTTTCTTTAATCCAGATATATCAAGTCCAAGTCCGGCTCTTGTGAGAATTATAATCAGGGCGATTTTTCTCAACTGCGTGGAGATATTTAGTATATCCGCATCAATAAGATTTAGGACGTAGGGACCGAGAATAATACCTGTGAGCAACATTCCAAGCAGACTTGGAAGCTTTAATTTTTGGCATATCCAGCCCATGGACATGCCGACGATTAGGATAAGTGAGATACTGAGTAACATGATTTTTTCCTTTCTAAAAAAGTATTTCGGGAATTGAGAAACCTAAATTTATAAAATTATGCAATGTGGCATTGATTTATAAAATTTCGCAATTACCTAAAATTTATTAATATAGAATGTATTCTATAAATGAGCAATTATAAAAGCGGCATAAAAATAGATGATATTTGTTCAAATTTAAAATAGATTTCAAGAAAAACATCTTTATATAAAAAATAAATTTATGTAATATTTTAAATTTGCTTATTTATAGATATATTCATATATTTTGTATGAGCATAAAAAAAGCTGACAATCTCTGCGCATATAAAAATCGCAGAAGTCATCAGCTTGTTGGCGGTTCTAGTATTTCTACTAAGGGAGAACTTCATTCCCGTTAATGAATTATATATTATTTTGTGTGGTTGTGCAATAGTTAATTTAACATTATCAAATTAGTAAAACGGATTGAGAATATCCAATTAACTATGTTCCGGGCTCTTTACATCGCCATAAAATATTCATGCACCGATGTGTCATCCGTGAGTTCCGGGTGGAATGCGGTGACAAGCTGCTTATCCTGTCGTGCTGCCACGATGCGCCCGTCGACGGTTGCAAGAACTTTTGCATTGTCATAGACCGCCTCCGCAAAAGGTGCGCGTATAAAGGTCATCGGAACGGTTCCTATTTCTCCGAAACTGTCCTCGGTATAGAAGCTTCCGAGTTGTCTGCCGTAGGCGTTTCGGCGGACGCGTATGTCCATAGTGCCAAAGCATGTGTTTCCATCCTCGACATCGCGGGAAAGAAGAATCATTCCGGCGCATGTGCCAAACACGGGCAGACCGTTTTCAATCAGTTTTTTTATCGGCTCATACAATCCAAGTTCATGTAATAGCTTGTTCATCACAGTGCTCTCGCCGCCCGGCAGAATAAGTCTGTCGGGATTTTTTTCAAGGTCGCGGAGCTGTCTTATCTCAAAATGTTCCACTCCAAGTCGGTCAAGCATTTGTCCATGTTCTGCAAATGCGCCTTGAAGTGCTAATATACCAACTGCCATATCAATCCTCCATGTCACTGATTTATGCGGATTACCTATGTTATTGCTTTACAGTGACTCAAATAGTAATGTAAAAACTGCTTTTAGTGTGAATGCATAATACATATTAGTCAGTGTTTTTTACTGCTGTGGATGTATTTCTTACACTAATCTCTATGATGTCATCTAGTGGTACAAATAAGTACGAAGAATGTGTTTTTTGTATTATTTTCCTCTTTCAGCCATAAGCAGTGCAATTTCATTCTCATTTATTCCAACCATTGCCTCGCCGAGGTCAGCCGAGAGTTCTGCGATAAGCTTTGCGTCGGTGTAGTTGGTGACTGCCTGAACGATGGCGGAGGCGCGCTTTGCCGGGTTTCCTGACTTAAAAATTCCTGAGCCGACGAACACACCTTCTGCGCCGAGCTGCATCATAAGTGCTGCATCGGCAGGGGTTGCGACACCGCCGGCGGCGAAGTTTACAACAGGAAGTCTGCCGTGGGCATGTACATATCTGACAAGCTCAACAGGAACCTGTAATTGCTTTGCCGCCTCATACAGTTCATCATCGCGAAGGTTCTGAACTCGGCGGATTTCTGCGTTCATGGCTCTCATGTGGCGGACCGCCTGAACTACATCTCCGGTTCCCGGTTCGCCTTTTGTCCTAATCATTGAAGCTCCCTCGCTTATTCTCCTGAGTGCTTCACCGAGGTCGCGCGCACCGCATACAAACGGAACCTTGAATTGTGTCTTGTCGATATGGTACACATCGTCGGCAGGGGAGAGAACTTCACTCTCGTCTATATAGTCAATCTCTATGGCTTCAAGTATCTGAGCCTCTACAAAGTGACCGATGCGGCATTTTGCCATAACGGGAATTGTGACAGCCTCCTGAATACCTTTAATCATCTTAGGGTCGCTCATTCTTGACACGCCTCCGGCGGCTCTTATGTCTGCTGGGATACGCTCAAGTGCCATAACAGCACATGCGCCGGCAGCTTCGGCAATCTTAGCCTGCTCCGGTGTGGTAACGTCCATTATTACACCGCCCTTTAACATCTGTGCGAGTTCCTTGTTAAGTTCATATCTTGTTGCCATAATATAATCTCCATTTCCGAGCAGTCCATCGCCTAGATTTATATACTGCAAGCAATGCTTACAGTATTGCCGCTAATGGTTAGTTTGAAAGATTTATTTTCAAACTTATTTTCTGTGTATGGACTGCATCTGATATTTAATTTTGTGTTTTATCATGTAGTGCGCCGCTTCATGAATTTAGCGTTATGATACAGTAAAGATGGCACGATTAAAACATCCAGTTTAGATAAAAATAAGCAGTCCAGTTTGGTGAAGGGTATATATCGGGTATTATTTTCTAAAAAGTGTGCTTATGCCCCAAAAGTGTGATAATATTAAAAATAAGAGCGGTATGTGGGCATAGAAAATTAAATTATTGATAACAAAAAATATTTTAAAGGAGAAATTTCAATAGGATGAAAAAACTCACACAATTATTTCTCACTTTTCTAAAGATAGGTGCGTTCACTTTCGGCGGTGGCTATGCGATGATAGCACTTTTGGAAAACGAGTTTATTGAAAAAAAGAAGTGGATTGACAGGGATGAATTTTTGAATATGGTGGCGGTTGCGGAGTCCACGCCTGGACCTGTGGCGGTCAACAGTGCGACGTATCTTGGTTACAGGGTAGGTGGTGTCGCCGGAGCTGCACTTTCAACGCTCGCGGTGAGTATTCCGTCATTTGTGATAATATATCTGATTTCACTTTTCTTTGACAAATTTTTAAGTTTCACCTATGTCGCGTATGCGTTCAAGGGCATACAAGTATGCGTCGTTTATCTTATCGCATCGGCGGGGGTGAGAATGTTTAAGGGACTTGAAAAAAATGTGCTAAATTATACAATTCTGGGAACTGTTATTGTCGTGATGATTGTATTTTCGATAACGGCGGTATCGTTTTCATCAATATTTTATATTGTTATAAGCGGCGCGGTAGGGTGGATGGCATACATGATTGAAAAATATGTGAAAAATTCTAGTATAAAAAATCCAGACGTGAAAAAATTCAATGGGAGATTTTCTGATACAAATAATTCCAATGCAAACAATTTAGAAGAGAGATTTTCTGATAAAAACCATTCAAATTTGAATTATTCACATATGAAGAACTCAGATTTGAAAATTTCTAATGAAAACCATTCGCGTGTGAATTGTTCACATATTAACAATTTTAATGAAAAAAATTCAAGTGAGATAAATTCTGGTGAGAATTATGTCAGAAGAAAAGGAGTGCATAAGAAATGATATATTTTGAGCTTTTCTGGAATTTTCTTGTCATTGGTGCAGTTTCATTCGGCGGTGGCTATGGTATGATTTCACTTGTCAGAGAGACTGTGCTGTCAAATGGGTGGCTTACTGAGAGCGAATTTATGAGCTTTATCGCAGTTTCAGAATCAACGCCCGGACCTCTTGCGGTAAATATGGCAACCTTTATCGGTTCATCGCAGGGCGGAATATTTGGGGCATTTATGGCAACACTTGGAGTGGTATTACCGTCATTTGTCATAATACTTATAATTGCGGCGGCACTAAAAAATCTTTTGAAATACGCTGGTGTGAACGCGGTTTTGTCGGGAATACGTCCGTGTATAGTAGCCATGATAATTGCGACGGCGATAAGCATGGGGCTTAATACTTTATTTGGATTTGTTGACATTAAAAGTGCAATGTCGCCGGACTATAAATCAATAATCATATTTTTAATGCTCATTGGAGTTTCTTTTTTTGTCAAAAAAATATGGAAAAAGAAGTTGTCGCCTATTCTTATGATTGTGCTGTCGGCAGTGCTGGGAATTATTTTCTGGGGTGTAGTGTGAAAAACGTAAAAAGCACGTCTTTCATTACTATTTGAGTCACTGCAAAATTATGAAAAAATAATTGATTTGCTTTCAAATAGATAGTGCTCAAACACCCGCTGGTCCTGTGTGTCCGGCAGACTGTTCAGGCATGGCATAGATATTCAAAGCGTTCCATGCGCTCGATCAGCTCTTGCGGAGAGGGGTCAGAGAAGCAGGCGGAATACTAGATACCATCCTCGACGTACAGCGAGTAGTGCGCCTTGTTGCGGTAGACACGGCGGCTCTGAAAATTGAGCCGCCGCTTCATGGACGCATGGAAATGTGTCTGCTGTACGACAGCTTTTTTTCTTTTGCCGTCGTGCGGCAGATTTTTACTGGTACTTTTCCAAAAGCGCCTTTGCTTCTGCTTGTGTCATTGTTCCCGCTTCAACTTCTGCGTCAGTATAGTTTTTAAGGGCATTGAACAGTTCTTCCTGTGTATCAAATGGGCCTATACTTTTGTAGGTACTCCCATCAAATACGAAAGTTTGGTACTGCTCAGGTCGTGTGTTACTGGGAATAGAAAAGAACAGTTGATCGTCACTTGAAGAAGCTCTTTTTCCTACCATTTTGCCTTCCAAAATGGATTTGAGAATTTCATCGTAACACGCAAGTGCTTCCGCCGCTTCTGCTTCTGTCCATTCTCCGGCATCGACCAACTTCTGAATATTTTCCGTTTCGGTTTCAAGCCATGCGGAAAACTCATCGTAAGTGAAATAGTCGGTTTCCTTGATGGGAGAATAGCTTGCCCATGTTTTCCCCTCGTCTACGCTCTGCTGAATATCTGCTCCGCTTTGCCTGAAAAATACGGAGGATACCGGGGACTGCGTTTCGATAAGTGCTTGGGTATCTGCCTCGGCATGGCCTTCATCAGCGAAAGCCGAGATACCACCGACACATAAAGAAAAGCACAGCAGAACAATAATTCCAAGTTTTTTCGCCATAGATTTTACCTCCTTCATTTTAGTAGTTGGCGTTTTACCTCCTTTCACAGATATAGTACACTCTCTATGTTGGAGGATTATAAAATCAATGTTGTGCCAGTGTTGAACAAAAGAAATCTCTGCTTTTCCTGCGGAAATCGAAAAGCAGAGACTTTTTTCAAAACTGTATTGTAAAACTCATGCCTCTATCGTTTGGCATGGGAACAAACTGATATTTCAAGTGCAATTTATCCAAAATTGTCTGGACAATGTATAGACCGAGCCCATTTCCCCCGGTTGCTTGGCTATGGGCTAAATCTGGACGATAAAATGGCTCAAATATGTGTTGTAGCTGTTCGGGCGGTAATACACTACATTCGTTAGAAATCGATAGCCTATTTTTATCAAATACAACTGATATTGATTGTCCAGCCTCCGTATAGTTGACCGCATTTGAAAGGATATTCGAGATTGCTTTTTTCAACTGTCCCTCTGGAAGATATACGAAAGCATCACTTGAAAGCTCTATTTTGAATTTAACTCCCTTAGCTTCTGCAATTAGGCGATACGGCTCACACAGTTCTGTAAGGAGGGCTCTCAATGAAAAGTTGCTGCATGGCTCATTATTGCCTTGTGTTTGCAAGCGTGAAGCATTAAGTATATCTCTAATCATGCCCCCAAGCTGTTCAGTAATTTCTTTGCACTTGGGCAAATAGGTTTCATAATCACGGTATTCCCCAATGCCTAAAATCATATTTTCCAATGTCGCATTTAGCTCTGTGACAGGTGTTTTTAATTCATGGGACGCTGTTCGGAGAAAATCAATCTTCTCTTTTTCTGCAAGACTGACTTTCTCTTTTTCCAATTCCAGATTGCGGATAGTCAAAAGTAAGGATTGATATAAATTGTTAATATCAGTAGCTAAAACTCCAATTTCATCCTTTGACGATACAATCGCTTTTGCGTCTGGCTCCAATTTCGACATTTGATTAGCGGATTTTGAGAGCGACAAAATCGGAGTGGTTATGCCTTTGGAAAAGAAGTATGAAAACAATGCCGATATAGCGACGCAACAGAGTATAGAAATCGGAAATGTTTTCAACATGGTTTGAGTAATGAGCCGGGGCATATCTACTTCTGACAAAGTGCTCGCCCTTGCATTTGTCACTAATATATTCGTGACAAGAACATTTTGAGTCGGCGCAATCAGGAAAATCAATAAGTGCGCTATAAAGGAAATTAAAAGCATCATTACAAATGTAAATAAGAATATCTTGGGGAATAATTTCATCTTTTTCATATTCCTTGTCCCATCTCAAGCTTGTAGCCGATTCCTTTAACCGTTGTTATGCAATCCAAACGTAGTTTTTTGCGGATATTGCGAATATAAGCATCTATTGTGCGGTCAATTACATCACAATCATACCCCCATACTTCGTCCAGAATTTGATTGCGAGACAACACTAACCCCTTATTGTCGATCAAGACTTTCAAGATTTCCAGTTCTTTTGGAGTAATGTCTATCTTGCCATTTTCATCATTGGCTGTATATCCAGAAAAATCGACGGTAATATCTCCAAGTTTAACCGTATTAACAGCAGGCTTGTTCTGGCTTCTGCGAAGTAACGCAGTAATCCGTTTCCCTAAAATGAGCATAGAAAAGGGCTTTGTTATATAATCGTCTGCCATTTCATCAAAACTGTTGGATTGTGTATATTCATCGTCAAGTGCAGTAAGCATTATTACAGGAATATTGCTGATTTTCCTGATTTCATGCAGAACAACGATACCCGACATTTCGGGAAGCATAATATCCAGAACAATTATATCCAGTTCTTTTTCATGGAATATTTTTAGCGCCTCACTACCAGTAAAAGCGGAAAAGAGTGTATGCCCTGCCTCTTTCATATACTCACATATCGCCTTGTTTGTACCTTGATTATCTTCTACAATTAAAATCTTCGCCATTAAGAGCACCTCCCGTATTTGAATAGAATACCAGTACTATGTTGTGCCAGTATGAAGTTTCCGAGAAAATTATATCTTGTATGCCGCACCTGTGCAAATAAGGATTAATGCAAAAAATATTTAATGCTTTTTGAGCATAATACATCATGTGATATAAGTATTAGACATGGCACTACATAAGCATTTATAATTAATCTGTAATTTGAATGTGGACTGTATATGCAGTTTGCATTTAAGGGAAATAATAGTTTTGCAGTGCAAAATTATTGGTAAATTTAGTTGCATATTAATTGTTATGGATAATTGAATAGCTGTTTGGTTTCGAGGTTATCTATGAATTTTTTTAATGGAGGTATTTCAATGTATAATCAGACAATAACATTAAATAATGGTGTAAAAATTCCACAGCTTGGGCTTGGAACATGGTTTATTGATGACGATAAGGCAGCGGATGAGGTAAAGGCGGCAGTGAAGATTGGTTACAGACATATCGACACGGCGCAGGCGTATGGAAATGAGCGCGGAGTTGGCGAGGGCGTGAGGAATTGTGGTATTCCAAGGGAAGATTTGTTCGTTGTGTCGAAGGTTGCGGCAGAGCACAAGAGCTACGAGCTTGCGGTAAAGAGCATTGACGAGACGCTTGAGAAGATGGGGCTTGACTATCTTGACATGATGATTATTCACAGCCCACAGCCTTGGGTTGAGGTAAATCAGTCGGATAACAGATATGTCGAGGGCAACAGAGAGGTGTGGAGAGCTCTTGAGGATGCTTACAAGGCTGGAAAATTGAAGGCAATCGGCGTATCTAATTTCCAGATTGGAGACATAGAGAGCCTTATGGAGACGGCAGAGATTAAGCCTATGGTAAACCAAATTCTTCTCCATATCAGCAACACACCATTGGAGCTTGTCGAGTATTGCACAAAGAATGGCATAGCTGTCGAGGCATATTCGCCTATTGCTCATGGTGTGATTTTAAATCAGCCTGAGATTAAGGCGATGGCGGACAAGTACGGCGTGACAGTTCCACAGCTTTGCATAAGATATACTTTGCAGCTTGGAGCAATATCACTTCCAAAGACGGCGAACCCTGACCACATGGAGAGCAATGCGCAGGTTGACTTTGAAATCAGCGAAGAGGATATGGAGACACTTAAAAACTTCAAGAAGATTGAAAGCTACGGGGAGAGCAGCGGATTTCCTGTATATGGCGGAAAATTGTAAAAAGAAATAGATAAAAGCACAATAGAAAGAGGTAAGATATGAAAAGACCATACACAATATGCCACATGATGGTATCATTAGATGGAAGAATTGACTGTGCGATGACATCAAAACTTCGCGGTGTTGACGATTATTACACAACCTTAAACGAGATAAATGTGCCAACAACAGTCAGCGGAAGGGTGACGGCGGAGCTTGAGCTTGCCGAGCCGGGATTTTTTGAGCCGAAAAATAATGAGATATATGGAAAAGAAGGATTTTCAAAGAAGGCTGATGCAGCCGGATATGAGGTAATCATAGATACAAACGGTAAGCTTTTGTGGAACGATGCGGCGAACATGAGTAAGCCATACCTTATCATAATGAGCGAGAAGGTAAAGAAAGAATATCTTGATTATCTCGATGGCAGACATATCTCATGGATTGTCTGTGGAAAAGATGCAGTTGATTTAGAGAGGGCATCACAGATATTAGCGGAGGAATTTAATGTAACGAGAATGGGAATTGTCGGCGGGGCAAAGATAAACACAGCATATCTTGAAGCCGGACTTCTCGATGAAATAAGTATCCTTATCGGTGCGGGAATTGACGGCAGAGGCGGTATGCCGGCGGTGTTTGACGGGCTTGATATGTCACATGATGTTACAGCTCTAAAGCTTATTGACGTGAAAAAATTTGACAGCGATGCGGTGTGGATAAGGTATAAGTGTTAATTAAAAAATGTTTTAAAGGTCTCCTTTTTGTTGGACACATACAAGTCCGATGATGAGGGGACTTTTTTATGTAATAGGAAACTTCGTTCCTATTACACAAAAACGCTCCGCGGGGATGCGCACTGCGGCGTACAATGTAGATGTCGCAAGCGACCGCCGCAGGCGCGAGAATGTGCCAAGGCACATTCTTTGTTATTGAAAAAAATAGTGGCGATTTCACGCGAATGGCTGTATTATAAAATAATGAATTTTATAAGTAATTGGAGTTAAAAAATAATTATGAATTACAATATAGCAATCTGTGACGACAGCGCAGCCGACAGAAAATACATATCAGATATGGTGGACGATTGGGCGGCAGGGACAGGAAATACCATCAATAAGGTGATGTTTGAGTCCGCCGAGAATTTCATGTTCTGTTATGCTGACAAAAAAGATTATGATATACTTCTGCTCGATGTGGAGATGGGAGAAATGAACGGTGTGGATATGGCGAAAAAGCTTCGCGAGCAGGATGACGGTATTCAGATTGTGTTTATAACAGGGTATTCGGATTACATAGCGGATGGCTACGACGTTGCGGCACTGCATTATCTTATGAAGCCCGTGAAAAAGGAAAAGCTGTTTACGGTTCTTGACAGGGCAGTGGAAAAGCTTTCTAAGAATGAAAAAATGATAAATATAGAGATTGCCGGAGAACTTGTGCGAATACCGATATATCAGATAAGATATGCTGACGTTATGGCAAATTATGTGACGGTTCATGCCGTACAGGATTACACATTTAAGATGACGCTCGGAGAATTGCAGAAAGAACTTGATGAGCGTTTTTTCCGCGTGAGCCGCTCGTATATTGTAAATCTAACACAGATAAGCCGCGTCACAAGAACACAGATAAAGCTTGCGGACGGTTGTGAAATACCACTTCCGAGAGGGGCGTTTGATGCGGTGAACAGGGCGATAATAAATTTATAGTAAATTTTACAACTGTTTGGCAATATATTTGAGATTAATATTACTTAAAGACAATTAATAGGGGGAACAGCATGTCATTTTTTTCAAAGAAGATAGATAAACAGCTCGCCGCATACCAGCAGGAGCTTATTGAGACGCACTACCGCGAGGTGGACAATATGTACCGTCAGATACGCGGCTGGCGGCATGACTACCGCAACCATATACAGACGATGAAGGCTTATGCCGCGGCGGGTGATTTTGATGCCATAAAAAATTACCTCGATTTGCTCGACGAGGATTTGACAACGGTTGACACTGTAATTAAGACGGGAAACCCGATGACGGATGCGATACTTAATTCCAAGATTTCACTTGCAAAGTCAAAGGATATCAATGTCGTTGCGGATGCGCATATTCCGCTTAAATTAAAGACATCGGAGATTGATTTGTGCTGTATTATAGGAAATCTTTTTGACAATGCGATTGATGCGAGCATGAAGCTGCCAAAGGAGCAGAGAATGATAAGGGTTTATATGGATATGAAAAATACGCAGCTCTACATTTCATTTACCAATTTTACTGCGGGAAAAAAGATGAAAAAGGAAGGAAAACTGTTTCGCAGTACCAAGGGCGAGGGTCATGGCTTCGGTCTGGTGAGAATTGATGCGATAGTGGACAGGCTTGACGGGTACTTAAGCCGCAACAGTGAGGATGGCGCGTTCACTACAGAAATACTTTTGCCGCAGATATAATATGTGATTATTTGTTGTGAGTGTACACCGAAATGTCACTGTGATAGTGATATAATATACGATTATTTATTTTGAGTCTGCAAAGTAAAATTATATTTGCAGTTCATCCCCCGGAAAATACAATTCGTCCCCGAAATAATGCGGGGGCGTTTTTTTGTGATATATATTAGGTCATAAGAATTTTCTATTGTATACACATGAAATTTGTATGCACATAAAATGTGTATTGGCATTATATGCGTATGTCCATTTTATGGAAATGTATACTTTTTTGAAAAATCTTATAGAGAGGATGGTGCGAAAGATTGACTAAAAACAATACGAGCGAGAAAGAAAAAAATGAAAAGCCTAAGTACAACATGTTTCAAAATTCTTGGTTTATGGTAAAGACGGCATGGCAGATAAAGGAAAAGAAAATGATATTGATGTGTCTGCTGTCTGCTTTATTTGCGCTGACAACAAATATTTTGAACTTATATGTGGTGCCTGTAATACTCGGAACTGTTGAGAGAAGGGCAAGTGCAAAAGAACTTATTCTTGTAATAATGGCATTTACGCTTTGTACAATGCTTGTGTCGGCGGCGACGGCGTATGTTAATAACAATATTATTTATACGAGAGTTACGATACGAAGCGCAATTCTCGGAATGGTAAACAGAAAAGCGGCAACAACCTCATATTCAAATGTTGTGACCGACAGGTTTAAGAGGGACTACGAATATGCGTGCGTCAGCGTGCAGGAACAGCGCTCGGCGACAGAGGCAATATGGACGATATTTCAGGAATTGATAACGGATATTGCAGGCTTTGTGATATACCTGAGCCTTCTGTCAAGCGTACAGCCTATGCTGTTTGTCGTGGTTTTCGTGACAGCAGTAATAAGCTATTTTGCAGGAAATTATGCAAACAGATATTCATATAAGCATAATAAAGAGGGGGAAGAATATGAAAGTCATTTACAGTATATTTTAAAGACCGAGGATGAGCTTGGGGCAGCCAAGGATATAAGAATTTTCGGACTGAGAGGCTGGTTAGAGGAATTATATGCCAAGACCATGAAGGCATATATAGCATACAAGTCGAGAATTATGAATGTGTTTTTTTGCGTTGGGGTGATTGATATTGTGCTTACATTTGTCAGAAATGCAGCGGCATATATGTACCTTATCATATTGGTTGTAAACGGAAAAATAGATATTGCCACATTCCTTTTGCTTTTTACTGCTGTGGGCGGATTTGCACAGTGGGTTACGGGAATTTTGAAGGAATTTAACAACCTTCATTTGCAGTCAATCAACATATCAATCACTCGTGAATTTCTTGAATATGATGAGCCGTTCAAGTTCGATGATGGAGAGCATTTGGAGGCGGTTTCCGACAAAAAATATGAAATCAAACTCGAAAATGTATCATTCAGATATCCAAGTGCAGATAAGGATACGTTGACCGACATTAATTTTACACTTCATCCGGGAGAAAAACTCGCCGTGGTGGGACTTAACGGTGCAGGAAAGACAACACTGATAAAGCTTGTATGCGGATTTTTAAATCCTACTAAGGGCAGGGTTTTGTTAAACGGAAAGGACATCTGTGATTTTAACAGGGCAGATTATTATACAATGTTTTCGGCTGTGTTTCAGGAGTTTTTGCTGCTTCCCGGAACAATAGCGGAGAATATTGCACAGACGGATGAAAATATAGATATGTCCCGTGTAAAGCTGTGCGCGAAAAAAGCGGGAATTTCCGAAAAAATAGGGACATTAGCCGATGGCTATGAGACACATCTTAACAGGCAGGTTTACGAGGACGCGATAATGCTGTCGGGAGGTGAAACGCAGTCACTTATGCTTGCAAGGGCATTGTATAAGGACGCTCCTTTTATTGTGCTCGATGAGCCTACTGCCGCACTTGACCCTATTGCCGAGTCGCGGATGTATGAGAAGTATAATGAACTCACAAAGGGAAAAAGCTCGATATATATTTCGCACAGACTCGCATCGACCCGTTTCTGCGACAGGATAATAATGCTCGGAAACTCAGGGATTATTGAGGAGGGCACACACGAAGAACTGTTAAAGAAAAACGGAGAGTACTATAAGCTGTATGAGATACAGAGCAGATACTACAGAGAGGAGGAGAAGAGTGATGGAGAGGAATAAAGGAAAAATGTCATGGATGGAGGCATTCAGACTGACGAGAAGAGCTTTTAAAACATACTATAAAGTCAATCCAATGTTTGTTATCGTGTTCATTGCAATCATGGCATGGGATGCAGTCACACCGTATGTGGGAATATATTTGTCGGCACGCATCATTGACGAACTGACCAACGGGTGCAATGTGGAGAGATTAAAGACACTTGTACTCGCCACGCTCATATCGGCAGTTGGGATTGGCTTGGTGTCCGCCGTATTGAATAAGCTTAAATGGAGTTACAATGACCATGTGGAATGGGATGGATTAGAGCACATTTATGCAAGAAAAATGATGGATATGGATTTTGAAAAATTTGACGATACTAGAACGGCAGAGCAGCGCTCAATGATAAGACAGTATCAGAGTATGGGATGGAGCATTGCGACATCGCGCGTTATATACGGCGGTTTGTGCAAGGCGGTACTCACAGCACTTGGCGGAATAGGTCTTACAGTATCATTATTTTTAAGCCGTGTCCCTCAGACGGATGGGGCATACGCGCTTCTCAACAATCCGATAGTGGTTTTGTTTGTCATAGCGGCATTGGCGTTAATCACATATATATCGCCGGTGCTTTTAAGCAAAGCAGATATGTATTTTATCAGGGACGATTTGCGCGTCGGAAACAATAAGTTCATGTTTTGGGGATTTCTTGGAGGCAAGAGCGATGCAGCGATGGATGTAAGAACATACCGGCTCGATAAAATGTGCGACAAGTTCTGTTTTGACAAGGAAGCCGGTTTTAATTCAAAAAGTAAAATTGCCAAAATGGGCTGGGGAGCGCAGGGGCTTTTAAAGGCGGCATCGGCAGCAGTGTCGATGATGTTCTCCGGTATTGTATATGTATTCGTGTGTCTTAAAGCACTTGCAGGTGCATTTGGTCTTGGGGCAGTCACACAGTATATAGCTTCCATACAGAAAACGGCAGATGGCGTATCAAGTATGATAGAGATGCTCGGATATATGAGAAATAACGCTGCTATCTTAAAACAAATATTTGAATTTTTGGATATACCAAATGACATGTATCAGGGAAGTCTCACAGTTGAAAAGAGAAGTGACAGGAATTATGAGGTTGAATTTAGAAATGTGTCATTTAAATATCCGGGAAGTGATAATTATTCATTAAAAAATGTCAACATGAAGTTTAAGATAGGAAAGCGCCTTGCAGTGGTGGGAATGAACGGCAGCGGAAAGACAACATTTATAAAGCTTTTATGCCGCCTGTATGACCCGACGGAGGGAGAGATACTTTTAAACGGAATAGATATCCGGAAATATAATTATGATGAATATATGAATATTTTCTCGGTTGTATTTCAGGACTTTAAGCTCCTTGCGTTAAAGCTCGGCGAAAATATTGCTTCCGGTGAGAATTATGATAAAGGGCGTGTTATGAAATGCTTGAAGGACGCGGGCTTTGAGGAGAATTTAAAGAAAATGCCGCATGGACTTGATACATATCTTTATACCGATTATGGCGAGGATGGTGTGAATATATCAGGAGGTGAGGCGCAGAAACTTGCCATTGCGAGGGCTCTCTACAAGGATGCGCCGTTTATAATTCTTGACGAGCCGACAGCGGCGCTAGACCCGGTGACGGAGGCGGAGATTTATTCAAAGTTCAACGATATAGTTGGTGACAAGACCGCAATCTATATCAGCCACCGCCTTTCATCATGTAAATTTTGCGATGAGATAATTGTGTTCAATGAGGGCGCGGTTGTACAACAGGGGACACATGAAAAACTTGTTGTGGACGAGAGTGGCAAGTATTATGAGCTTTGGCATGCACAGGCGCAGTACTATACAGCGTGAAATTGCTTTGAGTGAAAAAGAAAGTCGCTCAGAAATGAGGATAAAATGATATCAGATAAAAGCGTTAAAAAAAGTGCAAGGGTAAAACCAAAGTACAACATGTTCCAAAATTCATGGTATATGTTAAAGACCGCGTGTCAGTTGAAGGAGAAAAAGGTTATCGTTCTGTGTGTGCTGTCCGCCATGCTCGCTGTCGCAAACAACCTTATAAATCTGTATGTGACACCGACAATATTGCAGGCTGTTGAGGTTCACGCCTCCATAGGCAGGCTGGCATTTACAATAATTGCATTTACCATGGGAATTATGCTTGTATCGGCGCTGTCGGCTTATGTCAGGGCAAATACACCTTATGGTATGATAACTATACGAACAGTGGGCTTTGCAAATATGCTCAACAACAAGGCGTTGACGACATCATATCCAAATCTCGACGATGATAAATTTGAGAAATTGCTGGATAGGGCAGGGTACTGTGTGGATGACAACGAGTCGGCGAGTGAGGATGTGTGGCGCACATTGAAGGGGCTTCTTGAAAGTGTGATGGGATTTTTAATTTATATAAGCCTTTTTACTGGAGTGCAGCCCGTTCTTGTCATTGTTGTGCTTATAACGTCCGTGATAAGCTATCTTTTTGGAAATTATATAAATGGATATGAGTACCGCCACCGCGATGAGGAGGCGGGATATGGAAGGCAGATAAACTATATCCTAAAGCGTGAGAGTGCATCCGATATGGCAAAGGATATAAAAATATTCGGTCTTTCCGGCTGGCTTGAACAGTTGTATGACAAGTCAATGAAGCTCTATGCGGATTTTCACCGGAAAGCCCAAAACATTTATATATGGTCGGGAATATTGGATATAGTTTTGACATTTATGAGAAATGGCTTCGCGTATATGTATCTTGTAGGGCTTGTGATGGGTGGAGGTATCAGTGTCGCACAGTTTCTGCTTCTTTTCACGGCGATAGGAGGTTTTACGGAATGGGTCACGGGTATTCTTTCGGGATTTAACAAATTATACCGACAGTCACTTGACATATCCACTCTGAGGGAATGTCTTGAATATGAAGAACCGTTTAAATTGAATGAGGGAGAGCCGCTTGAGCCTTTGTCCGGCAAAATGTACGAGATAAAGCTTGAGAATGTGTCCTTTCGTTATCCGGGTGCAGAAAAGGATACATTGACAAATATAAATCTTACACTTCACCCGGGCGAAAAGCTCGCCGTTGTAGGACTTAACGG
Organism: Eubacteriales bacterium; assembly: GCA_050874385.1. GTDB lineage: Bacteria > Bacillota > Clostridia > Lachnospirales > Lachnospiraceae > CAG-882. Next base: position 61,049 of record JBNMKO010000002.1, read on the forward strand.
AGCGGGAAAGACAACGCTTATAAAGCTTGTGTGTGGATTTTTAAATCCTACTAAGGGCAGGATTTTGCTGAACGGCAGGGATATTAGAAACTTTAACCGTGTGGATTATTACAAAATGTTCTCGGCTGTGTTTCAGAAGTTTTCAATTCTTCCGGGAACAATCGCGATGAATGTCGCCTCCGACTGTGACAATATCGATGTTTGGAGGGTCAGGGAGTGCATTGACAGGGCAGGGCTTAGTGGGAAGATAGAGTCTCTTAAAGATGGTTATGAGACATATCTTGGGCGGCAGGTGTACGAGGATGCCACAGTGCTGTCGGGCGGTGAGACACAGAAGCTTATGCTTGCGAGGGCGCTTTACAAGGATGCACCATTTATTGTGCTCGATGAGCCGACGGCGGCGCTTGACCCGATTGCGGAGTCCGATATGTACCAGAAATACAATGAGCTGACAAAGAAAAAGAGTTCAATATATATTTCACACAGACTTGCCTCAACGCGCTTCTGCGACAGAATTATAATGCTTGGCAATGGAAAAATTATTGAGGAGGGAACTCACGACGAGCTTTTAAAGCGCGGCGGAGAGTATGCGGGATTATTTGAGATACAGAGCAGGTATTATAAGGACGATAATAAACAACAAGCAATGCGGTAAATTTGATGCTAAGTTAAATAAGAAAGTAAAAATTAGTATTAGTGCGAAAATTCGTCACTGAAAAGCGGTGACATGGAGGGTGCTATGGAACAAAAAGAAAAAAGGGTATCAATAAAAACTGCACTTAGGCTGAATATCAGGGCAATTAAGCTCTATATTGAAAAGTTTCCAAAGATGCTTATATCAAGCATTGTGGTGACTGCATGGGAAGCGCTCACACCTTATGTAAATATCTATTTTTCGGCGCGTGTTCTTGACGAGTTGATGAATGGCGGTGATAAGGCGCGCATTAAAACACTCATTCTTCTAACGCTTTTTTTTGCGGCGGGAACAGCACTTGTATCGGTACTTTTAAAAAGATGGCGAGAGATACAGCGGTCAGGCTCGTGGTATATGTATGAGCATATCTGGGCAAAAAAGCTTATGGGGATGGATTACGAGAAGGTTGACGATGTCAGAACGCATGAACTGTTGTCGACAATAAAGCAGAACCAGAACGGCAATGACTGGGGAATTGTAAGGGTAATCGGAAATTGTGAAACTTTTACCAATGCTGTGTTTACGATACTTGGCGGTATTTCACTCACGGTATCTTTATTTACAAGCCGTGTCCCGTATGGAACGGGAAAATACACAATACTCAACAATCCTTTATTTATTGTGGTTATTGTGGCGGTCATGCTTGCTGTCACATTTATTTCTCCGGCACTGTCGAGCAAGGCGGAGAGTTTCGCGGCAGCTAACGCGGGTGAGCACAATTTTGCCAACAGGCTTTTTAGCTTTTTTGGATTTCTCGGATATGATAGGGACATTGCGGAGGATATGAGAATTTATCGGCAGGATAAAATATGTTGGAAGTACAATGCCGATAAAAAGGGCACATTTTGTTCGGAGGGAGTAAGGGCAAAATATAGTCGCGGAGTGGCTGGATTTTACCATGCGGCATCGGCAGCAGTTTCCGTGGTTTTTACAGGGATTGTGTACGCGTTTGTGTGCATAAAGGCATGGGCAGGAGCGTTTGGACTTGGAGCAGTGATGCAGTATGTGTCGGCGATAACGAGGGTATCGCAGGGTACAGCGGCATTGTTTGCAACGCTCGGAGATATGCGAAACAATGCCTCTTTTTTAAAGCTTGTGTTTGATTTTCTTGATATACCAAATGACATGTATCAGGGAAGTCTCACGGTTGAAAAAAGAAATGACAGAAATTACGAGGTTGAATTTAAAAACGTGTCATTCAAATATCCGGGAAGTGACAATTATTCGTTAAAAAATGTCAACATGAAGTTCGAGATAGGAAAGCGCCTTGCAGTGGTCGGAATGAACGGAAGCGGAAAGACAACATTTATAAAACTTTTGTGCCGCCTGTATGACCCTACTGAGGGCGAGATACTTTTAAACGGGATAGATATCCGGAAATATAATTATGATGAATATATGAATATTTTTTCGGTTGTGTTTCAGGATTTTAAGCTGCTTGCGTTAAAGCTTGGCGAAAATGTCGCTTCCGGCTCATCATATGATGAGAAGCTCGCCATGAAATGTCTTATGGATGCCGGATTTGCGGACAATTTAAAGAAAATGCCCGGGGAGCTGGAAACATATCTCTACAAGAATTACGACAACAGCGGTGTGAATGTATCGGGCGGCGAGGCGCAGAAGATAGCCATTGCAAGGGCGCTCTACAAGGATGCGCCGTTTATAATTCTTGATGAGCCGACAGCGGCGCTAGACCCTATAACGGAGGCGGAGATTTATTCAAAGTTCAACGATATAGTGGGGGACAAGACCGCAATCTATATCAGCCACCGCCTTTCCTCATGCAAGTTCTGCGATGAGATAATTGTGTTCGATGAGGGCGCGGTTGTACAACAGGGGACACATGAAAAGCTGGTTGCGGACGAGGGCGGAAAATATTATGAACTTTGGCATGCACAGGCGCAGTACTATACCGCGTAGAATATATTATATAATCTCCAAGGCAGCTTTCCGGATAATTAAGATTGTTGAAGTGTGTCTCCAAGGCGGGGAGATTTTATAGAAAATCAGTATGTTTAGCAGCAGGCAGGCTTGGTATGTCTGTATGGCAATCAGACAATTTTTAACAATATATAAGTCACAACTAATTTTAGTTGCATATTTCTAACCACGGTGATATATTCATAGTGAATAGAGGCGTTTATGTAATTACATAAATGTACTGTGAAGGAGGAGATTGCTGTGGCTAAGATTGTTGAACTTAAAAATGTTACCAAGGTTTATAAGACAGGGGAGCGTGAGTTTCGCGCACTCGACGGGGTAGATTTGGGCATCGAAAAGGGAAAGTTCGTTGTCATACTCGGTCCGTCGGGAGCGGGTAAATCCACGCTCCTCAATTTGATTGGCGGAATGGATATTCCGACGAGCGGGCAGGTGATTGTCGATGGCGAGGACATTTCAAAATATAACGAGGACAAATTGAGCCGTTACAGGGCTGCGACGGTTGGATTTATTTTTCAGTTTTACAATATTCTGCCGACGCTCACGGTGCTTGAGAATGTGGAGCTTGTGAAGGATATCGTTAAAAATCCGCTCGACCCGCACGAGGCACTTGCAAAGGTGGGGCTCACCGAGCATGAGAACAAGTTCCCAAACCAGCTCTCAGGAGGCGAGCAGCAGCGAATATCAATCGCGAGGGCGGTTGCGAAAAATCCCAAAGTGCTTCTCTGCGACGAGCCAACCGGCGCACTCGACTCGGCGACGGGTGTTGATGTGCTAAAGCTCCTCATGGAACAGTGCAAAAAAGGAGGAAACACAGTTATAATCGTTACACACAACAGCCTGATTGCGGATATAGCGGACATTGTGGTGCGCGTAAAGAACGGAAAAATCCAGTCGGTTGTCGATAATCCTTCACCAAAGAATATCGAGGAGGTGGAGTGGTAATGCTTAGAAAAAAGATGATGAGGGATATACGAAAAAATCTCTCATCTTTTATCACAATATTTCTTATGACATTCCTCGGCGTGTTCGTGTTTTCGGGAATACACGCATACATGGATGGCATGGACTACAGCGGGAAGCGCTATTATGAGAACAATAATCTACAGGATTTGTGGCTTCTAGGAGAAAATTTTTCCGATGAGGACATGGATGACATTGTGGCAACGGACGGTGTCAAGGAGGCGGAGCGCGCGCTTGTAATCAACACCGATTTGAAAAATTATAAAGATGTGGTGCTTGAGACTAACTTTGTTGATAGCAAAAATATATCAAGCATGTATGTGGTTGATGGCAAGGGATTTGACTACGACAGCGACGGAATGTGGCTCGACAGCTATCTTGCAAATAATCTTGGCATCAAGGTCGGCGATGAGCTGACGCTCGCATACAAGGACTATGAGATTACGGGCAAGGTGATTGGACTTGTGAACACCCCTGACCATGTGTATTCGATAAAAGATGAGTCGGCGCTTTTCCCTACACATGATGACTACGGCTATGTTTATTTATCCATGAAATCGTTCCCTGAGGAGTACATAAAGGATGAACTAAAGGATGTGATTGCAAAAAAGCTTGGAGTTGGCAAGGCTGATGTGACGGACGAGATGTTTGACATGGCACTTCCTGATTACAAGGCAAGTGACTACTATGTATACAATTATGCGTATGTGGTTCTTGAGGACGGCGCAGATGAGCAGGCGGTTAAGGCACTTTTGCAGAACGGAATAGAGTCCGCACAGGCTGTCACGGGAAGGGACGCGAGCGCGTCTGTGTCGGCTTACCAGAGTGAGGTCGAGGAGGGCGCAAGCTATTCAGGAATATTTACATTTCTGTTCCTTTTTATCGCGGTTCTCTCAGTCGTAACCACAATGCACCGTTTTGTAAAAAAGCAGAGAACGCAGATTGGCACTTTGAAGGCCCTCGGATTTGGAAGAAAGAGGATAGAGAGACATTATCTTGGATATGGTTTCTATGTGAGCCTTATCGCGTCCGCGATTGGACTTGTCGCCGGAAGATTTATTATAGGAAATATATTTGTAAATCTTGAGGCGAGCTATTTTGAAGTGCCCAACATGGTCGTTGTCACAAAGCCTATAGTGTATGTTGTTGCGGTTGGCGTTGTGATTTTGGTAACGGCGGCTACATATTTTACATGCCACGGACTTTTGAAGGAGTCGGCGGCGCAGACACTAAGGCTTGAAGTGCCTAAGGTAAAAGCAGGGGAGCTAAAGCCGGCGGGGAACTTTGCAAAGAGATTTTCGGTGGGCGTGCGTTGGAATTTGCGCGATATCGGAAGAAACAAGGGGAGAACCATAACGGGAATTGTGGGAATTGTGGGCTGTACAATGCTTATAGTGTGCGCGTTTGGCATGAGGGACACAATACAGTTTTTCATAAAATGGCAGTTTGAGGATTTGTACAATTTTGAGTATAAGCTTGATGTGGAGAGCACAATCTCAGATGGGGACTACAAGGCTTTGACGGAAAAATACGGTGACGCGACGAGCATGACGCTTGCCGTTGAGGCTTTTGACGCGACGGGAAATACATCAACCAGACAGATTGTCGTGACGGATGCAGGCGATAAGGTGAGATATACCGACCATAAGGCAAGAGACTTCGAGTTGTCGGATGACGGCATATATGTATCAGAAAAGCTTCTGTCAATACTTGGCTTAGAGATTGGGGATAACGTGAGCTGGTCGGTGTACGGCGAGGATAAGACATACACGACAAAGATTGCCGGAACCTTCCGCGAACCGCAGGGACAGAAGTTTGCCATGACGAGGGCTTACGCCGAGAGCATAGGTGTCAAGTACAAGGCGGACTGCCTCTATACAGATGAGGATTTGACCGAGGTAAAAAATATCGCAGGCGTGTCACTTATAACAGGAATAGCTGGCTTGAAGGACGGAATGATGTCCATGATTAACATGATGAACACAGTTATATTGCTGCTCATTGTGGTGTCCATAATTCTCGCCGTCGTGATTATATACAATCTCGGAATACTGTCATTTTCCGAAAAACAGTATCAGTTTGCAACCATGAAAGTGTTGGGATTTAGGAGCAGGCAGATAAGAAAAATCTATGTCATGCAGAATATCTGGATATGCGTTGTGGCAATTATAATCGGGCTTCCGCTCGGAGAGTACATGACGGCGCTTATCTACAAGCTTGCCATGGGCGACAACTACGATATGCTGGTTCGCGTCGCGCCAATCACTTATGTTATCGGCGCAGCCGGCGTGTTCGCGGTGGCTTATTTGGTAAACCTATGGCTTGGGCGCAAAGTAAAGACAATCGACATGGTGACGAGCCTCAAGGCGAATGAGTAGGCGTTTTTTGTGAATAGTTAAAAAAATATATTGCATAATAACCTCAAACGTGGTAATATTGCTTTGGTTAGAGAAAACTAACATAAGTTATACACGCAGTACCAAAGCATGAAAGCAAAAATAAATGGCGGATATGGCTATACCACAATAGCCATATCAATGCCGTAATGTGTGCGGCGAGCATTGATGCGGGCGGATTGGAGGTTGATATGTCGGTACAGGAGTTTATGGATTACAGACAGGGAGCGAGCTTTAGAATGAAGGTGGCTATGGAGTTGGTGCTGCACTGTGCGCCTATACTCAAGGATGTGAAGGTTGCAAATATTGTGACCGTGACACCGAATAAGTTCAGGCTGTATGTTAAACTTCTGTCGGGAACAGGAATTTCATGGATGTTACTCAATGTAAATAAACAGAGAGCGATACTGTATCTGTTCAGGCGTGACAGACTTGAAGATTACCTTTCGGATAAGAATATCGAGGACTTTCTTGCCGGATACGGCTACCAGAGGGGAAATCTTGAAAGCAAGCTTGCAAGGCTCGCAAAGAGAGTTGAGGGCTTTGGGGATGGCAAGGTCAGTTTTCCGCATGAGATAGGTGTATTTTTGGGATATCCGCTGTGGGATGTTGAGGGTTTTTTAAAGAATAATGGGGAAAACAGTATCGGTAACGGGTACTGGAAAGTGTATGACGACCTTGCGGGCGCGCTCCGCACATTTGAGAGCTTTGACAGGAGCAGGGAAAGGGCTATGGAGGAGCTTGTGCAGGGGAAAAGCATAAGGGAAATCGCGGTATGAAAACATTTAAATCAGAAAATAAACTGGTTGGCATGTTATAAATTTCATACAAAATGAAGAGAACAAGTAAATCAATATATTAAGTTGATTAGCATGTTTTATAAAGAAATTAAAAAGAAAGAGAGGACAGATAAATGGGAAAGGTTAGTATTATATATTGGAGCGGAACCGGTAACACGGAGGCTATGGCAAATGCGATGGCGGAGGGAGCAAAGGATGCAGGCGCAGAAGTTGAATTTTTGACTGTTGACAAGGCGGATGCCGCAGCACTTGTGGAGGCTAAAGCTTTTGCACTCGGATGCCCTGCTATGGGAGCAGAGGTGCTCGAGGAGGGCGAGATGGAGCCTTTTATGAGCGAGCTTGACAGCAAGATTGCTGGTAAGACAATCGCACTTTTCGGCTCCTACGGCTGGGGCGGCGGCGAGTGGATGCGCGACTGGGAGTCAAGAGTTGTTGCCGACGGAGCGGCTGTTTTGTCGGGCGAGGGAATAATCGCAGACAACGCACCGGACGATGACGTGCTCGCAGAGTGCAAGGCAGCAGGAGCGAAGCTGGCGGCGCTGGTGTAGGGAAAATGCAGGAAGCTGTTTTTTATTGATATTTGTGTTACAAAAGCTGGCATTGATATTGGTGTAAATTCCTAATGTTTTTATAGCTAAGATTAGAAAAGTCTCACAGACAACGTATAGAGCTGACTGTGAGACTTTTTTAAGTTATTGATTGTCAATACATTATTTTTAATTTTCTTATACTTGTTCTGTGAAATATTTCGTTCATTTTAACTTCCATTCCGCCGTTTCTGGGGCGACATAAATGTTTTTAAGTAATTTATGTGATGTGCAGTAACTGTATATGCAGGCAGTTATCTCCGCAATCCAGAATGCGTACCATCCGTAAGTAATACCAACAGTTTTTATGAAAATCCAAAGGCATGGAACGAGTATAACTAATTGTCTGATAGCGGCGCTAATCATATTTACGATACCATTTCCGAGCCCGGAAGCAAAGTAACCGCATAGGATTGTGACAGCGGCAAATACAAAGGAAATTGAGATAATTCTAAGTGCCGGAACACCTAGCACCAGCATTTCCGGGCTTGCGGAAAATAGCTGTAATAGTTGTCTTGGCAGAGCACAGAATATTGCGGTTCCGCACAGAGCGATTGCTATTCCGGTTGGAAGTAAAACTTTCCATGTCTCATGCACACGCCCGGACTTTTTTGCCCCGTAATTGTAGCCGACAATCGGGATTGCAGCCTGTCCAAGTCCGTTAATGGGCATCATAAGGAAATTTTGCAATTTATAGTATACTCCGAAAAATGCAACGGCTGTTGTGGAGACATTTAACAATATGCTGTTTACGACAAATGTCATGACACTTCCAATCGCCTGCATGATTATGGTTGGCAGTCCTACGCGGTAGATATCCCCTACGTCCTGCCAGCTAAAGTGATAATTTTTAAATCGTACATGGATGATTGGATTTTTGAAGCGGTTAAAAAGCAGAGCGGCGACAGCACCAGCAATCTGTCCTATAACCGTTGCAATAGCAGCTCCTCTTATGCCCATAGCCGGACAGCCAAGCAATCCAAAAATCATAATCGGGTCAAGGATAATATTTAGTACAGCACCAATAATTAAAGATATCATTGACAGTATGGTATCTCCGACAGCCTGCAAAAGACGCTGTCCGTAGGTTTGCAAGAAAATTCCCCAACAGTAAACCAGATTTATGGAGAGATATTGCTTGCAAAGTTCCTGTAATTCCGGTTCTGGTGTGAGCTTTGCGGCGATGGCATCTGAAAAGAAAATTCCTGTTATGGAAAATATAAGGGAAGTTATAATCATTAAAAATAGTCCGGTTGTGGCAGCCTGACAGGCTTCCTCCGGTTTGTGCGCCCCGATTTTTCGGGAGAGTAAAGCATTTAATCCGACGGCAGTTCCTACTCCGACGGCAATCATAAGAAACTGAACGGAATATACCAGTGAGGCGGCAGTTAAAGCGGTTTCGGATAATTTTGCCACAAATATGCTGTCGACAATATTGTAAAGCGACTGTACAAGCAGTGACAGCATTAAGGGAACTGCCATTGTGTATAGCAAAGGGCGGATTGGCATATCAGCCAGTTTATTTTTTGTGTTCATGTGACCTCCTGCGGCTTGCAAAAAAATAAGCGTGAAATCTGCGAGGATAAGCTGTTCCTCATGATTTCACGCTTTAAAAGCCGGCTTCGTTTTCTCTATTGCATGCACATTATAATACATTGTCTGCAAAAAAAGCAAGAAAAATTTTGTTTGACTTTTTTTAAAACGAGAAATATAATAAACAAATGAACGAGTAGCAGACTAGCGTAAATCCAGTTTTGCTGCTCGTTTTTTAATTTATATAATGATGTAAAGTCACTTGTCTGCATGTGTGATTTTATTATGTGCATTGAGTGAGCTGTGCTCACGAGGCAATGTCATTAAAAGTGTGTAGCTTATCAGCGTAAGTCCAACTTATGAGATAGGAGCATACTTTTTTTATGCAGAAAAGAAGGCAAAACAAGGAGGCTAAATCCTCTCCTCACCATAGGGTTCGGATTTTGCTTCGCAAAACAAGGAGGATTATGAGATGGCAGAGAGTAACAAGATGAAGGAGATGCCGGTAAACAGGCTAATGGTGCAGATGGGGATACCGATGATTTTATCCATGGCATTGCAGGCGGTCTACAATATTGTGGACAGTGCCTTTGTCGGAAACATGAAGGTGGGAAGCGAGGCGGCACTTAATGCACTTACGCTGGTGTTTCCCGTTCAGATGCTTATGGTAGCGGTAGGAATTGGAACAGGTGTTGGAACAAATGCGCTTCTTGCGAGAATACTCGGACAGGGGGACAATAAAAAGGCGGCAAAGGTTGCGGGGAACAGTCTGTTTTTGGGAGTGATTATTTATGCGGTATGTCTGCTGTTTGGAATTTTTGGGGTGAAGGCATACATTTCGTCACAGACAGTTGACTCGGAAGTTATTTCGATGGGAACAAGCTATCTTAGAATATGCTGTGTGATTTCTTTTGGAATTATCTTCTTTTCATTGTTTGAAAAGCTGTTGCAGGCAACAGGACGTTCTCTCTATTCCACAATAGGTCAGGTTGTGGGAGCAGTGGTAAATATTATTCTTGACCCGATCATGATTTATGGTATTGGATTTGTGCCTGAGATGGGAGTTGAGGGAGCTGCCTATGCAACTGTAATCGGGCAGGTGGTATCAGCAGCATTGTTATTTATTTTTCACATGAAATTAAATAAGGAATTTGAGCATGGCGTGAAATATATGAAGCCGGATGGTCAAGTTATCAGGGACATATATTCAATCGGACTCCCGGCAATCATTGCGCAGGCGCTTATGTCAATTATGGTTTATGTGATGAACCTGATTTTAAAATTCAGTCCGTCAGCCCAGACAGCATATGGACTGTTTTATAAGGTACAGCAGTTTGTATTGTTTTTGGCATTCGGACTTAGGGATGCAATCACGCCGATTATTGCTTTTTCATACGGAATGGGAAATAAAAAGCGAATAAAGGATGGAATTAAATATGGTCTTATATATACTGCGGTATTGATGATTTTTGGTATTATTATCACAGAAGTTTTCCCGGGAGCATTTGCAACACTTTTTAATGCTGGGCAGTCGAGAGAATATTTTATTGGTGCGATGCGGATTATCTCAATCAGCTTTATTTTTGCAGGTATAAATGTGGCATATCAGGGAATTTACCAGGCTTTAGAGGGCGGTATTGAGTCGCTTGTGATTTCACTTCTAAGACAGCTTGTACTCATATTGCCATTGGCAGGAATTTTTTCAGTTTTCGTAAGAAATGGTCAGGCGGGTGTATCACTTATCTGGTGGGCATTTCCGATAACGGAGCTTATAGCTTGTATGGTCGGCTATGTATTTTTAAATCGGATTAAAAAGAACAGAGTGGAAAAGTTAGGTTAAGGAAAAAGCGTCAATGTTAAAAAATTATATGGACTGTGCAAAACCAGATAGGAATTAATTGAAAAGCGGACAGTAACAAAAACTGTATAAGGGATTTCGCATATTTAATCATCTTGTAGAAAAAAATCAATAGAAGTGATATAATCCTCCATGGAAAAAAATTATTGTGGTGTAATTGTTTGCAAAATTAGAAAATTTTGAGATTTTAGCCGGCAATAAAATCATAAATATTTTGTGGAGGATTATTTTTATGAAGAATTTAAAAGTTTTATTGTTAAACGGAAGCCCAAGACCGGAGGGGAACACCTCAGTTGCACTTAGAGAGATGGCAAAGGTTTTCAACGAGAACGGCGTGGAAACGGAGATTATCAATGTGGGAAACAAGGCTGTGAGAGGATGTGTTGCATGTAATGGATGCAGCACAAAGGGAAAGTGTGTTTTTGACGATGTTGTAAACGAGATTGCGCCTAAGTTTGAGGAAGCGGACGGACTTGTTGTGGCAAGCCCTGTGTATTATGCGTCGGCTAATGCGACACTTATCGCATGTCTTGACAGACTGTTCTACAGCACAGGCTTTGACAAGACGATGAAGGTCGGTGCAAGCGTGGTGTGCGCAAGGCGCGGCGGCTGTTCAGCGACATTTGATGAGCTTAATAAGTATTTTACCATATCGGGTATGCCTGTAGCGTCAAGTACATACTGGAACAGTATTCACGGAAGAACTCCGGGCGAGGCAGCTAAGGATGCGGAGGGACTTTTTACAATGCGCTCGCTCGCAAGAAATATGACTTTTCTTATGAAGAGCATTGCACTTGGAAAGGAACATTTCGGACTGCCTGAGAAGGAAGAGAGAGTTGCGACGAACTTTATACGATAATTGACAGTTGTATATAAATGAATAAAAAATTTTATAAAATAAATATCCTCTTTAAATAAAAATAGGTAGAATTGTACAACTGTCTCAATACAAAAGTGAGTTTTGCAATTACCTAATAATGCAAATTATTTGAGGTAATAATCTAGGAGTAAAAAAATATGGCACAGGACAAAAAGAGAAGAAAGGTAAGAGGAGTGAGCATCAAGTTTAAGCTTGTCTTGCCGGTAGCGGCTATCATGTTAGCTATGGCGGTGGCACTTGGAATTACCGCAAACAGGGCAGTGCGAAATGGAATGTCACAGCTTGGCGGTGAGGAGGCTGTCATGGCGGCTAAGGCGGCTGTAAATGTGGTGGACGGCGATGAGCTTGAAAAGCTGTATGAGAACGGTGGAGTTGGAGAAGCGTATGAACAGATAAGGCTTGCGATGGATGAGGTGAGGCAGGAGCTTGGCGTTCTTTACATGTATACACTGTATGAACAGAATGGAAAGATATATTACGGAATTGATACCGCCGAGGTGGATGCGTGTGAGTACGGTTCGGACTTTGACGCGACATACGATGAGCTGTCGAATGTGTTTTCAGGGCAGAGTTATACTGACAATGTAATCGAGAATTATGGAGATTATTCCATAATTACGTCCTATGCGCCCGTGTTTAACCGTGATAAAAAGGTTGTTGGAATTATCGCTTGTGACTATGATGCGACGCTGATAGAGGAAAAAATTGTGAGCACCAACAATGCAAACATAGGAGTGTCCGGTATATGCCTTGCTTTGGCGGTTATAGCTATGAGCTTGATTGTTGCCGCAATAGCAAGAAATCTTAACAAGGTTGACAATAAAATATATGAGATTGTCAACAATGAGGGAGATTTGACGCAGAAGCTTGATATCAGGTCTGGCGATGAATTTGAAAATATAGCCGATAATGTGAACGCCCTTTTGAATTATATAAGGGGAATAATGGTTAATATATCGGATAATTCATCAAATCTTAGGGTTTCCTCAGGAAAGATGGCGGATGAACTGTCCGGTGCTCAGGAGGGCATCTCGGATATCTCTGCCACAATGCAGGAGATGAGCGCATCGATGGAGGAGACAAACGCATCTTTAAATCAGATTAATGAGTCCGTAAATAAGACATTTGAGGCTGTTGAAAATATAAGCAGGCAGGCAAAAAGCGGAAGTGACAATTCGCAAAAAATAATGGAAAATGTGCATAATATATATGACAATGCGCAGGATGCAAGCAAAAATGCAAAGGCGCAGACAGAAAAGATATCCGATATAATGCGCGAAAAAATCGAAAAATCAAAGTCGGTTGAGGAGATAAGCAGTCTCACGGAAAGTATTTTGGGCATTGCGAAAAAGACAAATCTTTTGGCATTAAATGCGAGCATAGAGGCAGCGCGCGCAGGGGATGCCGGACATGGGTTCGCTGTCGTTGCGGGTGAGATTGGAAAACTTGCCGTAAATTCGTCGCAGACAGCCGAAAGAATACAGGCGGTAAGTCAGGGCGTAGTAGATGCCGTGTCACAGCTTGCAGAGGAATCCGAAAAAATGCTTGAATTTATGGATATCACTGCTATGGATGGTTATAATAGACTTATCTCTACATGTGCGGATTACAAAAATGATATTGGTAATATGAATGTGATGATGAAGAATTTTGCGGACAGAAGCAATTCAATCAATGACAACATGAATTTTATACATGAGTCTGTGGATGCCGTGAATACCGCTGTGGATGAGAGCACGAAGGGAATAACAAATGTGACGGAGAAAGCGGTTGAACTTGCGCAGAGCATGGACGATATCGGACATGAATCGCAGAACAATCTTGTCGTTTCAGACAAGCTTAACGAGGAGATTGGAAAGTTCAAATTGGAGTAAACGGGGTGTTTTTTGCAGTTGGGAAGTCTAATTTATAAAAACTTAATTTGACTTGACAGGTGATAAAGAGTATATTTGTCAGCGTATGTTACGTTGAATGACATTGAGCTGTTTGCCGTTACACATGGCAGACGGCTTTTTGCTATTATATGTAACTAAGCTGAGTAAAAGGTCAGATAAAAATTGAGCTGGTTGTGCAGCAGACAGCACAAAACAGTTTCTTGAACAAAAATATTGTCTGCGGAAATGGAGAGAAGAATGCTTCAATTAAAAAACATTGTCAAGGACTATGTGAGCGGTGACACAAAAGTGCAGGCTCTAAAGGGAATTGACATCACATTCAGGGACAGCGAGTTCGTGTCAATTCTCGGACAGTCCGGCTGTGGAAAGACGACGCTTCTTAACATCATAGGCGGTCTTGACCAGTATACAAGCGGTGATTTGATTATCAACGGAAGGTCTACAAAAAAGTATAAGGACTCCGACTGGGACACCTACCGCAACCACACAATAGGCTTTGTGTTCCAAAGTTACAACCTTATCCCGCACCAGTCGGTTCTCTCAAATGTTGAGCTTGCGCTCACTCTTTCTGGTGTGTCAAAGGCGGAGAGAAGAAAAAGAGCCGTTGAGGTGCTGGAAAAAGTAGGTCTTGGCGACCAGATACACAAGAAGCCAAACCAAATGTCAGGCGGACAGATGCAGCGAGTTGCCATCGCAAGAGCACTTGTAAACAATCCCGACATACTGCTTGCCGACGAGCCTACGGGTGCGCTCGACTCAGCCACGAGCATCCAGATTATGGAGCTGTTAAAGGAGATATCCAAGGACAGACTTATAATCATGGTAACTCACAATCCTGAGCTTGCGGAAAAATACTCGTCAAGAATTGTAAGACTCCTAGACGGCAAGGTGACGGACGACACAATGCCTTACGAGCCGACGGACAGCAGAATTACAGAGAATGATAAGGTTAAGAAGGAAAAGAAAAAGAAGGGCACGTCGATGTCGTTTTTGACGGCATTGTCGCTAAGCGCCAACAACCTTATGACAAAGAAAGGGAGAACACTTCTCACAGCGTTTGCGGGGAGCATCGGTATCATTGGAATTGCGCTTATTTTGGCACTGTCGAGCGGCTTCCAGAGCTATATAAAAAGGGTTGAGGAGGACACGCTTTCCTCATATCCGATATCCATCGAGGAGGAGCAGGTTGACTACTCGAGCATGATGAGCGCGTTCATGGGACAGCATGTGGGCGATGCGGCGGAGAAAGAGGAGGGAAAAATCTATTCCAACAACATCATAAGTGAGATGTTAAACTCCATGATGTCGCAGGTGCAGGTGAACAATCTTGCTGATTTTAAGAAGTTTATTGAGGACAAAAATAATGGCTTTGACGAGCTTGTGAGCGATATTCAGTATGGCTACTCAACGACACTTAACATTTACAAGGAAGACACATCGGACGGCATTGTTCAAGTAAATCCTAGCACAGTGCTCGACACCATAGGAATGGGACAGATTGCAGGAATGTCCAGCTCATCGATGATGGGCGGTCAGATGATGGGCAGTTCTTGGGACGTGTGGAGCGAGCTTATCGGAAATCAGACACTTCTCGAGTCTCAGTACAATGTGATTGCCGGAAGATGGCCGTCGGCATATAACGAGATAGTTCTTATCGTCGATGAGAACAATGAGATAAGTGACTACGCATTGTACGCACTTGGTCTTAAAGACCAGGATGAGGTGGCTGACACCATGACACGTCTTGCAAAGGGCGAGGAGGTCGTAAGCTACAAGACAGAGTACACTTATGAGGATATTCTTAATTTAAGGTACAGACTAGTTGTAAACACTGATTTTTATGATTATGACGAGGAAAACGGAACATACACGGATGTGCGCGATGATGAGGACAGCTATAAGGCCGCCATCGCAGACGGTATTCAGCTTCAAGTTGTAGGTATTTTAAGACCGGACCCTGATGCAGTCACAGGCGCAGTAAGTGGTTCTGTCGGCTACACAAGCGCACTTATGGAGTACGTTATCAACCAGATTAATGACGCTGACATTGTGAAGAAGCAGGCAGCAGACCCGGAGACGGATGTGATTACCGGAATGCCTTTTACAAAGGACGGCGAGGAAGTCGAGATGGAGAACACTTTCGATATCACAACACTCACACCTGAGCAGCAGGCATATCTTGCATCGCTGTCACAGGAGGAGCTTGAGGCTCTTATGGCATCTTACATGCAGCCGACAACCTCATCCGCAACTTATGAGGGCAATATGGAAGCATTTGGCGTGGCTGACCTTGAAAAGCCAAGCTCCATTATGATTTACCCTGTCGACTTTGCCTCAAAGGATGCGATATCGGATAAGATATCAGAGTACAACGACATGGTTCGCGCCGAGGGCAGGGAGGAAGCAGTAATCAACTACACTGATTATATTGGGCTTATGATGTCGTCCATAAGCACCATAATAAATGCAATTTCCTATGTGCTCATCGCGTTTGTGGCAATATCGCTTGTGGTATCTTCTATAATGATTGGTATTATCACATACATTTCAGTTCTTGAGAGAACCAAGGAAATCGGTATTTTGAGAAGTATCGGTGCGTCAAAGCACGATGTATCCATGGTATTCAACGCTGAGACACTTATTGTCGGTTTCGTGTCGGGAGCTATGGGAATTATAGTTACACTTCTTCTCATAATTCCGATAAATGCCATTATAAAGAACCTCTCCGGCATTGCAAATGTCGCAGGGCTTCCATGGCTGGCAGCACTTATCCTTGTGCTCATAAGCATGGCGCTCACATTTATCGCGGGACTTATTCCGGCTAAGATGGCGGCAAAGAAAGACCCGGTTGTGGCGCTTAGAAGTGAGTAATATTTTTGAAATAAATATGGAATATTATAGATGGGCAGGTCTGTTTTAGGCTTGCCCATTTATAATTGGAAAAAATGTGGTCATAATTGCAATGAAATTAAATGTTCTGTTGTTTTCTATATTCTCCCGGCGTAATACCAAATTGTTTTTTAAATGCTGTCTGGAAATGACTTTGGCTGGAAAAACAAAGAAATGTGCTGATTGTACTAATTGGTTTATTGGTATATTGGAGTAATTCTCTACCTTCTTCAAGTTTACAGCGCAGAATAAATGCGCTGACAGAAAAGCCGAGCGTCTTCTTAAAATAGGCAGAAAAATAGGATTTGCTGAAACCGACATAAGAGGCAACATCGCCTACTGTAAGATGTTGGTTTGTGTTCTGCTGAATATAGCGGATTGCTTTTTGAATACATCCGTCTGATGAGACGGGTGTTTTTATATGTGCTACTTTTTCGGCAAAAGAATATCCGATTTTTCCAAGAAGTTCATTTAATTGATTGATACTTGTCAGATGTTCCGATGCCTGAATAAAATAATCTGAAAGCTGGTAAGCCGTATCATAATCAAGTCCGCCGTCTATGGCTGCACGGGTGCAGATAGTTGTTGTAATGATGATATTGTTTTTTAGCTGGCGAAGTGCAGTAGAGCCGGTAATACCGGGATGAAAATTGCTGTCGATGAATGAGAAGTTTTTAATGGCTTCATAATCACCTGTGCGGACAAGTCTTAAAAGGTGTTCTTCAATGGCGTATGTTTGGTTATGCTGCTCATTTTCTTTTGTCTGGTAAGTTGCCTCAAGAAAAGAAGCATCTGCCACATCAAGTGGTTCTGTGAAACTACTTTCTGTCCCTGTCAGCTGCTCTAGTGTAAGAAGTTCTTCATGCAGACAATAATTTAGAAACATACATTTTCTTAACAGAGAAGCCAATGAAAGGCAGGGAATTTGACGCAGAAAGAGATTAAATTCAGGGTGATTGTCATTTGGGACAGTGTAATCTTTATATAAATTCTGCAAGTCCGAACTGGTATATGGAACATTGGTAATTGGACCAAAAATAAGAAATCCATTTTTAATGTAATCAATCTTTAGAGTGCAAAAGTAAATTCCGTATTCTGTAGTGCAATATGATATTCTTTTTGTGGATTTCAGAATGTCCTGTAGATGTTTTTTGGGAGGATAAGTCAGCTCTGTTTGATTTGGCATACAGAAAATACATTTTTCTCCGGAAAAAAGGTACATAGGAATATTGGAATCCATATAATACATTTTGATGAAATCTATCAGGTTATAAGAAGTTTGCATGAAAAAGTCCTTTCTACAATGTGTCTCATTTCTATCGTAATGAACTTTCTTTTGTAAGTCAACAAAAAATCACTCAATAAAAGTATAAATATATAAATAAAAGTTTAAAAATGAAATAAAAAACTTCTTTTTCAAGTTATTATAAAGCCATGATTAAGACAGACAGAAAGTAATTGACAAAAGTGGCAGCATGTAAACGGAGGTAACAGCATGAAAAAAGAGAAAATCAGAAATCTGATTTCACAGATGACATTGGAAGAAAAAGCAGGGATGTGTTCTGGGGCTGATTTCTGGAATTTGAAAGGAATTGAACGTCTGGGAATTCCAAAGGTCAGGGTGGCTGACGGACCACATGGAATCAGAAAGCAGGCAGAAGCGGCAGACCATCTTGGAATTAATGAAAGTGAGAAAGCGGTCTGTTTTCCGGCAGGATGTGCGACAGCGTCAAGTTTTGACAGGGAATTAATCCGCAGACAGGGTGAGATTATTGGTCAGGAGTGTCAGGCAATGAATGTCAGCACAATTCTTGGACCGGCTGTGAATATCAAGCGTTCTCCACTGTGTGGAAGAAACTTTGAATATTACTCGGAAGATCCTTATGTATCCACAGAAGTGGCAGCGGCAATGATTGAGGGTGTTCAAAGCAAAAATGTGGGAACAAGTGTGAAGCATTTTGTGGCTAACAATCAGGAAAAACGCCGTATGACAAATTCCTCTGATGTGGATGATAGAACATTGAGAGAAATTTATATGGCATCTTTTGAAGGTGCAGTTAAAAAGGCAAAACCGTGGACAGTTATGAGTTCTTATAATCGTATCAATGGAAAGTTTGTAGGAGATAACAAGCAGTATCTGACAGATATTTTGAGAGGTGAATGGGGATTTGACGGTTATGTAATGTCTGACTGGGGCGCAGTTAATGACAGAGTAAAAGCATTGTCAGCAGGACTTGATCTGGAGATGCCGCCGGGAGATTATGAGAACGACAGATTGATTGTAAAAGCAGTAAGGGATGGGAAGCTTGATGAAAGAATTGTAAATCAGGCATGTGAAAGAATTCTTGATATAATTTTCCGTTATACGGAAAACCGTGATGCACAGGCAAAATTTGAATATGAGAAAGACCACAATGCAGCAGCTGAAATCGAGGCTGAATGTATGGTATTATTAAAAAATGAAAATAACATACTTCCGATTAATGGCGACAAAAAAATCGCATTTATTGGAAAATATGCAAAAACGCCGAGATATCAGGGCGGTGGAAGTTCTCATATAAACAGCTGGAAAGTAGAATCCGCACTGGACGCAGCGAAAAATATTCCGGAGTTTACAAATGTCACTTTTGCAGAAGGCTATCAGGATGAAAAAGATGAGGTTGTTGAAAAATTGCAGGATGAGGCAGTAAAGACAGCGGCACAGGCAGATGTGGCAGTTCTGTTTCTTGGACTTCCGGATAATTTTGAATCAGAGGGGTATGACAGGAAACATATGAATCTTCCAAACTGTCAGAATGAGCTTGTAGATAAAGTCCTTGAAGTACAGAAACATGTAGTTGTGGTTCTTCACAATGGTTCAGCAGTGCTTATGCCATGGAAAGACCGTGTAGAGGGTATTCTTGAAGCATATCTTGGAGGAGAGGCTGTGGGAAAAGCAACTGTTGATGTGCTTGTGGGAAGAAAAAACCCAAGTGGTCGTCTGGCAGAAACATTCCCGCTTCGTCTAGAAGATACACCTTGCTATCTGACTTATGGAAAAGGATTTGACAATGCAGATTATCAGGAAGGTATATTTGTAGGATATCGCTACTATACATCAAGAAAAATGAAAACGGCATTTCCATTTGGTTATGGATTGTCTTATACAACATTTGAGTACAGCAATCTTTTGATTGATAAGAAAGAGATGTCTGATAAGGAGACCGTGCAGGTGAGTGTCAATGTAAAGAATACGGGAGATTGTTCGGGAAAGACCGTTGTTCAGCTTTACATGGAAGCACCACAAACAGAGGTGGTTCGTCCGGTCAGAGAGTTGAAAGGCTTTGAGAAGGTATTCCTTAAAGCCGGTGAAGAAAAAACAGTGATATTTACATTAGATGAAAGAGCTTTTGCATACTGGAATACACAAATTAATGACTGGTATACAGAGGATGGCAGTTATAAAGTAATGATTGGTGAAAATGCAGACCAGATGTGTCTGTGTGAGAAAATTACAGTACATTGTACAAAAGAAGTTCCAAAAATATATTCACTGAATAGTTGTTTGGGAGAGTTGATGCGCGACCCGAAGGCACAGGCTGTGATGAAACCATTCATGCAGGGAATGGCACAGAACGAGGCAGCAGCAGAGATGGCGGAGGCGCAGGAAAACAATTCGTCCGGAGCTATCAATCAGGAAATGATGGCTGCGATGATGGAAGGCATGCCGCTTAGGCAGCTTCTAAGTTTTGTTCCGGGAATTACAAGGGAAATGCTTGAACAGATGGTATATGCACTGAATAATTAAGGGAGAGAACAGATGGGAAGAACAAAAAAAGAACTGGGACTGGACTCCATGGGTGTTCAGAAATCAATGAGAGTTACAGATTATCTTGGTGATGGTCTGGGACAGCTGCCACTTAATATTATGAGTGGACTTGTAGGGCAGCTTACATATTTTTATACAGAAAAAGTTGGGCTTGCGGCAGGAATGGTCGCTACCATGCTTCTGATTGCAAAAATTTTCGATGCATTTTCAGACCTTATAATGGGAAAAATCATGGATGCCGGTAAGTCACCAAAAGGAAAGTGTCGTCCGTGGTTTCTTAGAATGGCAATTCCGACATTTGCAGCAATACTTTTACTATTTACAGTACCGAAAAACGCGGGAAGCGGATTGCAGGCAGCATATGTACTTTTAACCAATATTCTTATAACGGCAATTGTCTATACAGCGGTTGCAATTCCTTATGGAGCTTTGATGGCTATACGTACGGAAAGCTCGGAAGAACGCGGTAAAATGGGAATTTTCCGTGCGGCATTTGGTTACATTGCCGGAATGGTAATAGCAATTCTTTTAATTCCTATAACTAATATGCTTGGAGGAACACAGAGTGCATGGATTAAAATTGCAGTGATTTTTGGACTGATTTCACTTTTGGCATTGCTTATTCTTTATAAGGTATCAAAAGAAAATGTGAAAATTACGGAAAAAAGCGAAGATGAAAATGTGCCATTTATAGAAGGCATCAAAATGCTCTTCAAAAATAAATACTGGGTAATCATGCTTGGACTTCAGTTTATGATGAATATTTCTTACAGCCTGAGTATGTCCGGTGGTACATATTATGCCAAATATATTCTTGGAAATGATAATATTGTTGCACTTCTCGGTGCAGTTGGACTTATTCCGACATTTCTTGGATTTATATTGACAGGACCTATGGCATCCAAACTTGGAATGACAAAGACATGTATGATTTCATGTGCGATGGGAGCGGCTGCATGCCTTGTGAGAGTATTTACGCCATATAGTATTATAAGCTGCGTTGTGGGTGGATGTGTGACAACATTCGCCAATATTCCTCTTATGTGTCTGTTTGGACCAATGGTAAACAACTGTGTGGAATACAATGATTACAAATTTGGAAAACGTATTGTAGGTATGACAAACAGTGCCAATTCTTTCGGAAGCAAGATTGGCTCAGGTATTGGAGCATCTCTTATCGGATGGATTTTGGCAGCCGCAGGATATAAAGCAGCATTGAAAGTGCAGCCTGCATCAGTTGATACGGCAATTTTTGCATTTTCCATCTATATTCCACTTGCACTTTTTGCAGTTATGTTCATTCTTCTTATGAAAAATGACCTTGAGAAGAGATATCCTGAAATTTTGGCAGAATTGCAAAAAAGAAAAGAGACAAAATAAAGTCAGTATAGAAAGGATGGAACGAATAATGTAGTTCTGTCCTTTTGCGGATTTATAAATTGGACGGGCATTGCAGGAGAAAAAATTTTGAATTTTAAAAATTGGAGGAAATGTGAATGAGATTATATGATTTAAGAACGGAATACAGAGAAAATCCCATTGGATTGACAAGAAAAAATCCGAGATTTTCATGGAAAATGGCGGCAGAGGAGAATGATACTTTGCAGAAGTCTTATCGGATTATTGTAAAAATACAGTCTGAAAGTGGACAAAGTATTGTGTGGGACAGTGGTGTAAAAGAGGAAGAAAAATCCGTTTTAATTTCTTATGAAGGTGAAAAACTGATACCTGAAACTCTTTATGTGGTGTCGGTTTGTGTAACTGATAATCATAATAATACAGCAGAAATTACAGGAAGTTTTGAAACGGGTATTTTTGAGAATAATGAGTTTATTGCACAGATGATAACAGATGATTTTCCGCAGGAAGAGACTGCATGTCCGGTATTCTTTAAGGAATTTAAATTGAAGAAAAAAGTAAGTAAAGCTCGTCTGTATGCAACGGCACATGGTGTTTATGAAGTGACGCTGAATGGGCAGACAGTGGGAGATTATCGTATGGCTCCGGGCTGGACAAGCTATCACAACAGACTGCAGTACCAAATTTATGATGTCACACAACAGCTCCAGAACGAAAATAAAATTGAAATCGTGGTTGGAAATGGATGGTATAAGGGAATTCTTGGATTTACTTGTGAGCCGAACCATTATGGAACCAAGGCGGGAGCATTTGCTGAGATTCATATTACTTATGAAGATGGAAGCAAGGATGTGATTGCAACAGGCACGGACTGGTTTGTAAAAACGGGAGAAATCCGTTATAGTGAAATTTACATGGGAGAAACCATTGACACGAATGAGCCAAAAATTGTGCAAGGAAAGGTTATTGTAAAAGATTTTGACAGAACAGTTCTGACAGCACAGGAAAATGAACCGGTTCGTATTACCGAGAGAATTTCAGGAAAGAACATGATTGTAACACCCAAAGGTGAAAAGCTTGTTGATTTTGGTCAGATTCTTACGGGTGTTGTAGAGCTGCATGTGAAAGGTAAAAAAGGACAGAAAATTGTAATCCGTCATGCGGAAGTTTTAGATAGGGATGGCAATTTTTATCCGGAAACACTTCGTCAGGCAAAATCTATTGATACGTTTATCTGCAATGGAGAAGAACAGATATTCCGCCCGCATTTCACTTTCCATGGATTTCGCTATATCTGCGTAGAAGGAATGGATGAGTTTACGGCAGAACAGTTTGTTGCATGTGTAACACATTCTGATATGGAGAAAACAGGAGATTTTGTCTGTTCTAATAGGAAAGTAAATCAGCTTCAGAGCAATATCACATGGAGTCAGAGAGATAATTTTCTTGATATTCCGACAGATTGTCCGCAGCGCGATGAGCGTCTTGGCTGGATGGGAGATGCACAGGTGTTTTCATGGACAGCGGCATTTAATAGGAATACAGCATTGTTTTATGCTAAGTGGATGCGTGACATTGCAGCAGAATCTTCACTGGAAAAAGGTGTTCCACATGTAGTGCCGGATATTCTAAATCAATACAGTTCCTCAGCATGGAGCGATGCTGCGGTAATTATTCCATGGGTTGTATATCAAATTTATGGGGATAAAAATATTCTGGAAGAAAACTGGAAATGTATGCATGAGTGGGTAGATTATATTAAGAATAACTGTGGTGAGAATGGTCTGTGGCAGACTGGATTTCAGTATGGAGACTGGCTGGCACTGGATAAAGAAGAAAGCGCAGACAGAACAGGCGCGACGGACAAATATATGATTGCAAATGCCTATTATTTGTATGCTACGGATATTGTAAAGAAGACAGCAGAAGTACTTGGCAAAACAGAAGATGCTTTAAGATATGCGGATTTATATGATGCAACATTGGAAGCTTTCAGGGAAGAGTATTATACATCTACAGGTCGTATCGTGAGCGAGACGCAGACAGGTGCAATTCTTTCTCTTTACTTTAATCTTGCAAGGGAAAAAGACAGAAAGCGTATTTTGAATACATTATTAACTAACATTGAAAACCATAAAAATCATTTGTCAACAGGATTTGTGGGGACACCATATATCTGTCATGCACTTTCCGAAAATGGGGCACATGAGATGGCAGCAACAATCTTTATGAAAGAAGATTATCCATCATGGCTGTATGCAGTAAATATGGGAGCGACGACAATATGGGAACGTTGGAATTCTATAAAGCCGGATGGAACATTTGATGAATCGGGAATGAATTCTCTTAACCATTATGCCTATGGTTCTGTTGGAGACTGGATGTATCGTAAGGTTGCCGGATTATCCCAGTTAGAGCCGGGCTACAAAAAATTTCAGATAAAACCTATGCCGGTAAAAGGAATTGAAGAATGGGGTGTAGAATTTGAGTCTGTTTACGGAAAAATTGTGGGTAAAACTTCCTGCAAAAATGGAAAGCTTCATGTCCATATAGAAGTTCCGGCAAATACAACAGCGTTAATTATTCTTCCTGAGAAAGAAGAAGTTCATGAAGCAGGGTCAGGCATTTACGATTATGAATACGACACAGAAACAAGTCTTATTGTAGAGCGTTTCAGTATGGACAGCACTCTTGGCGAAATTATTGCGGAACCATTAGCGGTGGATATGTTCAATCAGATGGCACCGGGTATGCTGGAAGGTCCGATGATTCAGTTCGCTTATGGAATGACACTTTCTGAGCTGCTTGGAGCAGCACCGCAGGCAAGACCGATGTATGAGGCGGTTGTACAGGCATTAAATCAGAAAGAAAAGTATAAAAAAACACAGATTTGAGATTACAATAAATTAAAGTAATGATGAACAAAAGAGTGGAACTTTAATTTTTTAAACAAGTGGAGGGTATTTAATGTTTATTCAAAATGTAACCTGTGAATTTGTAAAAAATCCTATTTCGATTGACTGCCATAAACCACGATTTTCATGGGAAATTGCAGCAGAAAAAAACAATATTTTTCAGACAGCATGGCAGATTATTGTAAAAAATGAAGAAAAAGAAGTTGTGTGGGATAGTGAAATTCAAAATAGTTCTGACACAACAGATATTTCTTATCAAGGAAAAAATCTGAAGTCAACATCCGTATATACTTATCAGATTTTTGTATGGACAAATACAGGAGAAATGATTCAAAGTGAAGAAATGTATTTTGAAACTGCATTTTTTAATGCAGATGACTGGAAGGCACAGTGGATAGAACCGGATCCTTTGCCGCAGCTTCCGGAAAATCCGTTGATCAGAGCTAAAAAAGGCTGGCAGGATGTCGTTGCAGCTATGATGCGCGGAGAAATGGATGCAATGAAAACAGATGAAGATATCTGGGATACATTGCCAATGGAACCTTATGATCCAGCAGTGCAGATGCGTCGTGTCTTTTGCATAAAAAAAACTGTAAGACGTGCTCGGTTGTATGTGACAGCACATGGTATATATGAGGTAAAGATTAATGGAAAGCCTGTTACAGAAAGCAGGTTAAATCCGGGATTTACGGCATATGACAGAAGACTCAAATATCAGGTCTATGTTGTGGATGAACTGCTTCAGGTTGGAGAAAATGCGATTTCCATTATGGTTGCTGACGGATGGTACAAGGGAAAGATTGCACTAGGTCATGGATGTGAATATGGAGAAATACCAGGTGCACTTATTCAGCTTGAATTAATAAGTGCAAATGGAGAAAAGCAGATAATATGTTCCGATGAAAACTGGAAGTATTCCTTTGGTGGAGCAGTACGAAGTGCGGACTTGTTTTTGGGTGAAACATATGATGCAGGAATGTATGATGGTGAGACTTCCAGTACGGAATATAACGATGAAAAATGGTGTCCTGTTAGGACGCATGCAATCGGTAATCCACTGCCGGAAGCACAGATTAGTCCACTTGCGAAGGTATTTGCAGAATTACCTGCACAGAGAGTATTTACTGCACCGAATGGAGATACTGTGGTTGATTTTGGTCAGAATCTTGCAGGAACGGTTCGTGTGAAAATACATGAAAAAGATGGAACTATAGTAAAATTTGAACATGGAGAGAATTTGGACGGTGATGGAAATTTCTTTTATGTTTTTGCAGGTACAAGTAGAGCTCAGGAAGATATTTATATCTGCGGAGAGGAACAGGAAGAGATTTTTGAACCTCGTTTTACATATCATGGATTCCGTTATGTGCGCGTGACCGGAGGAACAGGCTGGAAAAAAGAAGACTTTACCGCACTTGCGATTAGTACGGAAAATGAAGTGACAGGAAGTTTTAAGTGTTCCGATGAACAGATTAATCAGCTGCAAAGTAACATTTACTGGAGCCAGCGTTCAAATAATATCACCATTCCAACAGATTGTCCGACCAGAGAAAAAGCGGGATGGACCGGGGATGTGGTCGTATATGGTGAGACAGCATTGTTTAATCAAAATATGACAGCTTTTTATGAAGACTGGCTTAGAAGTATCCGACTGGACCAGAAGGATAACGGCTATATTCTTGGAACTGTTCCTCAGATAAGAAATTATGTTCAGCAGGGGGATACAGGTTCACTTGGATGGGGAGATGTTATTCTGACACTGCCGCTTCAGCTTTATCGATTATGTGGAGATAAAGAAGTTCTTCGGACAAACTATGACGCAATGGGAAGATGGATGCAGGCGATGGAAAGGGCGGCATATGAACTTCCGGGCGAAGGATTTTCTTATGGTTCAAATGGAGAAACAAAAAAATGCAGAGAATACAGTCTTGAAAATCAGCACTATTTGATTAACACAGGATTTCATTTTGGTGACTGGATTATTCCAAGTGTTGTAAATGAGCAGGGTTTCACCGATGGACCGGCATCGGCATTTTTGACAATGAATTATGTTGGCAGCAGTCTTCTTGCAGCAGATGCTGATATGTATGCAGAGATTTCCGATTTGGTAGGAGATATTGAGAATGTAGAAAAATATCATGCATATGCGAAAAGGGTTCGTCAGGCATTTGAAGAAGAATATGTTTCAGAAGATGGTCATCTTGGACAGGAGATGCAGGGAAATTATATTTTGGCATTAAGACATCATATGGTATCAAAAGAGAAAGAGCCGCTTCTTGCGAAAAGACTAAATGAACTTGTGACGGAGAATGGATTTAGGCTGGATACAGGATTTATGGCAACACCACATATTCTGGATATCTTATGTCAATATGGATATGCTGAAACGGCATGGAAAGTGCTATTGCAGAAGCAGTGCCCATCTTGGTTGTATGAAGTGGAGCAGGGAGCGACAACAGTCTGGGAAAACTGGGATGCTGTAAGACCTGATGGAAAACTGGCAGGATGTTCATTTAACCATTATGCTTTTGGCTGTGTTGGAGATTTCCTTTACCGAAGAGTTCTTGGTGTGCAGAATGCAGGAACTGCGTATGATAAAATTTTGATTGCGCCGGAGTATGATTGCCCGTTTGAGTGGGCAGATGGAGCATATCACAGTGTTAGGGGAATAATTGATATTAAGTGGGAGAAAAATGGGGAAAAAATTAAAATCTTTGGAAGCATCCCAGCGAATACTTCGGCAAATCTAAAACTGCCGGATGGAACAACAAAAGAACTTGGAAATGGCAAATTTGAAGTAATTGTTAAGATGTCAGATAGGAATTGAGCGAGGTAAAAGATGAGCGGAAAAAATTGTATTTATCCGGGACAGATAATGACTGATACGAATGGAAATCGTATTCAGGCACATGGCGCAGGGATGTTCTATGAAAGCGGAACATATTATTGGTATGGTGAGAATAAGGAATTTACAACAGGAAAAGATGAAGTATGGACATGGGGGATTAGATTTTATTCTTCCAAAGATTTGATAAATTGGAAAGATGAAGGACTTGTAATACCACCGGATACAGAGAATAAAGAATCAAGCCTGCATCCGTCGAAACATGTTGACAGACCACATATTCTTTATAACAGAAAAACTAAAAAATATGTTTGTTGGTTGAAATTGAGTGAAGAAGAAGGATATTTTGTAATATTAATTTCTGAAAAATTGCTTGGACCATACGAAATGCAGAAGGATCATTACCATCCATACGGTGTAAATGTTGGAGATTTTGATTTATGGCAGGATGAAAATGGGAAAGGTTATCTTTTCTTTGAGCATGATCATGCAGGTGTGATTTCTACAGAATTAACAGAAGACTTTCTGAATGTGGATGGAGAACATCTGGATATGTTCATAGGATTGAAACCGCCATATACCAGAGAGGCGTGTACTCATTTTACTTATAAGAATAAGCACTATCTGCTGACAAGTGGAATGATTGGATATATTCCAAATCCAAGCCAGATAGCGGTGAGCGACCATCCTCTTGGACCATATACGGTGTTAGGGAACCCTCATGTGAATGATTCGAGCAGTGCATCATTCAATAGTCAGATATCTTGTGTATTTCATGACCCTGAACGAGAAAAATTGTATCTTGTGATGGCGGATCGCTGGGTACCGGAATATATTGTGACAAAGGAGCGTTATGAAAGTCTGGAACGAGTAGTTACTTCTCAATATAATCAGGAGATTCAGCTGGCAGAGGAAGACTATAAAACAGCAATGAATGCGCCGTTCCTAAGCAATGCGAACACATCTATTGCGGATTATGTCTGGCTGCCACTGAAACTGAATGGAAAATATCCTGTGATAGAGTGGAGAAATGAGTGGAATGTGGAAGATATACTCAAGAAAAATTGAAGAGGAAAAATGCAGTCAAATAAATTGAAGAAATTTAATAAAAAGAAACTTTTTATTGGGATAGTAAATTTGGTAACTTTACAAGTCGGGAGCATGTTGTTTTCAGGTATGCAGTGGGGATGGGGACCATTTGCAAAATTGCATGACATAAAGATAGCAAAACTTTCGGGAAATAATGAAAAGTATGCACTTAATCAGACAGAAGAGTACGTTCATCATGAACTTCAGGGAAAGAAAATCATTTTTTTGGGTTCATCTGTTACTTATGGAGCATCTGCAAAAGGAGTGTCTTTTGCAGATTATATAGGAAAACGTAGTCAGGCTAAAGTAGTGAAAGAAGCTGTATCAGGAACTACCTTGGTAGATAATGGAGCCAATTCTTATGTAAGTAGAATGAAAAAGATAAAGGAAAAGAGAGCAGACTTATTTATTTGTCAGCTTTCGACTAATGATGCAGGTCAGAAAAAAGAAATAGGTACAATCAGTGAGTCAAAAGAGCTGGATTTATTTGACACAAATACAGCGGCAGGTGCTATAGAATATATTATCTGTTATGCAAAAGAGACATGGAATTGTCCTGTTATGTTCTATACAAATCCGAATTATGACAGTGTGAAATATGAAGAAATGGTTCAGTTATTACAGCAGATTCAAAAAAAATGGGAGATTGGAGTGATTAATCTGTGGGATGATGAAGAGTTTAATGAGCTGACAAGTGAAGAACGCTCAATTTACATGGCGGATTCTATTCATCCGACACAGGCAGGATACTTAGAATGGTGGACACCATATATGGAAGAAAAGATAGAAGAATACTTGGCTGAATAGTTGAGATACTCTGATTTACACTTATTTGGATTTATAATTAAAAACCTAGAGCCATAGTTTATGATTGCTGTATAAACTATGGCTCTAAATAGTTAAGTAAACTTTAGATATGAATTTTAGTTGCCGTCTCCAAGCATATTTTTTATTTTATCAATATTATTTCCGACACTGTTTAAAGCGCGTTTGCGTCTCAACGTGGAAACTATTTTTTCGTAGTCGGCATCCTCGCGGCGTTTTTTCTCAGCCTGATTTATCGGCATGCCGTTTAATCTGTACATTCTGAGACTGAATGTTCTGAGTGTGTCGTAATATCCCAAAAGTATGCGGAAATCCACGTTTTTGTTGTTAAATTCGAGCGTCCCGTCGAACAAATCGCCAATTTCGCGGCTTGGTACAATCTCGACAACTTCCTTGAACTTGGAATACAGGCTTGTGTCAACCTTGTCGTCAGGTTCAATTTTTACGACAATCAATTTGTCAGCGCCAACACTTGTCATAGGAAAGACAGGAACATTGTCAGCAAGCCCGCCATCGCGGTACACATTGCCGTGGATAATCTCAGGTGGATAGATGTACGGCATGGCGGAGGAGGCGAGAAGAAACTTCTTTGCGTCCTCGGGAGTGACCTCGCTCAGACTGATATATTCAGCCTGCGGTTTTTCATTGAGACATTCGATGCAGTCCGAATTGTATCTTGCCACACAGACGTAGGCAGGAATATGTGATGCGGCAAGCCCATCGAGCTTTAGATATTTTTCGATAATCTCGATAAGCCCGTCGCGGCAGCACAGTCCGTTTGTGAGTGTGCGCTTCACGAGAGTGTCAAGAGGGCCTATTATTGTGTCAAAATTGATATCAAGGAACTGCTTTGGCATAATTGAAGTCCATATTGTCTTTGCGGCATCGAACTCGCCAAGCGAGATAAGCGCGGCATTTAAAGCACCCACGGAGGAGCCGGACACAGCCATGATATTTTTTTCAAGCTGAATTTCGCGCAGTGCCTCCCACACGCCGAGCTGGTAGGAGCCTTTTCCGCCGCCGCCCGCAAGTGTGAGCGCCCACTTTTCACCCATCGGAAATTCATCCTTGGTGATTATAGGTGCGTTGATATCCTCAAGGGTAATTTTGTGGCTGTCGGTGGTTTTTTCAGATTCAGTCTGATTGCCTTTGGTCTCACTGTTATCTGAACTTGCATCCTTTGCCGCCGCGACAGTACTGTCTATATCCTCATCGACAACAGCTCTGCGCCCGGTCATCTCCTCCCATATCCGCTGTCTCGTCTCATTCTGCACCATGATATCATTGTCGACCTCTGCTTCAAGCTGTCGCAGTTTTTCCGATAAATCGATTTCATTCATAATTTTCCCCTCCTCATTATAATTTCGCAATCCCTCTTTTCACAATTCTCACTCCGATAAGTGACATGAACATAATCCCGATACTTATGCCGAGCGCTGTCTCGATTGTAGTCACAAAATATTTTTCAAAAAGTGTGGTGTCGTTGCTTATGACAGCCGACATGGTGTAGAAAAGTCCGCCGCCGGGTATCATCGGCATTATCGACGGAATTAGAAAAACGGTTGTCGGAGCTTTTCTTATGCGCGCGAGAATTTCCGAGTAAAGGGTTGCAAATGCCGCGGCGAGCATATTTGTGACAAAAGGGTTTGTTGTAAACTGTGACGCGATAATGTAGATTATCCACGCAAGTGAGCCGCCCGCGGAGGCGAGCACAAGCTTATCGCGTCTTATGTTAAAAAGTATCGAGTAACCGCCGGCGCCAAGTCCGGCGGCAATTACCTGTATAATATATTTTTGCAGCATAAAATTCCTCATTTAAAATATTAATGGAAAAACATGTTGAGCCCCACGATGGATGTCGCAAAGCCGAGTGCTATCGATATGGCGAGAATTACCGCCTCGATAAACCTCAAAAGTCCTGACATGATATCGCCGCACAGTATGTCTCGCAGAGAGTTGGTCATCTGGGTTCCGGGGATGTATATCATCACAAGACCGATGAACACTTTGTCAAGGTTGTCAATAAAACCTGTCAGACCGATAAAACGTGCCATGGCTCCGAGCAGAAATGTACAGAAAAAGTTGTACATCAGCATATTTATGCCGAGAGGTCTTACTTTCAGGTCAAGTACATATGCTATGAGCGACAAGAGCCCCGCAATAAGCCCGTCGCGCAGTGAACCGCCAAAAAAGACAGCGAAAGCGCCGCTTGACAGCACATATCCAAATATACATATATACCACGGGAAATCGCGGGCTTTCTTGATATCTGCAATTTCCTTTTCAATATTATTATATGCCGGAGTGTTAGAGCATATATAGCGCGATATCGCGTTTAAATATTCGAGCTTGTCGAGGTTGTTGCTGTAAGAGTGAATACGCCTCGTCTGTGTGTCGTGTGTGCCGTCGGGAAGTCTGATTGTGGCAGACAGGTACGAGGTTATTGAGAAAACATCAACCTTTGTGCAGCCGTATGCAAGGCATATTCTTCGTATGGTATCTTCGACGCGGTTCGCCTCGGCACCGCAGATTATCATTTTTTCACCCATATCCATAGAGAGGGTTAGTAGCTGTTCGCCGGTAATGTTTGATTTAAGATTTGTTTCACATTCCATAAAAATAAAAATCCGTTTCTGTGCTTTTAGCACGGTAGAGTCTGATAGTATGTGCCAACTACCTCTATGAATATAACACAACAGCCTTTAAAAATCAAAACAAATGTGGTACAGTTAAAGGGCAGTGCATCCCACTTCTATTGCGTGGAGAAATAAGCGTTTGAGTGAGGGACTTGCTTGTTATGCAGAAGGGATACAAGCCATCCATCTGATATGCTGCAATAGTGGTAAATAGTGTTATGGGCAAGCAGTGAAGTGGATTGATAAAATCAGATTGACGATGATGGCTAAGAAAATAGCCTAAATAGTTATAAAGACCTTGGAGAGGGTCTTTAAAAACTACTACTTATAATACGAGGAGTAAAAATTTATGAACAAGATTGCAAGTTTTACAGTAAATCACATAGACCTTTTGACGGGTATCTATGTTTCAAGGAGGGACAGGCTTGGCGAACAGGTTTTAACGACATTTGACCTTAGATTTACAAGACCAAATGTTGAGCCTGTCATGGACACGGCTGGAATACACACCATTGAGCATCTTGGTGCGACATTTTTGAGGAATAACGAGGAGTGGAAGGACAGAACAATCTACTTTGGACCGATGGGGTGCAGAACGGGATTTTATGTGATTTTTGCGGGTGATTTGGAGTCTAAGGACATTGTTGGAGTTATCGGGGAGATGATAGATTTCATTATCAATTTTTCTGACAAAGAGTGCGATATACCGGGATACTCACCGAGGGACTGCGGCAACTATCTCGACAACAATGTTATGGAGGCTAAGACCTATGCGCGCAAATTCAAGGCAGAGGTGCTCGATAACCTCTGCCCTGAGAGACTAACATATCCTGAATAATCAGTCTATTTTTAAAAGTGAGTCGATATGGCTTAATAAAAGCTCAATTGCGGAGGTGTTCTGACCACCGCGCGGAATTATTATGTCGGCATATTTTTTGGATGGCTCTATGTATGCCTCGTGCATCGGCTTTACGGTGTCATGGTACTGTGTGAGTATTGATTCCACTGTACGCGCGCGCTCTACCATATCACGCTTGATACGTCGCATAAGGCGCTCATCGGCATCGGTGTCAACAAAGATTTTTAAATCCATCTCATCGCGGAGAGCCTTGTTCTCGAGAATGAGTATTCCCTCGACGATGACTACCTTCTTAGGCTCTACAAGGGTTGTGGCATCACTTCTGTTGTGAATTGAGTAGTCATATATAGGAACCTCGACAGGAATTCCCTTTTTTAACATGCGGACATGTTCGACCATCATATCGGTCTCAAATGAGTCTGGGTGGTCATAGTTGAGCTTTGAGCGCTCCTCGTAGTTGAGCTCGTTGTGAGCCTTATAGTAGCTGTCGTGGCTGAGTACTGCGAGATTGTCGCCGAAATGCTCACGGATAATGTTGACAATAGTAGTTTTGCCGGACGCACTTCCGCCCGCAACGCCGATAACTTTAATGTTGTTGGATGTATTAGAAACAGACATACTGCACCTCTCATGTATTTTAATTTTATCTATTGTACAATAAAATATGGCTGGGTGCAACTTATAATTGGAGGTATTTTATGCATAAAAATAATTTTGCAGTGACTGCTCCTATGGGGTGGAACAGTTACGACTATTATGATACCACGGTCACACAGGATGATGTCGTGGCAAATGCCGATTTTATGGCGGAAAAGCTGAAAAAATTCGGGTGGGAGTACATTGTAGTAGATATCGAGTGGTACTCAAATGATGCCGGCACGAGGAGGAAGGAGTACCAGTACATTCCGTTTGGCGATGTTCAGATGGACGGGTATGGAAGACTGCAGCCGTCGCCTAAGAGATTTCCGTCGTCGGCTGACGGGAGCGGTTTTAGGTGGCTTGCTGATTACATTCACAAAAAAGGATTAAAGTTTGGAATACATATAATGAGGGGGATTCCGAGGGATGCGGCGCACAGACATGTGCCTATATATGGAAGCAAATACACGGCGGACGAGGCGGCGGATGCTTTCTCAATCTGCGGCTGGAACCCTGATATGTACGGTGTGAAGGACAATGCGGCAGGGCAGGCTTACTATGACTCTCTCATAGCGATGTACGCCGAGTGGGGCGTGGATTTTATAAAGTGCGATGATATCTGTGACAGTTGGATGTACAAGGAGCCGATGTATTTTTCGGGCTGGCATGAGACGAGAATGTTACACGAGGCTATTCTAAAGTGCGGCAGACCGATTGTGTTAAGTCTGTCACCGGGACCGGCACATGTGGACAGGGCATGGCACTATGGTGAGTATGCCAATATGTGGAGAATAACGGATGATTTTTGGGACAACTGGGCGGCGCTCAAGGATATGTTTACAAGGTGCGAGAGATGGCAGGACCATGTAAAAAAAGGCTGTTATCCCGACTGCGATATGCTACCGCTTGGTTTCCTTGGCAAAGGCTTTGGTCAGGAGAGACAGACTAACTTTACAAAGGATGAGCAGCGGACAATGATGACGCTGTGGTGCATGTTTGGCTCGCCACTCATGCTCGGATGTGAGCTCACAAAGCTTGACGATGAGACACTTGCGCTCATCACCGACGAGAAAATACTCGGTCTGCTCGGCGAGGGCAGGCACGGCAGACAGCTTGTGCACAATGACAAGATTGCTGTGTGGATAAATGAGCCTGTGGACGACAGTGCGGTTGATGGGACAAGCTATATTGCGCTTTTTAACCTTGAGGACGAGAAAAAACCGGTTAAAATTGATTTAGCTGAGTATGAGGCATGTTCTGAAAAAGTGCTTGAATATGAAATACCGGCGCATGGGTCGGTGCTTGTAAAACTTTAGAAATTAGTTTATTTTCGGAGGCATGCAAATGCTCACATACAACATGGAGGACAGAAAAGAGCTTCCGCTGTACGATTATCTGTACAGATGCATAAAGAACGATATACTCTCAGGAAGAATATCAATAGGTGAAAAGCTCCCATCTAAGAGAAGCCTTGCAAAGCATCTCGACATAAGCGTGATTACAGTCGAGAATGCCTACGCGCAGCTTCTCTTGGAGGGGTATATAACAAGCTTTGAGAAAAAAGGATATTTTGTGAATGATATCGGTTCTGCACCACAGGCGAGCTGTCTTATAAGACCGAAAGCGGAGGAGGAGTTTGAGTACTCCTATTTTGCAGATTTGAAATCCAACAGAATAAGAAGAAACAGATTTCCATTTTCGACATGGGCAAAGCTTCTCCGCGACACCTTGGCGGACAGACCGGAACAGCTTTTAAAGACGGTTCCATATAACGGGGTGTATGAGTTAAGGCTTGCGCTTGCACAATTTTTACATGAATTTCGTGGAATGCAGGTGCTTCCGTCGCAGATTATAATATGCTCCGGCACGGAGAGCATGTATGGAAAGCTTTTTTGTCTGCTGCCCGATGCAATGTGGGCTGTGGAGAATGTGGGAAGTCAGAAGATAACGGGGCTTTATGATATGTACCATGAAAAATGGCGACCTGTGTCGAGGGACGAGTACGGCGTGGATATGGAAAGTCTCCATGATAGCGGCTGCAATGTCGTGCATGTAACACCGGCACAGCATTTTCCGTTGGGGACGGTCATGCCTGTAAAGAGAAGAACTGAGCTTTTAGAGTGGGCAAAAAGGCAGGATTATTACATAATAGAGGACGATTATGACAGTGAGTTCTGGTATCAGGGCAGACCGGCACCGACGCTTTACAGTATGGATGGAAACGGCAGAGTCATATATTTTAACACCTTTTCAAAGACACTAATACCGTCGCTTCGCATAAGCTATATGGTGCTGCCTTACGAGCTTGCCATGCGCTACGAAAGTGGGCTGAGTTTTTATTCGGGAACGGTTCCAAGCATGGAACAGTACACGCTTGCGCGCTTTATATCGGAGGGATATTTTGAGCGGCATATAAATCACATGAGAAATTATTTTAAGACGCAGAGGAGCAGGCTTTTTGAGGCGATTAAGGGCTCGCCGATAGCGGAGATTTCAAAGATACATGAAATAAGTTCGGGCACATATTTTCTTTTGGAGCTCAATACACAACTTTCTGACAGGGAGCTTGTAAAGAGGATAAAGGACAAGGACATAAATGTGGCGTGTACGTCGGAGTACATGCCGGGAAATTATGCTGACACGCACACGCTTGTTATCAATTACTGCGGTGTGTATGCGGAGCGTATTGAGGAGACTGTTGCGAGAATATGGGAGGCAGTGAAGGAACAATGAAAATTTCATTGGATGGATTGTGGGATGTTAGGTTGGCGGACGGTACACTAGGACAGATGAGGCTGCCCGGAACCTTGGACGAGAACAATATTGGACATAAGGACTGCGGTGCAAACCAGTGGCACCCGGATGCGGCGCTTGGAAATGCGGACGGTGAGGTCGATAAGGACGCTCCGATAGCGACGAGATTTACAAGACGGCACACATACGAGGGCGAGGCGCTTATAAGCCGCAGGATTGATATAGATGAATATGGAAATGACAGGCTGTTCGTGAAGGCGGAGCGCGCCCGCGCGCTGAAACTTTTGGTGGACGGCGCTGAATATAAGGAATTTGTTCGTGGAACGCTTAGCACGCCGTATATTTTTGAGCTTACGGGAATAGCACCGGGTGAGCATGAGCTTACATTTGTGTCGGACAACAGCTATCCGAACATGCCAAAGAACGCGATATGCTATTCCTCCGCTGCGACTGACGAGACGCAGACTAACTGGAACGGCGTTATCGGCGAGATTGTGATGTACACAAAGCCTGAGAATTTTATATCTACTGTGAGAGTTTATCCAAAGAAGATTGTGGAAAATAGCGTTGTAAAGAATAACATTGTGAAAAATTGCGACTGTGCAGGAGGAGAAGATGAACCTGTAAAATGCGAGGTTAATGAGAAAAAAGCAGGTATGGATTTTTGCGTGGATGTGCAGGTCGATGTTGCCATGAAGCCGGGGCAGTCGGTGCGGATTGTGCTTAGGTCGGATGCACTGGCGCAGGACGAAGTGTTGGAAATAGTTGGCGGCGATGCTTTTAGGGAAAATGGAATTTCTGAAAATTTTAAAGGGCTTGCCTTAAAAGATGATATTATGCTGTGGGATGAGGGTGAGGGAAATCTCTATGAGCTTACGGCAGAATTACAAACTTTGGAGGGCGAAAATAAAAATATTGATGAATTTTCCGCAAAATTTGGTGTGAGAAGTTTTGGCGATGACGGCAGGGGCAGACTTGCATTAAATGGCAGAACCATTTTTCTTAGGAGTGAGGCTAACTGTGCTGAGTATCCTGAGACGGGACATTCTCCGATGACGGTTGACGAGTGGAAAGCCATACTTGAAAGGTACAAAAGCTATGGAATTAACTGTGTGCGTTTTCACTCTCACTGCGAGCCGGAGGCGGCATTTACTGCGGCTGATGAGCTGGGAATGTTATTGCAGCCGGAGCTGTCGAACTGGAACCCGCGGGATGCCTTTGAGACGGACGAGAGCTATGAGTATTACAGGGCAGAGCTTGTTGGGATAATAAAGACATTTGCAAATCACCCGTCATTTGTCATGCTGACGCTGGGAAATGAGCTCCAGACCAAAGAGAAGGGCGGAGAGAGAATGAGCGGGCTTGTGTGCCTTGCAAAGAGCCTTGACGACACAAGAATGTACGCCAACGGCTCAAACACATTCTACGGGGAGCATGGCTGCGATGAGGAGAGCGATTTTTACACCTCGCAGAGCTGCCATGAGGTCGTGATACGCGGAACTTTTTCGGGTATGCGCGGATATATTAATGAGAATTATCCGTCGGCTGACCATGACTATAATGGGGCGATGGAGAAGATAAGGGAGCAGTACAAAAAGCCTGTTTTCAGCTTTGAAGTTGGACAGTTTGAGGTGCTGCCTGACTTTGACGAACTCGACGAGTTTAAGGGGATTTCTGAACCTGTAAATTTGCAGATTATAAAAAAGCGCGTCGAGGAGAGAGGGCTTCTTGAAAATTGGAAGGAGTATGTCGAGGCGACGGGTGAGCTCTCGCGGCTTGCGTACCGCGAGGAGATTGAGGCGGCGATGCGCACAAAACAGTTGTCGGGAATATCGCTTCTCGGACTTCAAGACTTTCCGGGGCAGGGAACGGCTCTTGTCGGCATGATGAACTCACACCTTGAGCCAAAGCCGTTTTCATTTGCAAAGCCGGAGCGTTTTGCAGAGTTTTTTAAGGAGAGTATGCTGCTCGTAAAACTTCCGCGATATACCTACGAGATAGGGGAGAGACTTGTGGCAGAAGTCGAGGTGGCTAACTTTGGAAAAAATGTAATTGAGGGGGAGGCGCGATTTTCGATTGGATTTAGAAAATGCGCGTCAGATGTGGGAGATTGTTTATGTGAGGTAAATGGAAGCCTTGGAACGGTATCATGCCCTGTTGGTGAGTATACCAGAGTTGGCACAATAGATATTCCTCTTGATTTTGTCGATACATCATCGGCGCTAACGCTCACCGTAAATGTCGGTGGCTGCACAAGTTCGTATCCGCTTTGGGTATATGAGAGGGTAACTCCTGTTTGTCCTGAAAATGTTTACGAGACGAGGGTATTTGATGAGAAAGCCAAGGAAATACTAAGGCAGGGCGGAAGAGTATTTTTAGCTCCTGATGCCGACAAGGAAAGTTTACCTGTCTCCATAAAGACGCAGTTTACAACGGATTTCTGGTCGGTTGGAACATTTGCCGAGCAGGAGGGCGGAATGGGACAGCTCATTGATGCCGCGCACCCTGTTTTCAGGGATTTTCCGACGGATAGGCACACCGACTGGCAGTGGTGGGCTATGGCTACAAAGCGCGCTATAATACTTCCAAGAACCATGGAAGCCATAGTGACCGAGATGGACAGCTATGCGTTTCTTCGACCTATGGCACAGCTCATCGAATTTAACTGCATGGGCGGAAAGGTGATGTTGTCGACCATGGAGCTTCACAAAAGTCAGAAGTATCCCGAGGCGAGGGCACTTTTAAATTCGATATATAAATACATGGCAGGCGATGAGTTTGTGCCGCATCAGGAACTCACGGAAAAAGAAATAATGCTTGACCTAAAGTTAGGTTTATGAGATATAATTAAAAATTGCGTTTGATGGTATGTTTTTATAGAGATATGTGCGCCACTTTTACTTGGTTATGAGAAGTGGTGGATATTATAGCAATTCAATGAATTGTTGCATATAGCAATTTCTATATCTTAAGATATTGCTTTACATTAAAAATGCATTAATTTTTAGAATTGTTATAGTTCGGCGTAGTTCATTTAATATGGAGCGCATTATGGATTTTACCTGATTTTGCTAAAACATTATATTGTGGATTAAATGTCCGTATGATTGTATTTTATTTGCACAATTACTGTGGATAATAATTATAAACGTGCATTAAGGAGGAAATAAAAAATGCAGGAATTTACACAGCAGACTTTTACAGAGGAGAGAGCTCTTTTTCATACAGTTGAAGCCAAGATAAGTGACTCGGTGTTCGATGTCGGTGAGTCACCGCTTAAAGAGTGCAGGAAGCTTGACATAGACACCACACTTTTTAGATATAAGTATCCTTTATGGTACTGTAAGGACGTGAGTCTCAAAAACTGTACACTTTTTGACATGGCAAGAGCCGGAATATGGTACACAGACAATGTAAGTATTGAGGACACGGTTATTGAAGCACCGAAAAATATCAGAAAGGCTGACGGCGTTACGCTTCGCAATGTATCTTTCCCGAATGCTGCTGAGACACTTTGGAACTGCAACAATGTCACGATGGAGAATGTGTTTGCAAAGGGAGATTATTTTGCTTTTAACACCAACAACATCAAGGCTGACAATTTTACACTTGTGGGAAATTATTCATTTGACGGAACAAAGAACATGGAAATCCGCAACTCAAAGCTTCTCTCAAAGGACGCTTTCTGGAACACGGAAAATGTCACAGTTTATGACTCGTTCATATCCGGCGAGTATCTTGGCTGGAATGCGAAGAACCTCACACTCATAAATTGTACAATAGAGAGCCTTCAGGGTATGTGCTACATCGACAATCTTGTGATGAAGAACTGCAAGCTCATCAACACTACACTTGCATTTGAGTATTCGAGCGTTGACGCTGAGATAACAAGCGGAATTACAAGCGTTTTAAATCCATCTTCCGGAACAATCAAGGCGGATTACATTGACACTCTTATCATTCAGAAGGACTATATTGATGAGGGCAAGACAAAGATTGTTTGTGGTGAGATTAAGAATAAGACGGATGAAATTGTTTGGTAAAAAGTGGAGGCAATAGCATGAAAGACGAATACAGAAAGCTTTTTGATACACCTGTTGACAGGCGCGGCACACATTCCCTTAAATGGGACGTTAAGGACAACGAGCTTCCGATGTGGGTTGCGGATATGGATTTTAGGACGGCTCCGGCAATTATTGAGGCGCTCAAAAAGAGAGTTGAGCATGGGGTGTTCGGCTACTCTGTAATACCTGATGAGTGGAATGAGGCATACTGCGAGTGGTGGGAAAAGAGACATCATTTTCATATTGAGAAAGACTGGCTCATATTTTCAACGGGTGTTGTGCCTATCCTCTCAAGCGTGGTGAGAAAGCTGACTACACCGGGAGAAAATGTGCTCATTATGACTCCGGTTTACAATATTTTCTTTAATTCCATAGTAAACAACGGGCGTAACGTATTGCAGTGCCCGTTAAGCTATGAAAATGGCGAATATTCGATTGATTTTGACAGACTTGAGGAGGCTATGGCGCAGCCTCAGACAACGATGATGATTTTCTGTAATCCTCACAATCCTGTCGGAAAAATATGGGACAGACAGACACTCGCACATGTTGGAGAACTTGCAAAGAAGCACCATGTCATAGTTGTCTCAGATGAGATACATTGCGACATAACTGACCCTGACAAGGAGTATATTCCGTTTGCTTCTGCCTCAGATACATGCCGCGAAATAAGCATCACCTGCGTGGCTCCGACAAAGGCATTCAATATGGCAGGTTTGCAGACGGCAGCAGCAATAGTGCCTGACCCGTTTCTGCGCCACAAGGTAAACCGCGGTCTCAACACCGACGAAGTGGCAGAACCGAATGCTTTTGCGATATGGGCGGCGGTGGCAGCCTTTAACGAGGGCGGTGAGTGGCTAGATGCCCTCAGGGAATACATTTACGAGAACAAGCAGATAGTGACCGAGTTCATAAAAAAGGAACTTCCGCAGATAAAGCTCATACACTCCGAGGCGACATATCTTCTATGGCTTGACTGTTCGGCGGTATGCGACAATTCCGAGGAGCTTGCCGACAGCATAAGAGAGCACACCGGACTTTATCTCTCGGACGGTGTCCAGTATGGACGCACCGGGGAGAAATTTTTAAGACTTAATATCGCATGTCCGAGGGAGAGACTTGAGGACGGACTTAACAGGTTGAAGGACGGTATTGAGGCGTATAAACGATAAGTTTTAGCGGTAGCATTTGGTTGTAAAAATTGTTGTTATGAGTTCACGGTGTATTTGGAGGTGAAAAGTTATGTGCGATGTGCGTAAATATTCAAATATGTATAAAGAAATTAAGACTTTGCAGCCTGAGGACACATTACAACTTGTAATGGAAGCAAAAGACGAAGATGAAAGAGTTTTTTTTGAGATGGTCGGCAATTTTTTGCTTCAACAAAAGCAGAAGAAGGTAATTGAAGGGAATATGTTTTGAAAGCTTTGAACAACTAAATGCTATTAAGGATAAATGTGATATACAACAACATATAAAAGACCTGTTGGTATGTTAGATGATTGGGTAAAAAAGTGTAAGTCGGTGGCATGTTTTTGAATGCGATTGGCTTACACTTTTTTGAGTCTGTATGATATGTGGTGAGGCAATAGGTGAAAACATAATCAAATATATTTTTTTATTTCATGTGTCATAATATCAGCAAGCCTTGTTGGTAAAGGAATGTGAAAGTCCATATTTAAAATATTATAACACCATTTTATAACTTTTTGAATAAAAAAATACCGCAAGTGTCACTTTTGATGTATAATGAATTTGGAAAATAAAATAACAAATGATGTAAAATTATGAATTTAGAAGGTGGGAAGATATATGTGGTATAGTAATCTGTTAAGGGTTGAGATATTAGAACATATATATGATGATATTCCGGAATTAATAGGTGTTTTTGTAAAAACGATTAAGATAGATAATGATGAAAATAAACTTAGTGTCTTATTTGAAATGCCAAGTCTACCCAAAAAGATGCCGCTTAAATGGGAGAAAAGTAATTGCAATATGGTATTGTGTCAATTGGATTTTTGGGATATAGAGTTTTGTACATTTCAGTTAAATAGTATGTTTGGAAAATCGGATATTGTGATAGAATATGATGAGCTGTTCAAAGTAAAAATAAAAGGTAATTTTGATGTGAATTTTAAGGCGGAATATGGAATGGTTCAGAAAATAAATGCTTATCAAATAAGTGATAGTATTTGATTGCTTTAGTAAGGCTTTTTATGAAAGATTTTATGACCCATTAATGCATAAAAACTGTACAAATCTGGTGATTAAATCTAAGTGGCTGACAGAATGTTAGTTTAAAGTGCATTATATAAAATAAAGAAAAGGTCTTACGGCGTATCTGTAGAGCT
Organism: Eubacteriales bacterium; assembly: GCA_050874385.1. Classification (GTDB taxonomy): domain Bacteria; phylum Bacillota; class Clostridia; order Lachnospirales; family Lachnospiraceae; genus CAG-882. The sequence goes on from JBNMKO010000002.1 coordinate 103,632, forward strand.
TGCTTGTCGTCTGAGATAAGGTATTATTATGATTTTCTGTATTTTAAAGGCGTTGTTCCCACTTCTTTTTTAAATATTTGGGAAAAATGACCGGCATCATTGAATCCAACCTGTGTTGCGATTTCCTCTATTGAGTTGTTTGAAGTTTTAAGCAGTAGTTTTGCCTGTTTGATGCGTATCTGCATAAGGTAGTTTGCGGGTGTGAAACCGGTGTAACGCTTGAAATTTTCAAAAAGCAGTGTTCTGGAAATTCCAAATTCCTTTGCAAGTTTTTCAAATACAATATTTGTAGAAAAGTTTGTATGAATATAGTCTAATAGAGATGTAATTGCTTCTGTGTTACTGTTTTTATCTGTGTCGGCAGTACGTTCTGTTGAGGTTAACAATTCAGATAGAAGCAGATCAATAAGACAATTTATACGATATTCCTGATAGGGATAGACTTTCTGGGTGGATTGTATAATCTGAAACTGCATCATCTCATAGGAAGGGCAGGCAATTTTGTTGAATTTATAAATGCCTGTCTTTTCATAACTGTCAAAAAAATCAGCACATAAGTCACCATTTATATGCAACACCGTAGATTTCCAGCCGCATGCTTTTGCATAATATATATGAGGTTTTTTACATGAGATAAAATAACCTTCTCCTTCTTTGAGATTATATTTTTTTCCTTCATATTCTAAAATTCCTTCTCCGGAAAGTGTATATCGCAATTCATAAGAATCTAAATCACTTCGATTTGTATAATATCCTTTTTTTGCATCAAAAATCATAAAAGCCTGTACATACATAAGGCGTTTTAAAGCGTGCTGACAGGTAAGAAGATTTGGAAGAACAGAAATTGAACCTTCAAGCTGATATTCACCCGTCAGCATTTGTGTTAATTCGTGTAAAAGAAAGTCGGAGGCATATACAGCGTAAGAGTGTAAAAGAGGAAAAATAGTTTCTTTATCTAATGAGCCATCAATGGTTATGAGTGGTAATTCTTTATAATTCATAGTTGTTTCCTCCTAATTATTATGTACGATTATTAAGAAAATACGGACGAGAGTGACTGTTTGTAATTGAACAATCACTTTATAATAAGAATATCAAAAAAACAATAGTTTGTAAACAGTCAAGATAATTATTAAGAAAATTGGAGGGATTATGAAGTCGGATTTTAATTTTATTGTTCCCGAGGATAAAAAATTTAATAAAGATACGGTAATGCCGGCATCATACATCAGAAAAACATTTGCACTATCCTGTGAGTGCAAAAAAGCAATTCTGAAAATTACAGCGTTAGGTGTATATAAGGCATATATAAATGGTCAGGAAATTGACAAATGTATGTTGCTGCCGGGTTTTACAAATTATAATGCAAGATTACAGTATCAGACATATGAGATTACACAGAGACTTCATAAGGGTAAGAATGTAATTAGTGTAATTCTTGGAAATGGCTGGTATCGTGGATGTCTTGGAATTACAAGCGCAAAAGCATATTACGGTGATACATTGCAGCTTGCGGCGGAAATTTCCATAGAAGATGAGAATGGTCAAAATATCGTGATAAAAACGGATGAGACATGGAAGGCAACACAGGATGGTGCGTTACAGGAAAATGATTTAAAAACGTATGAAGTTGTTGATATGACAAAAGAATTGGCTGGGTGGCTGGATGCGGACTATGATGACAGCACTTGGCATAATTGTAAAACAGGGGAATATAAAGGACGCTGTATAGCCCATGAGGGAGAGCCTGTTTTGGAACATGAAATATTTACACCGGCGGTTTTGCATACGCCTGATGGAAATGTGGTGTTGGACTTTGGACAGAATTTAGCAGGTCATGTGGAGTTTACGGTTACCGGAAAGGCAGGTCATACCGTAGTCTTAAAAATGGGAGAATGTCTGGATGAGCATGGGAATTTTACCACAAAAAATCTTCAGGCGGAAGGAGCAGACGATTTTGGCGGTGCATTGGGGCAGACATTAAAGTATACATTAAAAAATGGTACGCAGACATATAAGTCATTGTTTTTGATAAGTGGTTACCGCTATGTACTTTTGGAAAATTGGCCTGAGACTGTGGAAGCTGGTAATTTTAAATCCATTGCAGTATATTCTGCGCTTAAAGAAAATGGCAGATTTGAGTGTTCAAATCAGCTGATCAATCAGTTTGTGAAAAATTCGAGATGGAGCTGGAAATCCAATTTTGTTGATATTCCCACAGATTGTCCTACAAGAGAACGAGCCGGATGGGCTGGGGATATCAATGTGTTTTCTGAGACAGCTACATTTTATGCAGATACAAGAGCGTTCTTACATAAATATCTGGGAGATTTTATATCCCTTCAGACAGAGGACGGAAATTTACCATTTATATGTCCGGAAGTACCATTTGAGCTGATTAAGGGATTAAAGACGCAGCATATTCCATGTGGAAGTGCAGGGTGGTCAGATGCGCTGATACACATACCGATGGTTTTATATCAATTTTATGGGGATGATACGGAAATCAGATATGTGTATGATGCCGCAAAAAAGTTTATGAATTTTAACTTGAAGCGTGCGCAAAAGAAAAACTGGCATCATTTTTATCGGTTTGACAATCATTATAGATATATATTAGATACAGGATATCATTGGGGTGAGTGGTTGGAACCGGGCTCGGTAATGGTCAAAGATGGAATGAAAGCATTGCTTACACCGGATGCGGAAGTGGCGACAGCGTGGCTGTATCATTCATTAGTGGAAGTTGCAAAGATGGCAGAAATTCTTGGAAGGAATGATGATTGTAAATATTACACGGAAAAGGCAGAAATTGTAAAGTCCGCATATAAAAGAGAATTTTTAAAAAATGGAAAGGTACATAGTGAACGTCAGTGCCGGTATGTAAGACCTATTGCAATGGGACTTGCAGATAAAGATGAGGGAAAAATCATTGCTAAACAGTTGAATGATATGGTAGTTGCAAATGACTATAAAATAGGAACAGGTTTTCTCACAACATATAAGATATTGTTTGTACTTTGTGATTATGGGTATGTGGAGACCGCTTATAGACTGTTAGAAAACGAAAAATGTCCGGGTTGGTTATATGAAGTGAAGAAAGGTGCAACTACAACATGGGAAAACTGGCTGGGGATTGATGAGAATGGAAAACCAACGGATTCACTCAATCATTATGCGCCGGGTGCGGCTATTGCATGGCTGTATGAATATTGTGCTGGTATAAGGCTTGAGCATGCTGGATTTGAAAAAATAAAGATTCAGCCGTTGCCGGGTGGAAGTCTTAAATGGGCAAAAGCTGAGTACGATAGCTGCAAAGGAAAAATCATTTCAAGCTGGGAAATAAAGGATGGTATATTTAGGCTTCATGTTGAAACTCCAAAGGGAATACCGACAACAGTTGTTCTGCCGGATGGAAGAGAGGAACTTTATGATGGTGGCATAAAAGAGTTTCTTGTGTGAGATAAGGAGAAGGTAAATGAATAAAAAAAGAAATAATTCAAAATTGGCATATGGAATGGGTGCTGTAACTTATGGTGCCGGAAACGCATTTGTGAGTTCATTTTTGACAATCTATTTGACAGATTATCTGGGAATTACAGGAGCGGCAATCGGAACAATGTATTTGATTGCGCGAATTTGGGATGCCGTTAATGACCCGATGATGGGAGTGATGGTGGACAAAACAAATACCAGATGGGGAAAGTTCAAGCCATATCTTTTGATAGCGCCGATTGTTATTGCCACTGCAATGATAATGCTGTTTACAGAACCTGATTTTGGATTGGCAGGAAAGACAGTTTGGGCATATGTGTTTTATATTTTGTTTGGAATGGCATATACGGCTTACGGTATTCCTTATGTAGCATATTCCTATCGTATCTCATCTACACCGGAGGAACGCACTAAATATATATCTGTATATTCTATTTTTAACATTATTACAGTGTGTCTGGTAGCTATGGGTGGATTAGCTGCAATCAATGCGTTCGGAGGCGAAGGAGAGGCATATAAAAAAGTAGCGATTGTCTTGGGTGTGACAGGTATTATATGTGCTTTTATAAATGGATTGAGAAATAAAGAGGTTGAAAATGCGGTACAAGAAGAAAAACAGAACAATACATTATCAGATTATAAAAACCTGATTTTGCAGAATAAGCCTTTTTTGAGGATGTTAGTACTCAATGTATTGATTGTAGCAGCGGTTAATGTTCCATTATCATTTTTGCTTTATTATCTGAGGTATGTGCTGATGGATGAGAGTCCATATATCGTAATTATGGCGATTAATCTGGTAATGCAATTTATGACCATGAGCTTATCAGCAAAGGTGATTTCTAAAATCGGAAAGAAGAATACAATGCTGGCATCATTGATTACCCAGTTACTTGGATTTGGAATTTATTATTTTGCATTTAAAAATATTCCACTGTTATATATCGGAACGGTGTTTACAGGAATTGGAAGCGGATTGTTCACGGTTGCACTTACAACCCTGACAGCAGATACTGTGGATTATTCAGAGTGGAAATATGGAAATCATTCAGAAGGACTGGTATTTTCACTGACATCTTTTGCCAATAAACTGGCAACTGCTATTTGTGGAGCGATTGCGGGTTATGGACTTGATATTATCGGATATAAGCCAAATCAGGTGCAGTCTGATGCGACAATTTTTGGATTTCGTATACTTTTGACATGGGTACCGATTGCATTGATTCTGATATCAATTCCGGTATTTTGGAACTATGAATTGGATAATAAAACGATGAAACAAATGGAGAAAGAATTAGATGAAAGAAGAAATCCCAAAATAGGTGAGTGAAATTTGGAGGTAATCAAATGTTACAGATATTTGAATTAAAAATTGAAGACCAGACAGAGGATATAGTTACAGATAATAAAAAGCCACAGTTTTGTATTATAGCGGAGTCTAATCATTCGGCAGATGGAGCAGGTTCATGGCAGATTATAGTTACAGATGAAAAAAATACAATGTGGGACAGCGGTAAGGTAAATGATGGGGAAACAAATTACATTACTTATCAGGGGGATGAATTATCAGCCCACACAAATTATCAGGTGACAGCGAGGGTATGGAATAGATATGGAGAGGCAGCTGAAAAAACAGGAACATTCAGAACAGGTTTTCTTGGTACTTCATGGCAGGGAAAGTGGATTACACATCCGACATTTTCATTCAACAAAAAAGAAAATCCGCCTGCACTTATATTTCAAAAGAAGTTTTCTTTGTCTAAGAAGATAAAACAGGCATATCTGTACGCGTCAGCATTGGGGGTATACACAATACAGATGAATGGGATTTATGTGGGAGATGATATGCTTGCGCCGGGATATACCAGTTATAAAAATCAGATACAGTACCAGACTTATGATGTATCGGAGCTGGTTAAGAATTTGACAAAAGAAAATAAGAATTTACAGATATGTGCAACAGTCGGAGGCGGCTGGGCAGTAGCAACATTTGGCCCGTTTGGAACAGGGCAGCATGCGGGAAAAAAGCAGGCGTTTATATCGGAACTGCATATTATATATGATGATGGAATGGGAGAGATTATCTCGACGGATGACAGTTGGACAGTGTCAGATAAAGGGGCTGTGAGAGAAGCGTCCATTTATGATGGAGAACGAATTGATGCAAGGATTGACGAAAATGATATGGATTACCAAAAATCATTTGTAAATTGCGATGTATTGCCAAAATCTCCTACAAAACGGTTGCTTGCAACTTATGGAGAACTGCCAAGAAGGATAAAAACATTGCAGCCGGTTTCAGAGCATCGTGGGAAAAATGGAATAATATTCGATTTTGGGCAGAATTTTTCAGGGGTTGTTCGAATGAAGATAGATGGACAGAATGGGCAGAAAATACTGGTTAGGCATGCAGAGGTTCTGATAGATGGTGAATTGTTTACACAGCCGCTCAGAACAGCCAAAGCCAGAATTGAATATATTTGTAAGAATGGTGAACAGGATTACACGCCTCATTATACTTTTATGGGATTTCGTTATGTGGAAGTGTCCGGAATAGAAAGGGATAATTTTGAAATTGCCGCTGACGTTATATCGTCCATTCAAAAAATAAACGGTACATTCAGTTGCTCTAATGCTGATGTTACAAGACTTCAGGAGAACATAAAGTGGGGAGGTCTCAGCAATTTTGTGGACATTCCGACAGATTGCCCTCAAAGAGATGAGAGACTGGGATGGACAGGTGATATAGCAGTGTTTGCTTCTACAGCATGTTTTAATTTCGATATGATGCGTTTTTTGAGAAAGTGGTTAAAAGATATGCGCAGTGAACAGGGCAAAAAAGGAGGAATACCTTTTGTGGTGCCAAATGAGATGATTATTGCCATTGCCACTGCTGGCTGGGGTGACTCGTGTGTGATGGTCCCGTGGGCACTTTATATGGATAGTGGAAATAAAGAAATTCTGCGCGAAAATTTTGACATGATACAAAAATATTTAAGACGGGTAAGGCAGATGGCGCATCGTTTCAGCTTAGGAGATAAACGATATGTATGGGATTATGGTTTTAGTTTTGGAGATTGGCTGACCTTTAATGAATCCCAGATTGAGTGGATGAAGAAAAGACCGTGGGTTTCGACTGCTTACTATGCAAATTCCTGTGGAATTGCGGCTAAAATTGCGGAAATTCTTGGAAAACAGGAAGAAAAAGAAAGGTATGATTTTCTCAGAAAGAAAATTATCAAAGCATACCGGAAATATTTTACAGATGGAAAAGGAAATATGAATAAGGAGTTTCAGACAGCATATGTCTGTCCGATGTACTTTGATATGGTAGAAGGCGCTGAAGCAGACCGGTATGCTAAAAATCTTGTCAGGCTGGTAGAAGCGGCAGACAATCATCTTGCAACAGGTTTTTTGGGAACGCCATATTTATTGTTTGCTCTGTCTGATTATGGATACGCACAAAAAGCGTATGAGGTGTTGATGCAGGATACATGTCCGTCCTGGCTGTATGAAGTAAAAGCCGGTGCAACGACAATCTGGGAGAGATGGGATGCGTTAAGACCTGATGGAACAGTAAATCTTGGCGAGGGAAAAGTAAAGGATATATCTGAGAAGAATGTAAATCTTGGCGGAGGAATGGTATCGTTTAACCATTATGCAAATGGTGCAGTTGGTGATTGGCTGTATCGCAGATGTGCCGGAATTGAGGCGATAAAACCGGGATATAAGGAATTTATGATAAAACCTGTTCCAAATAAAGAATTTTCATGGGTAAAGTGTGAAAAGAAAAGTCCATACGGCAAAATCATAGCAGACTGGAAAATAGAGGATCAGATTTTTAAGCTTGATGCGGCAGTTCCGTTTGGAACAAAGGCACATATTATCATGCCGGATGGAAAAGAACAAATTGTGGAAAGCGGGGAGTACCATTATGAAACATTATTTGGTTAAATGGCTCCAAAAACATAGTTTTTCGATAGAAAATTTTTATAAACCGAAAAATGAGCCAAAGATACAGGATTTTGGAACAGGAACTTTATTGTCAGACATTGTTTATGGAGAAAAATATCCAAACAGCTTTATGGATATTTATAAATGCAGCAAAGATAATTCAAGACATCCTGTTATTATATATACGCATGGCGGTGGATTTACATGGGGCTCAAAGGAGGATGGAGATCCAAATGCCGGTAAACAAGGGGGAGACAAGCACTGGTTTTTTAAGCGGTTTATGGAAGCCGGATATGATATTGTGTCTGTGGAATATGCGTTTGCTCCGGAGTATCAATATCCCACACCGGTATTGCAGCTACAGGAAGCAGTTTCTTTTTTGATAAATCATGAAGAACAATATGAACTTGATATGAAAAGAATTATTTTTTGTGGCAGCAGTGCAGGAGGACATATCGCAGCACAATATGTGGCAATTCAGACAAATGCGAATTATGCCAAAGAAATGAATATAAAGCAGATTCTAAGCAATGAACAGATTAAGGCACTGTTACTCAATTCGGCACTGATTGATCCAACTCGCTATGATGTAGTACATGATGCCGGATTTAATTTTCTTTTGCGAAAATGTGGTCAGGCTTATTTTGGTGAAAAAATAATGGCTTCTTCTAAAGGGGCAAATCAGTCAAATGTGCTTTCACATGTAACAGGCGATTATCCACCCGTTTTTATATCGGATGCCAATACAGGTTCTTTCTATGATCAGGCAAAGGATTTATTTACAAAATTAAGACAGCTCGGTGTAAAGGCAGAGTTAAATATTTATCCAAGAGAAGAGGTAAAGCTAAAACATGGCTATGAAAGTTTTGATGATCGTTATGGGCAGGATAATATGCAAAAAATGCTTTCGTTTTTAGAGGAAACAGTGCATTAGGAGGGCTATTATGGTAAAGAAACAATCTAATTCTTTTGGTGCAAGGTGCGTTTCAAAAGGTATGAGAACGCTTGTCGTTTTATCTACAAAATTAACAGGTGATAGTATTCTGCGCCGCAGTATGTATTCACAGAAAAAGGATTACCGTTTTGGAAGCTGGAAGGTTCCAGCCGGATATGAAAATCAGGAGATTCAACTAAGATGTGCGAAAGGTTATCTTTTAAAGAAAAAAGGTGCAAATCATGACATCATAGTATATCAGGTTCATGGTGGTGGCTTTGTGGCAAAGTTTTCAAATTTGTATAATAATACGGCATTGCATTTTTCACAGATTTTTAAGGATGCGGATGTTTTTTCTATTGATTACAGAACTGCACCACAGAATGTTTTTCCATGTGCCCTCGAAGATGCGATTGATGGATATGAATGGATATTAAAACAGGGGTATAATCCGGAGCAGATATATCTTTGTGGAGAGTCGGCGGGAGGAGGACTTTGCTTGTCGTTGACTTTATGGCTAAGAGACCATGAAAAACCATTGCCAAGAGGAATTATTCTCTCATCTCCATGGACGGACATGGCGGCGAAGGGGGAGTCATATCAGACAAAAAAGAAAGAAGATTATTTTTTTGGTTATCCGGATGAAACTAAAGTGCCAAAATATCCGGTTCCAATTGTTTATGCGGGAAAACATGACCTATATGATCCATATCTTTCTCCGGCATATGGAGATTATCGGGGATTTCCGCCAATGTTGATACAGACAGGTGAGGCAGAACTTTTGCTGAGCGACAGTGATGTGGTTGTCAAGAAAGCAAAAGCACAGGGCGTGGATGTGACATATTATACATATCCGGGAATGTATCATACTTTTTACATTACACATCCGTCTTTACCGGAGAGCCGTAAGGCATGGAGCCGTATCAGGGACTGGTTTTATAATAAGTGAATGTGAAATTATATTGTGAATTAGAAGGAGAAAAGAGAATGTATATTTGGCTAATTGGGATAATTAGCGTATGTTTTGGTACATTGGAGCAATTCTTGGTAAACGAAAGCAGAATTATGGCAGGTGTTATTCTGGCAGCAGGAGTAATTTTGTTTATCGGAATGAAAATAATGGATACAAAATTATTGAAATGGCAGATGTATTTGATTTTTGGTGTTTTATTCGTTCATATTATCGGATTGATTTCAGATAGATGGATTGTCTATTCTGGACTTGGAATTATAACTACATTGATGGGAATTATTCTTATCGTATGGTCTTTGATAAAAATTAAATCAAAAAATTGTCTCAGGTTGATTGTCAAGATTGGAATTTCTGTAGTTACTGTTTTTGCTGCGTTTCCTATTATGATGATTACTTTTTTCACAAAAGCATCTTTTTCGGTATTTAAGTCAGTTATCAATGCTTATGGGAATGAAACGACAGCAACGACTTATGAAGATACACTGGAAAACGGGGCACATCTGGTTGCAAATATTCAGTATGATACGGTTTATCCGAATGGCTTTTTAGATGTTTATTATACTGCTGTGCCTAAGTCGGACAATCCACCTACATTGTTGTTTATTCATGGTGGAGGTTATGCAAACGGGGATAAAAGCAGTGGTGACCCAAATGCCGGAGATGTAGATTACAGGGATTCATTGGCATATCGGGCATTGAGTGAAGGTTATAATGTAGTACAGTTTAATTATTGCCTTATGACGGAGCATATTTTCCCGGATGCCATTATACAGCTCAATAATGGTTTACAATATCTCAAAGACCATGCGAATGATTTGAAATTAAACATGGACGCGGTATTTCTGTCCGGCGGTTCTGCCGGCGGAAATCTGGCTGGTGTTATGGCAAATCTCCAGACAAATCTGGAATACGCAGATGAGATGGGAATTATCCCGGCATTAAATCCGGAATATATCAAAGGAGTGGTGTTTATCAGTGCATTACTCGATAATTCGCAGTATGGCGTGACACATAATATCGCTATTGACTATATGTTTTATTGGGCAGGACGTATTTATCTGAACACAAACGAGCTGGTTTATGATAAAGAGGCTTCAAGGCTTTCAAATGTAATTGATAATGTGACAGAAAATTATCCGCCAGCTCTGATTTCTGATGGAAACAGCGGCAGTTTCTTTGATCAGGCATTTGCAATGAATGCAAGATTATTGGAACTGGGAGTGGAGTGCAAATTGATTTATTATCCTAAGACGGTGGCAACACTGTCACATGGGTATGAGGATTTGGGGTCTGATTATGCTAAAATTACGCAGGATCGAATGATTGAATTTATGGATGCACATTGTGAATAGCATATTCAAAATTATTTTGGAGGTAGTGTTCAATGAAGAATAAAGTTTTTATCAGTATTTTTTTAGTTGTATCGCTTACGCTTGCCGGCTGTGGCGCATTGAATACTGAGAACCAAAGCAGTAGTGATGTTATATCAGGGCTGGAGTTAGAAGAGAAAAGCAGTTCTAGTGATACAGAAACGGTGTTTGAGTTAGAAAATTCTTCTCATACAAAACCGGAGGTTGATATGCAGAATATTGTACTTGGTACTGTGCCGGATAGATATTATAGTGCAGCCACACAGCAAGGGACTTTGGAAGCTTTTACTTATGACACAAAGGATTATATTGGAGATGGAAAAGCAATTCAAAGTCAGGCAACAGTTTATCTGCCTTATGGATACAATCAGAATGATACAGATACAAAATATAATATACTTTATCTTCAACATGGAGCTTATGGCAATGAAAGAACATGGATGTATGAGTATGGTGATAATTTCAAAAATATGATTGACAATATGATAGAGGATAAACTGATTCCACCATTAATCATTGTTATGCCTTATCTTCCTTCTGGAAATGACTGGTATCATGATACAACTCCAATATTTTATTCCGGTGAGTTAAAAAATGATTTGATGCCGGCAGTGGAAAGTTATTACCATACTTTTGCAACGAGTACGACTGATGCAGGATTTGAAGAATCGCGCTCTCATCGTGCATTTGGAGGTTTTTCTGCCGGTGGAATAACTACATGGCGCGTATTTCTTGAAGGAATGGATCGTTTTGAATATTTTATGCCTATGAGCGGAGGATTGACTTTGGGAGGGGATGGCTCAACTGATGTGGCTGATGCCACTGTGATTGCAGATACAGCGGAAGCTTCCGGTTATGGCAAGCGTGAATATTATGTATTTGCCGCAACAGGAACGAAAGATGTTGCATATCAGGGTTTAACGGCACAGATGGAATATATGAAAACACTGACAAATGCGTTTGATTATACTGATAAGGGATTTGCAGATGGTAATCTGATGTATTACACGGTAAAAGATAATCGACATGATTATCAATATACTTATGAATATGTTTTTAATGGATTACAATGTCTGTTTTCATGGTATGAAGGGAGCATAACAGAACAAGAAACAGTTACTTTTAATAGAAATTCCATTTCTGTGACAACAGCAGGGGGCTATGAGATACAATTAGCAGATCTTGCACATCAGACGGGTAATGATAAAGATTCTAAGGTTTATTATACTTCGGAAATCAGTTCTGATGCATTAATGGCGGTTTATGAAGCACTTGGAAGAACTCCGGCAGAAGGAGACAAGGTGGCAGTAAAATTACATACCGGTGAAGGAGATGGCAGTTATAATCTTGATCCCGATTTTATCAAGGAATTGGTTCAAAGTGTTGATGGAACTATTGTAGAGTGTAATACAGCTTATG
>JBNMKO010000003.1:0-90058 GCA_050874385.1 Eubacteriales bacterium
GAAAAATATAAGCTGGAACACGCTTGCCAAGGAGGCGGGAATGTCGAGCTCCACGATTAGCTATCTTATGAGGGGAAAGAGCAGACCGCAGGTGTATACAATGCTTTTGCTGTGCAATGTTCTGGGTGTAAAGTTTGCTGATTTGTTCGACGCGCCGGATGTGGATGCAAAAAGCATGAATGAGGAAAAACTTCTTGAAATTTACCGCGGACTTACAACGCAGAAACGGGAGATGCTGCGGACATATACTGATATGCTTGCAAAATATTAGGTGTGAATAAACAGAACTGTGATTTCAATAAACAGAATAAAGTGGAATTATTTATTATGATATAATGAGCGAAAGTGAGTAAATATGCTTGTATGATTTGCGAGCGGCGAAATTATTGAGTGAGCCATACTCACTATATAATTAGCGAAGTAATACAGTAATTGGAGAATTTTATGGAAAAAGAAAAAACACAGAAGATGCCCATTGCACTTAAAATAGTGGTTATTGTGCTTGTTGTGCTTATTGCTTTGATGCTTGTTCTTGCTATTGTATTTTATTCAATGCGCGCGTCAGGTAAGAAGAGCCTTTATTCGAGGGTGGAAGCGTCACAGCCGGATTTAGGGCTTTTTGGTGAGATTGAAACCGAGTCTGAGGGGCTTGAAGATGACGGCGATGAACCTGAGAGCACAAAGGACAAGACGGTTAAGAATGATGGGGAGAGCGAGTCGGAAACTGCCACCGAAAAAATGACAGGAGAGGCGACAACAGAGGTCGAGAGCACTTCTTCGGATGATTCGGGATATGTATATCAGGCAGGTGACATAAGTATCAACAATCATGTATATCGCTACAACAAGGATATATTGACATTTCTTGTACTTGGAATTGACATGGATTCGGAAGTTCCGATTGTGGACGGGAATACAAATTATCTTAAAGGTGGTCAGTCCGATACAATTTTTCTTATGGTTATGAACCCGCATGACAAGAGCATATCCATCGTGGCTGTGAACCGAAATACTATGACGGACATTGACATGTATGACAGTGCAGGAAATTATGTGAGGACAGCCAAAGCCCAGATATGCGTGCAGCATGGCTATGGAGATGGCGGAAAGTTGAGCTGTGAGCGTGCCAGACAGACGGTATCGGAGCTGTTTTACAATCTTCCTATAAATGGATATGTTTCAATAAATGTTGGAGCTGTTCCGTCTTTAAATGACGCTGTGGGCGGTGTGGAGATTACTCTTCCGGCGGATTCACCGGAGCTTGGGCTTCAGGCAGGAACCACAGTTAGGTTAAATGGTGAGCAGGCGCATTTGTTTATAAGATACAGAAATACAATGCAGTTCGATTCGGCTACAACGAGACTGAACAATCAGAAGATTTATTTGACGGCATTTATGAACCAGGTATATGAGGCCACAAAGAATGACATAACATTTCCGGTAAGTCTTTATCAGAAACTTAGCAATTACATTGTAACGGATATCAGTGTTGATGAGATGTCATATCTGGCATCCGAGCTGTTGGGCTACTCTGTAAATAATGCGAGGATGTACACTGTTCCGGGACAGACTGTCATGGGTAAAAAATTCGAGGAATTTTATGTCGATGAAAATGCGCTCAGACAGCAGATGTTAGAGATTTTTTATGAGGTGGTAAAATAATATTTTGCACCGACAGTAATTACATATTTATCATTTATTTTATGGTATCAAAGTCAAAGTGACTTGATATACACACGTATAATTAAGGAGGTTTTGAGAAATGAAGAACAAATTTTTAAAGTTTTTTGCTGTTCTTGCGTGCTTCGTAATGATATTTTCAATGACAGCATTTGCAGCGGACAGCCCTAGCACCGGAGATAATTCCGGTACACCAAGCCCTGACACATCCAACAATTCCGGTTCAACAGATTCATCAAATTCAACAGGTTCAACAGATTCAAATGGTGATTACAGTGTTCCGGCAACAGATATGGCATCAGGCGTAACTGCTCCTAAGATTACAATAAATGGACAGGAGTTAACTGTGACAATTTCTACTGTTTCTGTAGCAGATGTAAAGAATGCACAGGCGCAGGCAAAGGCATTTTTCGGTGAGAATGCCACTGTTCTCAAGGTATTTGATATCTCTTTACCAGAGGGAGACTACAGTGCCGGAGTTGATGTGACACTCAATATTCCTGAGATTAAGGCTGGTCAGTCTGTATCAGTTATCCACTGGAATGGACAGGTTTGGGAGAACCTTCCTGTGACAAACGTAAGTGAGGGAAGCGTTACCGCTACATTCACATCCTTCTCACCTGTAGCAGTAGTTATAAATCCGCTTATAACTGCACCTAGCACAGGTTTTAATACAGCATACTTTGTTGTAGCAGCTATGGTACTTGCACTTGCAGGCGCAGTATTCTTTGTACGCAGAGGATATAAGGCTGAATAATCTAAATATATTTAAACAAAAACATACGTGTGATAGTCTGCATGACAGACAGTGACGAAGAGCCCCTGAAGAAAGGGGGCTCTTTTTTACTTTAATAGTTTTGCATATTCCATAAGTTGATTTAGGTTTTTATTTTTTCCAGAGACATTTGACAAGCGTGCTTATATTGTTTTTAATATATGCACGTTTGGAAAAAATAATAATGAAAAAAATTCTTTTGTTTTTGGTATTATTATGTTAATATGATGTAAGTGTCAAAGGGAAAATTATGGTTATGTTTGCCTGAAAAGTAAAATTTGCTTTTGACATTCACATCCTAATTAGAGATTTATTTTAAGGAGAATATAGTAAAAAATGTCCGTAGACCAGAGTAAAATTCGTAATTTTTGTATTATAGCCCACATTGACCATGGAAAGTCAACGCTTGCAGACCGTATTATCGAGAAGACCGGACTGCTAACAAGCCGTGAGATGCAGGCGCAGGTGCTTGACAATATGGACCTTGAGAGGGAGAGAGGTATAACTATCAAGGCACAGACTGTCCGCGTTGTGTATAAGGCGGAGGACGGTGAGGAGTATATTTTCAACCTGATTGACACGCCGGGACATGTGGATTTCAACTATGAGGTTTCGAGAAGCCTTGCTGCCTGTGACGGTGCGATACTTGTAGTGGATGCCGCGCAGGGCATTGAGGCACAGACGCTCGCGAATGTGTACCTTGCACTTGACCATGACCTTGATGTGATTCCGGTTATCAACAAGATAGACCTTCCGAGTGCCGAGCCGCAGAGAGTAATCGATGAGATTGAGGATGTCATTGGAATAGAGGCACATGACGCACCGCTTATCTCAGCAAAGAACGGAATTAATATTGAACAGGTGCTTGAGGCTGTTGTGCACAAGATACCGGCACCTACAGGTTCAAAGGACGCTCCTCTTGCCGCACTTATATTTGACTCACTTTATGACCCGTACAAGGGTGTTATCGTTTTCTGCCGTATCAAGGAGGGAACGGTAAAAAAGGGAACCAAGATAAGAATGATGGCTACAGGTGCAGAGTTTGACACGGTTGAGGTTGGATATTTTGGCGCAGGACAGTTTATTCCATGTGATGAGCTGACAGCGGGAATGGTTGGTTATATAACTGCCAGCATTAAAAATGTGCGCGATACGAGAGTCGGCGATACGGTGACGGATGCCAACAGACCTTGCGCGGAGCCGCTTCCGGGTTATAAAAAAGTTAATCCTATGGTATACTGTGGTATGTATCCGGCTGACGGAGCGCATTATGCAGACCTTCGTGATGCACTTGAAAAGCTCCAGTTAAATGATGCGGCATTGCAGTACGAGCCGGAGACTTCGGTTGCGCTTGGTTTTGGTTTCAGATGTGGTTTCCTTGGGCTTTTGCATTTGGAAATCATACAGGAGAGACTTGAGCGAGAGTATGACCTTGACCTTGTTACAACGGCACCGGGCGTTATCTACAAGGTGCATAAGACGGACGGCACGGTTATGGAACTTACCAACCCGTCAAATCTTCCTGACCCGTCGGAGATAGAGTTTATGGAGGAACCTGTTGTGTCGGCTGAGATTATGGTTACGACTGAATTTGTCGGGCCTATAATGGAGCTGTGCCAGCAGAGAAGAGGTGTCTACCTTGGAATGGAGTACATGGAGACGACAAGAGCACTTTTAAAGTATGAGCTTCCGCTCAATGAGATAATTTATGATTTCTTTGACGCGCTCAAATCCCGTTCAAGGGGTTACGCTTCGTTTGACTATGAGTTAAAGGGCTATGTCCAGTCAAAGCTTTGCAAGCTTGATATCCTCGTTAACAGGGAAGAGGTTGACGCGCTCTCGTTTATCGTTCATGCTGACAGCGCGGCGGAGCGCGGAAGAAAGATGTGCGAGAAGTTAAAGGATGAAATTCCGAGACAGCTCTTTGAAATTCCTATTCAGGCAGCTATCGGCGGAAGAATTGTAGCGCGTGAGACGGTAAAGGCTATGCGCAAGGATGTTCTTGCAAAGTGCTACGGTGGTGATATTTCCCGTAAGAAGAAGCTTCTCGAAAAGCAGAAGGAAGGAAAGAAGCGAATGAGACAGTTCGGAAATGTGGAGATACCGCAGAAGGCTTTTATGGCTGTGCTCAAGCTCGATGAAAATTAAATTGTTTTATATGGACTTACACAGTTATTGATTATTTTTGTTTTTCTAAGTTCATCAATTTTTATAAATAAATTTGATAATTGTTTTTATTGGTAAATATAATTTGGATTATTGTAAATGGAGGAAAATAAAATGGATTACAACAGACTTGCGGAGTTATGTCTGCCGGGCATTGATAAGACACCTGACTACTGGGAGAAGCAGTTCCCGGCAAGGGAGTTAAAGAAGGGGGCACAGGTTACAAGACTTGCACCTAGCCCAACAGGTTTTATTCATCTTGGAAATCTTTACGGAGCGCTTGCAGATGAGAGAATTGCACATCAGAGCGGCGGTACATTTTATCTTCGAATAGAGGATACGGATGCCAAGAGAGAGGTTGAGGGAGCGGTTGACATTATTATAAATGTTCTTCGCTATTTTGGCATTGAGTTTGACGAGGGAGCCGGAATTGACAATCCTGAGATTAACAAGTATGGCCCGTATTTTCAGAGACAGAGAGCTGAAATTTATCAGACTTATGTGAAGGATTTGATTAGAAAGGGACTTGCGTACCCTTGCTTTTGTACGGAGGAGGAGCTCAACCAGATTAAGGACGAGCAGATGAAGCATGACATTTTGACAGGTTATCATACCAAGTGGGCTAAATGCCGCTGCCTCACATGCGAGCAGGTTGAGGAGAATATAAAGGCGGGCAAGCCTTTTGTCATGAGACTTCGTTCACAGGGCGTTGAGGGACGCGAGGTTACATTTAAGGATACAATAAAGGGCGAGATTTCATTCCCTGAGAATATTCAGGATGTAATTATTTTGAAGTCCGACGGAATACCTACCTACCATTTTGCACATGCGATTGACGACCATCTTATGGGAACAACGCTTGTAATCCGCGGTGAGGAGTGGCTTTCAAGTGTTCCTACACATATCGAGCTTTTCAACGTGCTTGGATTTAAGAGACCTGACTATGCGCATACAGCTCATCTTATGAAGATGGAGCAGCTCGAGGATGGCACAATGAGTAAGAGAAAGCTTTCTAAGAGAAAAGACCCTGAGCTTTCACTTGATTTCTACCGTCAGGACGGATATCATCCTCACTGTGTAAAAGTATATCTTATGACACTTCTCAACTCCAACTTTGAGGAGTGGTATGACAAGCATCCTGACTCACCGATTGAGGATTTCAAGTTCGATGTGCGCAAGATGGCACAGTCGGGAGCACTTTTTGATATGGATAAGCTCCACAACATCTGCCGCAACGAGTTTGCAAAGATGGACACAGACGCAATCTATGATTTCCTCTATGAGTGGAACAAGGAATACAACAAGGACATGGTTGACGTTTACTTTAAGTCGCCTGAGTACTTTAAGAAAGCTCTTGAGCTGTTCATGGGTGTTGGTCAGAAGAGAAGACGTAAGGATTTTGAGTACGCAAAGCAGATTATGCCGATGTTCTCGTTCTTCTTTGATGAGACATTTGTACCAAACTATGAGTTCAAATACGACAACGCACAGGTTCGCGAAATTCTTGAGAAGTATCTTGCTTCCTATGACCACAGCGCGGACAATAACGGATGGTTTAACAATGTGAAGGCTATCGCTGACGAGTGCGGTTTTGCATCTGATATGAAGGCGTACAAGGCTAATCCTGAGAATTTCAAGGGAAGTGTATCGGATATAGCCGAGGTGCTTCGTATAACCATCACGGGTGCATCAAATTCACCTGATTTATGGACAATTCTTCACATCATGGGAGAGGATAAGATGCGCGAGCGTATCAACAATATGCTTGAGAAGCTTAACTAATTATGAGTAATAATTTAAAAGCACAAAAGGGGATATATATACATATCCCTTTTTGCATTTCAAAATGTATATACTGTGATTTCTGTTCTGCCCCGGCGGACGACTACACTAAGGAGCGCTATGTCGATGCGCTGTGCCGTGAGATAGCGGCGGCTGGTGATGAAAAAATAAAAATTTCCACAATATTTTTCGGAGGTGGAACACCATCTATTTTGCCGCCGCATTTGTTTGTGAAGATAATGAGCGCGGTGAAGGAGAATTTTAATGTCTCGGAGGATGCAGAGATTACCGTTGAGTGCAATCCGGGAACATTGACAGAGGAGAAGCTGAGAACCTACCGAGATATGGGCGTGAACAGGCTGAGTATAGGCTTGCAGTCGCCGGACAATGATGAGATTAGGGCGCTTGGGAGAATACACACATATGAGCAGTTTGAGGAGTCGTATTTTGCGGCGAGGAGCGAGGGATTTGACAACATAAATATTGATATCATGTCTGCGATACCATATCAGACAGTGAGTGGGTATGAGAAAAATCTTAAAAAGATAATTGAGCTTAATCCGGAGCATATTTCGGCGTACAGTCTGATTGTGGAGGAGGGAACTCCTCTGTATGACATGGTGGAACGCACGGACGGAAAAATTCTTCCCTCCGAGGACGAGGACAGGCAGATGTATGCGCTGACGAAAAAGCTTTTGGGGGATGCAGGCTATTCAAGATATGAGATTTCCAACTATGCCAAGCCGGGATATGAATGTCGCCACAATATTTCCTATTGGAGACGGGGGGATTACCTTGGCTTTGGGGTGGCAGCGGCATCGCTTGTAAGATTAGGGGAAAATTTTGACAATGCGGATAAGAATGCAAATACTGTTTTGCAGAAAAGATTTACAAACACTTTTGATATATCCGATTATATGAAAAATCCGATTGGCAACCGCAGCGAGGAACAGATTTTGACAGTGAATGACGAGATGGAGGAGTTTATGTTTCTCGGTCTTCGAATGATGGATGGCATTGATGAGACAGAGTTTGAGGCGGAATTTGGCAGAAGTTTTGATGAGGTGTATGGTGGCATTGCAGAAAGACAGCTCAAGCAGGGACTTATAGAGCGCGAGGCGGGCAGGATAAAGCTTACAGATATTGGAATTGACGTGAGCAATACTGTTATGGCAGAATATATGCTGTGATACGGATATAAAAATTAGGAGCTTGAAATACTGTACAGCATGTGTATAATATATAAGAACATTTCAAAATATTCTTATGATTTAGATTAGTGTGAAAACATGCCTGTATTATAATTTCGTATTAATTCAGCTACGCCGGATTAATTAGAAAATATGCAAAATACAGTGCTTTTCATTACTATTTGTGTCGTTGGACTGCATAGGGATTAGTATTAAGTTAAGATGGGGATTGATATGAAAAATATGAAAAAAAAGCGTTTTAGATATATATTATTGTCAGCCATGTGCATATTTGCACTTGCAGGCTGTTCTAAGAAAGTTGATGCGCCTGCTGAGAGCACAGAGCCGCCGACAGCGGAAGTTGAGGTAAAGAGTGCAACTACCATTGAGGATGGAGTTTTGTTTGTGGGGATATCAACAAGCCCGTATATAACGGAGGATGAAGATGGCAAAGTTGAGGGCTTTGAGATTGACCTTGCAAAGGCGATTGGAGAGCTTACATTTCTTGATGTTAAGTTTGTAAAAATGAAGTATAACAGTATATATGCGGAGCTTGACACGAGCAATTTTGACTGTGTTATGAGTGGCGTGCAGATATCGGACGCGGTTGACAAGGTATATGATTTCTCGGTGCCGTACTATACTGATGATGCAGGTCATGATATAGGTGCTGTTGTAAAATCAGGAAACAATAAGCTTTTAAATGTCCTCAATAAGTCCATAGCAATTCTTAAAAGCAACGGAAAGATGGATGAATTGTATGACAAGTGGTTTCCGGTTGATGAGACATCGCAGGCGAACAATTAGAATAAAAAATACTTGCATTTGAGGCTGAATAGTGGTATATTAAGCAAGCTTTGTAAAACAACGGACTTTGTTAAAATGGTGTGTTGTGGCGCAAGGCTTGCAATTATATATCCGAGTGTTCGTAACCATCCACTCGTAAAACAAAACTAAGGAGACTAAAAAATGAACAAGAAAGTATTATTTATCACTCAGGCAGCGGTAATAGCAGCACTCTATGTTGTGCTTACGGCATTGGCATCGGCACTTGGTTTGTCAAGTATGGCTATTCAGGTAAGATTTTCGGAGGCGCTAACCATACTGCCTTATTTTATTCCTTCCGCAATTCCGGGAGTAACGATTGGCTGTTTTTTGGCTAATATACTCACAGGAGGAGCAGTGCTTGATATTGTGTTTGGAACATTAGCGACGCTTATCGGCGGTGTGGGTTCATATCTTTTGAGAAAGCACAAGTGGCTCGTTCCGCTTCCACCAATCATCGCCAACGTAATCATCGTTCCTTGGGTACTTAAGACGGCATATGGTTTCCCAGATGCTTACTGGTATCTCATGATTACTGTCGGTATCGGTGAGGTTATCTCATGTTATATATTAGGAATGATTTTGCTGTTCGCACTTGATAAAAATAAGAAAGCAATATTCCGCCAGTAATGCTATGTCACTTTGCATTGCCACTGGGGGACAGCTCTTGTGGCATCAAGAACTGTCCACAATGGTTAACACAGTGGTTCAAATAAAATCCCGGTTTCAATACATGGCTTGAAAGCTGCGTGTATAAAAACGGGATTTTTTTGTTTGCAATTTTGATTAGTGCCACTGGGTATGGTTCTTAATATCACCAAGAACCGTCCTCTATGGTTGGCTCACAGTTCTAGTTCTGGAAAAGGTATAACCGCAGGCATATTTTCCACATGCTCTCCGATAGTCTTTTCCATGTAAATCATGTCATACCAGCGGTTGAATTTGTAGCCGCATTTGTGGAGGTGGGCGCAGGTCGTAAAGCCCATGTGTTCGTGGAAATGCACGCTTGCCTGTGTGAGATATTCATCCTCAACTTCCGTGTAGGCAACGCAGGAATACAGATTTAATATGTTCTGCTTTTTCAAAATATTTTCCATAATTCCGTACAGTTCGCGACCTATTCCCATTCCGTGGCATTCGTTTGACAGGTATATCGACAGCTCTGCGCACCATGAGTATGCGGCGCGCGGGTGAAAGGCATGTGCGTAGGCGTAGCCGCTTATTTTGCCGTCGATTAGGACGACTATGTAAGGAAATTTTGTGAGTACATCCTCTATGCGTGATGCAAATTCAGCGACACTTGGAACGTCGTATTCGTAGGTTATTGCAGTGTTTTTTACATATGGCTCGTACACCTTTAAAAGCTCGGCGGCATCGTCGGTTGTAGCCAGTCTGTAGGTTACATTTGGGATTGTTGAAGTAAAAAGTGAATTAGTCTTGTTTGTGTCCATGGTGGTTCCACCCTTCTTCCTCTAAAATATGATAAAATTTATTGAATTATAGCACCATGTATGTAGGTTGTAAATTGCAAAACAGTCAAAAAAGTGGTTATAAATCGTTGGCGAAAATTATGTAGCTTATTATTAGGATGAAAGCCGCCATTTTTTTGACTTGTATTTAAGCAGATAGTTAAAACTAACTTTTCCTTGCGAATATCCATGTTTTGGATGTATAATATATGCATTCGGAATGTAGCAAAATTGTTTCGGAAAAATGTATTGGAAAACAGGAGGACTTACATGTTACAAAGCAAGAATTATCATTTTTGGTTCTGCACAGGTTCACAGGATTTATATGGCGATGAGTGCCTTAAAAAGGTTGCGGAGCACTCGGCAAAGATTGTTGAGGGACTTAATGCGTCGGGAATACTTCCTTATGAGGTTGTTTTAAAGCCGACACTTATCAGTCAGGCTTCAATCAGAAAGACCTTAAATGATGCTAACAATGATGAGTTATGTGCGGGTGTTATCACATGGATGCACACATTTTCACCTGCAAAGATGTGGATTATCGGACTTCAGGAGTACAAGAAGCCTCTTTGCCATCTTCATACTCAGTTTAATGAGGAAATTCCTTACGACACAATCGACATGGATTTCATGAACGAGAACCAGTCAGCTCATGGTGACAGAGAGTACGGTCATATTGTCAGCAGAATGGGAATAGAGAGAAAGATTATAGTTGGACACTGGGCTAACCCAAGTGTGATTGGTCAGCTCGCTTCATGGATGAGAACAGCAGTGGGCGTTATGGAGTCAAGCCATATCAGAGTATGTCGTCTTGGTGACAACATGAACAATGTTGCTGTCACAGAGGGCGATAAGGTCGAGGCACAGGTTAAGTTTGGCTGGGAGATTGACCACTACAACGTAAATGACGCTGTTGAGTATGTGGACGCTGTGGCAAAGGGTGATGTGGACGCACTTGTCGATGAGTACTATTCAAAGTACAAGATACTTTTAGAGGGAAGAGATGCTGACGATTTTAGACAGAAAGTTGCTGTCCAGGCACAGATAGAGCTTGGACTTGAAAAGTTCCTCACAGACGGAGATTATCATGCGGTTGTCACACATTTTGGAATGCTTGGCGGCTTAAAGCAGCTTCCGGGACTTGCTATACAGCGTCTTATGGAGAAGGGCTACGGCTTTGGCGCAGAGGGCGATTGGAAGACGGCAGCCATGGTAAGACTTATGAAGATAATGACACAGGGCGTAAAAGATGCAAAGGGAACTTCATTCCTTGAGGACTATACATATAATCTCGTTCCGGGCAAGGAGGGAATACTTGAGGCGCACATGCTCGAGGTATGTCCTACAATCGCAGAGGGCGATATCTCAATTAAGGTTCAGCCGCTTACGATGGGAAATCGTGAGGACCCGGCAAGACTTGTATTCACATCAAAGGAGGGTGCTGGTATTGCAACATCTTTGGTTGACCTCGGCAATCGTTTCAGACTTATAATCAACGCTGTCGACTGCAAGCATGTCGAGAAGCCTATGCCAAAGCTTCCTGTTGCCACAAATTTCTGGACACCACAGCCAAGCCTTGAGGTTGGCGCAGCCGCATGGATTATGGCAGGCGGAGCACATCACACCGCATTCAGCTACGACCTCAGCGTTACACAGATGGTTGACTGGGCTGACGCTATGGGAATTGAGAGCGTTGTGATTGACAATAATACAAACCTTCGCGACTTCAAGAACGAGCTTAGATGGAACTCTATGTATTTTAGGTAAATCGGGACATGTTATGTATGAATAGATAATATATTAGATAAATTGGATTCTTTTATTAATAGTTATTATTGATTTGTGACATAATCGAGAGAATATAAAAAGACTTATGACAGTTTGGATGCAGATATTGCCGCTGTCATGGGTCTTTTTTATTGACTTGTTGTGGGCATTATTTTTAAAAAGACGTGATTATGCCCGGAAAATATGATAATATGGTCAATGTGCTGGTATAAAAATAAGAAAACTATTGAATATACCCAAAATGTTTTAAAATGATAAGTGATAATTTGAAAATTGGGTAGAGGATATATTTAACATAAAAAATACCCATTTGCAGTCATTGTATTGACGAGAGTAGAAAATTAGAGTATAGAAAGAAAAATATAGAAATAAAACATAAAGAGAAAAATATAAAAACAAATTATATAAAAGTAAAAAGGAAAAATGTATGGCAAGAATATTATTGGTTGAGGATGATGAGACGATAGTGAGGACATTGCGGGATTTTCTTCACACGGAAGGGTTTGAGGTGGACAGCACTGACGGGCAGAAAAAGGCACTTGAAATGCTTGACAAGTCAGATTATGATATTGCACTTTTGGACGTGTCGCTGGGCGAGGGGAATGGATTTTCGCTGTGTTCGGCAATCAAGAAAAGCAAGCAGCTTCCGGTTATTTTTTTGACGGCATCGGGGGATGAGTTCAGTGTTGTCACGGGACTTGACCTCGGAGCGGATGATTATATTGCAAAGCCGTTCAGACCGAGGGAGCTTGTGTCGAGAATTAACAGTGTGCTGAGAAGATGCGGAAAGAGCCAGAAGCTTTTTGATATAGGAAATATAAGGGTCGACCTCGACAAGGGTGTGGTGTACAAAAATGGACAGGATTTGTATTTGTCGGCACTTGAGTACAGGCTTTTGCTCGCGTTTATCAACAGTGAGGGCAGGCTTTTGACAAGAAGCAGACTTTTGGAGGAGATATGGGATGTGGCAGGCGACTTTGTGAATGACAACACGCTGACAGTGTACATAAAAAGACTGCGTGATAAGATTGAGGACAATCCGGCAGAGCCGAAAATTATTATGACGGTGAGGGGCGTAGGATATAAGCTTGGGAAATAGTGAAAGGATAAGTACAAGGAATTATATGTATCAATTATGAAATGCGCGAGGGCGATATTTATTGAAGATAAAATTTTATAAGTAGAAATATTAAAAAGAAAAATAATTTGTGGTAAATTGACAGAGGGGATTAGTGTGTTAAAAAATAGAGAGATAAAAAGATACATTATTTTTGCGTTGGTTATAACAGTTATCGTCTGCTCGGCGGCATATTTTTTTGATATACCATCTGTGGTGGCGGTGGTAGTTGAAGGGGCTTTTTTGATATGTTTTTGGTGGTTTGACATGTTGGGGCGCTACAGGCATATGGAAGATATGGCGCATGAAATAGACCTTATTCTTCATGGAAATGAGAAGAGCATGCTGTCAGAGTATGAGGAGGGGGATATAAGCATACTTAGAAATGAGATTGCAAAGATGACGGTTATGCTCAGGCAGCAGGCGGAGCAGCTTGGCGATGAGAAGCGCAAGCTTGCCGACTCACTTGCGGATATCTCGCACCAGATAAGAACGCCGCTTACATCGCTCAATCTTATGCTTGAGGCGTTAAAAAATGAGAAGGATGAGGAACAGCGACACAGGCTTATATTTGACATGAGACGGCAGCTTGAGCGCATTGACGGGCTTGTGGTGTCACTTTTAAAGCTTGCCAAGATGGACGCGGGAACAATAAAACTTCAAAAAGCGCAGGTGCAGCTTCTTGAGCTTGTGCGCGCATCCTTGCAACCGCTTGAGATTATGCTTGAGTTAAAGGGAATAGAGACAAAGCTTGATGTGAGTGGAACATACATAGGCGATATGGAATGGAGCCGTGAGGCAGTCACAAATATTTTGAAAAACTGTATGGAGCACACCGACGAGGGCGGCAAGATAAGCATAACAGGCTATGAGAATGCGGTGCACACGGAGCTTGTGATAGAGGACACGGGGAGCGGCATGGCAGCGGACGACCTTCCGCATATATTTGAGCGTTTTTATAAGGGACAGAACAGCAAAAGTGACAGCTACGGCATAGGGCTTGCGCTCGCGCGTTCAATAATTGCCGGGCAGAACGGAACTGTCAAGGCGGAGAATATTTTAAATGCCGATGGAAATGTGTGCGGGGCGAGATTTATTATAAGATTTTATAAAGGAATAGTGTGAAAAGAATAATTGCAGCTTTGTGACAGATTTGTAATAATACAGTCACGAAGCTGTAATTTTGTTTATGTATATTATAATTATTCAAAGCCAAGAAAAATAGTCAAGTATTGTTGGAATAAGGAGCAAGTTGATTGCAAATATTCACTTGACATTTTTGGCAGATATTCGAGCCGACAAAGTGAAAAACATTTTGGAGATGTCTTGGCGCAATTATAAAAAGAAATATTGAAAAAGAACAAGGAGCATGTACATGGAAATTTTAAGGGTGGAAGATTTAAGGAAGGAATACGGCAAGGGAGAGGCGCGGGTAAACGCGATTGACGGCATTTCTTTTTCGGTGGAAAAGGGCGAGTTCGTGGCGATAATAGGACCTTCCGGTTCGGGAAAGTCGACGCTTTTGCATATCTTAGGAGGCGTTGACAGACCTACATCGGGGAAAGTTTTTGTAAATGGGGAGGATGTTTATAAGAGAAACGAAGAGCAGCTTGCGATATTCAGGAGACGCGAGGTGGGGCTTATATATCAGTTCTATAATCTGATACCTGTGCTTGATGTGGTAGAGAACATTACACTTCCGGTTCAGATGGACGGAAGAAAGGTGAACGAGGAGAGGCTTGAGGAGCTTTTAAAAGAGTTGAAGCTGACAAAAAGAAGGCATCATCTTCCAAATGAGCTCTCGGGAGGACAGCAGCAGAGGGTTTCGATAGGCAGGGCACTTATGAATGCGCCGTCGGTTATGCTTGCGGATGAGCCGACAGGAAACTTGGACTCAAAAAACAGTCAGGAGATAGTCGAGCTTTTAAAGATGTCCAACAAAAAGTATGACCAGACGTTAATCATCATAACGCACGACGAGAATATTGCGTTGCAGGCTGACCGCATCATTGCGATTGAGGACGGAAAAATAACGAGAGATGAGAGAACCAGAAATTAACCAAATCAAGCAAGAAGCGAAGCGGATTGCAAATATCCGCTTGACTATCCATGAAATGGAGAAAAAACATGAATATATTTAATAAAGTTACATTTAAGAGCATGAAGAAAAATCCTGTGAGAACGATGGTCACAATCATAGGAATTATTGTATCGACTGCGATGTTCACAGCGGCAACGACGCTTGCAATAAGTCTGTACTCGTTCGTTTACAGGACGCAGATATATAATTCGGGGAGCTGGCATGTCGGTTTTGAGTATCAGAATTATGACGAGTATGTCAACTGGAAACAGGATGAGAAAGTTGAGACGATGGTGGCGGCGAAGGTGCTAGGGTACGCCAAGTGCGGTTCGACCAACGAATACAAGCCGTATATATATCTTGAAAGTATAGACGATGATTTTTATAATCTTATGCCGGTTCATATAACCTACGGCAGAAAGCCGGAAAATTCGGGTGAGATTATGCTTCCGAACCATCTTTTGTACAATGGAAATGTAAAATATAATCTCGGCGACACGGTGACGTTGGAGCTTGGAAGGCGTTATCTTGTCGATGATGATGGAAACATTGATACGGAATATGAGCTTTCACAGGGAGATTCTTTTGAAGATGAGGAGACTCTTGTGACGGATAGGACGCGCGAGTATACTGTTGTGGGTTTTTATGAAAGACCGGATTTTGAAAATTACAGCGCGCCGGGTTATACAGCTCTTACATGCGGTGAGTCGATGGATGATACATCATCAAAGTATGATTTTTATGTGAGACTAAAAAAGAAATATGTGTCAGATGTGTGGTCAATGGGTAGAAGTGTGACAACCTATAACAACGATATAATAGCTATGGAGGGCTCGATTCTATACGCAAATGTGGCAGAAATGTTTACAATGTTTGCAGTGATATTTATTGCGATAATTATTGTGGCTTCCGTGTCCATGATTTACAGTGCGTTCTCGATATCAGTAGGTGAGAGGACGAAACAGTTCGGGCTTTTGTCGTCAATCGGGGCGACCAAGAAACAGCTAAGACGCATGGTGTTTGGCGAGGCGGCTATGGTTTCAATCATAGGCATTCCCATAGGTGTCGTGTGCGGAATAATCGGTATAGGAATAACGCTTCATTTTGTCGGAAACAAGTTTAACTATATTCTTACAAGTCCGTACACGGTTGATTTGGTGATTAACGGTTATGCGATACTCGCGGCAGTTGCCATTGCACTCATAACGGTTATTGTGTCGGCGATTATACCGGCGGTTAGGGCGACGAGTGTGTCTGCGATTGATGCTATAAGACAGCACAAGGACGTAAAAATTCCGCGTTCAAAGTGGCATGCCGGCAGAAAATACCGCATTACACAGAAACTTTTTGGCATGCCGGGAATGTTGGCGAGAAGATATTTTTCGAGAAGCAGGAAGAAATACCGCGTCACGATTTTTTCGCTGTCAATGAGCGTTATGCTTTTTATAGTTACAACTTCATTTTGCAGCTATCTCAGAGATTATGTTCATGACAATGTTAATGTAGTAAATTATGATTTGGAATATATAGCACACGAGGATGATATAGCGCAGCTTGACAAATTACTTGCGGCAATAAAGAGTGCGAATGGCGTGAAGGAGGTGTCATACTGTTTAAGGGAATATAATTATTATGCTGCACTTGCTGAAAATGATGTTTCACAGAGCTATTTTGAATATAGTGGAATGAATGGTGATGAAGATTTAAAGAAGGAACGCAGTGCTTATTCACTTAGTAGTTCAGGGGAAAATGTTGAGCGTGTGATAAGACTGTTCATGGATGTTGAAAGTTATGAAAAGTGTCTTGGTGAGTTTGGAATAACGGGGGACGAATTCAAGGACTATGAGAACGCACCGGCAATATTGATGAATACTGTCCCGACGGTGGAGTATATTTATGACAGCAAAACGGATAACTATAATCGTTACAATATGAAGTACAGTTTATTAAATGAGAATGCGGATAGCATTGTAATAAGAGATAGTGGTGAAGAAGATGAGGCAGTACAGATTCCTATAGGGAGTATTGTGAATAGCATGCCGCACACATACACATTGGGGAGTGTCAGCAATGTAGTACTGATTTTTCCATACAGCTCCAAATACAATACGGATGAATGCAGACAATCAAATTCTCAAGTTTTCACTATTATACAGGATGGGGATGTGCATGATGAGATGCTTGCAAGTGTGAAGCAAAAGATTGTAGAGGCGGGGTTTGCGGCAAATGACACTTCATTTTATGACCCGTATTCCGATGCCGACCAGCAGAAGAACCTTTTGGTGCTCATAAATGTATTTTCCTACGGATTTATAACCCTCATGGCGCTTATATGTGTTGCAAATGTATTTAATACGATATCAACAAACGTATCTCTGAGGAGAAGGGATTTTGCGATGCTAAGAAGTGTAGGACTTGCCTATGGCGGCATCAAGAAAATGATGGTGTTTGAGTGTCTCTTGTATGGTATACGCTCCATAATTTTTGCAGCTCCGCTTTCGGTGATAATATCATTTTTCATATTTATGGTATATGGTTATGGGGCAGATGCAACAGCCTTCTATATTCCGTGGTATGCCGTCGTGGTAGCGGTTATCGGTGTGTTCATTGTGGTTGGAGTATCCATGGCATATTCTGTTTCAAAGATAAAAGAGGATAATCTGATTGACGAGCTGAAGGAGGAGAACGATTAAGAAAATTAAGTTTTTTATGCGCATTATTTATTTATAAATGCCTTATCCAGCCTTGTTAAAAAAATAATAAAGTGATACAATAGTATTAGCATTAATAGGATTATAGCGGCGACATTTCTAGTGCTGTCGTGTATAGTCCTATTTACATTTTTAGACTATGGAGAAAAGAGGAGACAGCATGGGTATTGAAAATCGGAAACAGGGCGGTGGAGGTAATGTAAACCCTAAAGGGCAGGCAGCGATGCTCAAAGAAATCGTGAGGGTGACGTATCGTATTGTAATCATAGGAATAGTGTTTTTGCTCGCTTTTATTGTGATGAACCAACTGCTTATTTCAGTGGCGAATGAGCAGGTGCAGAATACTATGTATCTAGACCAGTACAGAATAGGTTCTAAGACGCTTACGGCGGCTGTTCAGTCCTACGCGGTTACAGGCGACAGGACTTACTACAACAATTACATGAAAGAGCTCAACGAGGACAAGAACAGGGATATCGCTTGGGACGGTCTTAAAGCCAACGGTCTTAGGAAAAATGAATGGGCACAGCTTGAGCACATTGCGGAGCTTTCCAATGGTCTTGTGCCTCTTGAGGAGCAGGCTATGGAGCTTGCGGCGGCAGGAGATACGGACGGGGCTGTAGCGCTTGTGTTCGGTGAGACTTACCAGAATACGGTTAAAGAGATTACTTCCGCAACAGAGGAATGTATAAACGCTGTTCAGGTACGCATGGCTCGCAGCAAGCGAAAGCTCACCACAGGAGCGTATGTCACTTTGGCAGTATTTGTGCTTTCATTTTTGACTATTGTGAGAAAGATTGGCACATCGATGAAGTTTGCAAGGGAAGAGCTTTTAACACCTATTGTAAAAGTGTCAGAGCAGATGGAGGAGCTTGCACAGGGACATTTTGTAAATAAGATGGATTTGCAGCCGGATGATACTGAGGTTGGAATAATGGTTGGAGCCATTCTTTTTATGAATGACAACTTTACAAAGATGATTGGGGAGATTTCCAATGTGCTTGGCAAGATGGCAGGCGGCAATTATAAGGTGGAGCTTGTGGAGAACTATGTCGGAGAGTTCGCGGAAATCAAGGACTCTCTCTATAAGATTATAAACAGCATGAGAGATACGCTCACCAACATACAGAACGCGGCAAACCAGATTGACTCGGGTTCTGAGCAGCTTGCACATGCGGCGAGCGACTTGGCACAGGGCTGTACAGACCAGGCTATGAAAGTTTCGGACGTTTCCGAGATGGTGGATGCCATGTCAAAGAGCATGGAGGAGCGCTCGGACGAGGCGAGAAAGACGGCACAGATTTCAGAAAATGCAGGTAAGCTTCTCGACGAGAGCAATGCAAAGATGCAGGAGTTAAAGGATGCGATAAGCGAGATAAGCAGGCGTTCCGAGGAGATTAGAAGTATTATCGGAACTATCGAGGATATCGCAAGCCAGACCAATCTTCTGTCACTCAACGCATCTATTGAGGCGGCGCGCGCGGGCGATGCGGGCAGAGGCTTTGCGGTTGTTGCAGAGCAGGTTAAAAATCTTGCGGAGCAGTCCACGCAGGCAGCAGGCGAGACGACAAAGCTCATTGAGGACACTGTGAGTGCGGTTGGCAAGGGAATTACAATAGCTGACGAGGCGGTTATAAATATGGGCGAGGTTATGAACGGCTCGAGGGAGGCTGTGAACATGATGAGCGATATCGCTGAGGCTCTGAAGAAAGAGTACGAGAACATCAAGAAGATTGACAGCGACATTGCAGGCGTGGCAGAGATAGTCAACAACAACTCAGCCGCATCGCAGGAGACAGCAGCGGTCAGCGAGGAGCAGTCGACACAGGTTCAGACCATGGTACATATTATGGAGCAGTTTGAGATTTAACACTACCAAAAACGCCCGGGAATAGGCAACTCTACCGCTGGTCGGTTGTGAAAATGGCATATTTGTAATATATTTAATGCAGACAAAGACAGACGGAACAGCAGCATTGTAAAATACGATGGCTGTGCCGGATAAGTTGTCTGCATTATTTGATTAAACCGGGGGATGGATATGGAAAACGCGGATAACAAGAGCTATGAAAACCATGATGGTGACAACGGAGTATATGAAAATTTTGAGATTGACAGGGCGGCGTTCGGTGCGTTTGTCGCGGCGCAGCGAAAGGAGAAGGGCTACACGCAGAAGGAGCTTGCGGATAAGCTCTTTGTGTCTGATAAGGCGGTGAGCAAATGGGAGAGAGGTTTAAGCCTTCCTGATATATCGCTTTTGGTGCCGCTTTCGGAGGCGCTGGGGGTGACTGTGATGGAACTGTTGCAGGGAAGAAAGCTTGAGGCTGAAAATAAGGACGACTTTAAGCTTGGATTTACTGAGGTGGAACAGCTTGTGAAAAAGGCGGTCACATTTTCGGAGGAGACACCGGAAGAGAGAAGGCTGAGAACGGAGAAGAACCGTCATATATTTGGAAAGCTTCTGGCAATATCCATGGCGGAGGTGCTTGCATGTGCGGTGATACTGTTTTTGATTTTTAAGAATGGAAGAACCCCGTTGTATATCAACTGTATAACATGTTTTGCAACATTGGAGATATTGGGAATAGTGTTTGGAATACATTTCTGGCTTTTTATGAAGGACAGACTTCCTTCATACTACGATGAAAACAAGATAGCAACCTATTACGACGGAATGTTTCGGATGAATGTACCGGGATTGTATTTTAACAACAGAAACTGGAAGCCTATTACCAAAGCAATGAAACAGTGGGACGCTGCGGTGCTGGTTATAGTGCCATTTTTGTGTATGGTTATGCTGCTTTTTATGCCTGAGTGGGTTGTGGGACTTATATTTTCCATGGTTGTGCTTTTCGTATTTTTGCTTGGGCTGTTTGTTCCGGTGTATGTTGTTGGGAAAAAATATGGTGTCTGAGAAATCAGGCACCGTTTTTGTATTAAAGCAAAAGTAGCAGAGCCGCCTATTGCAGCTCCGCTATTCTTGTAAGTGCGACATAGATTGCGCTTATTCTGTACCATGTAGGATAGTCGACTATACCTGACTGTGGAAGATTGAATGTTTTTTGGAACTGGCGGACAGCCGCCTGTGTGCCCTCGCCGTAAATTCCGTCCACGGCGACTTTTGGTATGTTGCTGTAGGTGTTTGCGATGGTGTTGAGCTGCTCCTGAAGTTGCCTAACTTTCTCGCCCGATGAGCCGATTGTGAGGTCATACCCCGGATATGATGATGGAATACCGCTGATTTCCTCGGCTGTGTTGATGTAGGCAGAACTTCCGTAGTAGTAGCGAAGAATTTCAATGTCGCTGTAGCCGTCATCTCCGAGGGCTTTGCTTCCCCACTGGCTCATCGCGTTAGGGCAGGACACGCGCTTGCCGTCGCAGTACTGAGTGAGAATTGGCTGTTTTACATTCGGGCGGGAGATATATTTGGCAAATATCTCGTCTACAATACGCGATATGCTGTCAAAGATATTTCTGCCGTATATCCATTTGTGGTCGTATGCCGTCGAGGAGGTTATCGTAAAGTCGTAGCCCTTATTTCTGTACCATTCTGTGTATACTCTGTTTAAGGTGAAAGACATTATAGCCGTGATGTTTGCGCGCAGTGTCGCGTCAGGCCATGTGGAGTAGATTTCACTGCTTGCCACATTTTTTATATAGTCGGCGTAGCGCACATAGTAGTCGGATGCTGTGGAGTCGGACGGAACTCCGTCATGGACGACGACATATTCGGGAATGACCACGCGGCTCAGCACGATTTCGCCCGAACTTCGTATTGGTTTTATCTCGTCCTCAGGAATTTTTGGAGGAAATACACCCCAAAGTGTGTTTGCAGGGATATCTATCATACTTGGATTGGTGTTTGGCATTACCGGGTTAAGGCGGACAGGCTGTACGGACAGCTCACCGGAGAATATCTCCGAGCCGGAGATTGTGGTCGGCTCGTAGCCGGGAGCAGTGATGATAAGATTGTATTCCGAGTACGGCTGTACATCGGAGGACGGGTCTTCGCTGTAGCTCCTTGGCGGTGCGGCGAGGTCAATCTCCTCGGTCATGCCGTTGGAGTCGGTTGTCAGCTCCTCAAGTGTATCCTGTGGGTCGCCCGTGTATGATATGGACACGCTGGCACCGTCGATGGGGCGGTTGTTCACACGGTCAGTCACATCGACCATGAGCTGTCCTTCCTCCTCCTGTGCAAAGTGAAAGCGTTGTTTTTTAATGAGCATGATTACCTCTGATATGGAAACACAATTTGTATCAGTATATGCACTGACGGGCGAGGGGTGAATGGGGACGGTTCTTTGTGGTAATAGGGACGATTCTTTTTGGCTCTTTTTGAATTTAAAAATATATTGACATTAGTATTTGTGAAAATTAACATAGATAATGAGATTTATAAAAATAATACATGTGCGAAGAAAAGGACGATAAAACGGTTTCATTTGATAAAATTTTACTTATTATGTATAATTGAATAAGATAGCTATAAATGAACAACTATGAAAAACTGCAAAGAAATAGTTGATATTTGTTAGAATTTAAAATAGATTTCAAGAAAAATATATTTATATAACGAATAAATTTGTGTAATATTTTAAATTTGTTAATTTATAGTAAGATAATATGCAAGATAGTACGCAAGATAATACGCAAGATAATGTGTGAGCAAAAATCGGGACTTTGTTGCGGCGAATTGCTGGAAAAATATTATTTAGGTGATAAGTCACTCATAAACTGTCATTATGCAATAGGTCAAGGTGGCGGTTGATATTGTAATTGGAACGAATGATGAGATTGCAGTATATGCAGTATATTGGGAGAGGACGCATTTAGCATGAAAATTACTATGAAAAAAGAGAAATTTTTGCGAGGAATTTTTTATGTAACAGGACTTTTAGCCCTTGCACTCGGCATTATTTTAAACACGAAGTCTGGGCTTGGGGTTTCTCCGATAATCTCGGTTTCCTACAGCATTTCGACAATTATGGGTGTAAACTTTGGAAACATGACATTCGTGCTTTACACTATATTTGTTATTGTTGAAATGCTGATACATATAACAACAAAATCGGGAAATGATAAAAAATTAATTGTCATATTGGGAAAGGATTTATTGCAGCTTCCGTTAAGTCTTGTTTTTACAAGATTTATGAACCTGTTTTCAGCGTTGATACCAACACCAAGTCACAATATTATCTCAAAATTATTAGTGCTTATTGTAGGAATTATCTGTACGGGAATTGGTGCCGCAATGTCACTTGACATGCGTATAATTCCAAATCCGGGTGATGGCATTGTGCAGGCGATAGCGGACTGTATTCATAAGCCTGTGGGACTTACAAAAAATTGCTTTGATTTTTTTAATATATGTATTTCAATCAGCGTGGGATTAATATTTGCACATAGGCTGATTGGAATTGGTGTGGGAACGGTGTTGTCGGTGCTTGGCGTGGGACGTGTGATTGCGCTGTTTAATCATTTGTTTATGAGTAAAATGACAAAGGCAACAGGAATATAAGGGGGAGATTAATATGAGAATGTACTTCAAGCAGCGAATGTTTTCATGGTTCGACAGTTATGACATTTATGATGAACAGGGGAATACATTGTATGTTGTGAAGGGACAGTTGTCATGGGGACACTGCCTGAAAATATTTGATGCATACGAGCAGGAAGTTGGAACGGTCAAGGAATGTCTTTTGACATTTCTTCCAAAATTTGAGATATATTTTGGAGACACATATCTGGGCTGTATCAAAAAAGAATTTTCATTTTTCAAGCCAAGCTATGACATAGATTATAATGGCTGGCATATTGAAGGAAATTTTATGGAGTGGGACTATGATATTACAGATACGACAGGAAATACAGTTGCCTCAATATCCAAGGAAATATTGCATTGGACAGACCAGTATGTGATTGATGTGGCGGATGAGCAGGATGCGCTTATTGCGCTTATGTTCGTGCTTGCGATTGATGCGGAGAAATGTTCGAGGAATGATTAACAATAACGGAAATTCAATGAGTTTGTATGAAATTGAGGTTTAAATATATGAAAATAAGAAAAGCAGAGAAAAAGGATTTATCAAGAATAGCTGAGATTTATGTGTTCAACAACAGAATTAATTATTTTCCTATATTTAATGATGAGAGTTATTCTTTTGGCGAGATGCAGGTGGTTCCGCTGATAGATAATTATTTTGGAAAAGAAGAAATACTAAGAGATATTTATGTCTATGATGATGGAGTGGTAAAGGCTTTTATGCAGGTAAACGAAAATGAAATCTGTAAATTATATGTGGACACATGCTTTCAAGGTCGGAAAATAGGTAATAAAATGATAGAATATGCCGTTGAAGAATTAGGCGTCAATCATCTGTGGGCGTTGGAGAAAAATACGAGGGCAATTTCGTTTTACAATAAAAATGGGTTTTATTTGACAGGGAGAAGAGAGCTTGAGGAGGGAACAACGGAGTACATTGTTGAGTTGAGACGTTGATTTAACACTGTCAAGGAATTTCACAGCTTCTATTGTGTAGAGCAAACCATAAGAATTTTATCAATAGAGACGGATTGCAAATATTTTATTTTGCATAGATTTTGAATTAAAAATTAGTTAGATGTAGGAAAAAATGTGTAATTATTAATTGAGGGGGATTGTAATATGAAGCAGATATACATACATGGTTTGGGGCAGAATGCGCGTAGTTGGGGTAAAGTAATAGAAAAATTGGGAAATTCTGAGGATTATATATGTCCGAATTTGCCGGAGCTTGTTGAAGATGATGAGATGACATACCAAAATCTCTATTCTGCGTTTTCGGATATGTGTGATGCCATAAATGATGAGATAATTCTATGTGGAATATCATTGGGCGGTGTGCTTGCGCTTAATTATGCAATAGAGTATGCTGACAAGGTAAAGGCACTCGTTTTGATTGCCGCACAATATAAAATGCCAAAGCAATTACTGAAATTTCAAAATTTGCTGTTTCGTTTTATGCCAAAATCAATGTTTAGTCAGATGGGTTTTAAGAAAAATGATTTTTTGAAGCTTTGCAACACAATGATGGACTTGGACTTTGCCAATGAGGTAAATAAAATTTCGTGCCCGACATTGATAATCTGTGGTGAGAAGGACAGCGCGAACAAAAAGGCTTCTGCTGAACTTGCAAATATTTTGAATACAAAGTTGCAGGAAGTCCGCGGGGCAGGACATGAGGTCAATGTGGAGGCACCGGAGGAGCTGGCGGAGATGCTTAGACATTTTTTAATTTAGTGCTTGCAATAACCTTGATTTTGTGGTAAACTTTTTTCAACTTAGAGGAAAAGACACAAGGAGATACCCGAGGTAACGAGGGTATGACCTCCGTATAGCTGTCTTTTTTTTTGAGAAAATTTAGGAAATAATGCAAATTTATACAAATAATACATGAAATATACAATGTTTCTGAATTATTATACAATGATTTTGCATGAGCACAAAGCACTGTGAAAGCAAGACATTAAAATGCCAAGGAGCATTTTACATTCATGTTTGTATCACTTCAAAAGTGGTATGGTGATTAGTGTAAATTAGTTAAAAGTACAGATGGAAAGGATTAATGGTGGTATAATGAAAGCTTTTCTGATTCTTGAGGACGGAAATGTATTTGAGGGAACCAGTATTGGTTCAACTAAAGAAGTCATCAGCGAGATAGTTTTTAATACCTCAATGACCGGATATTTGGAGGTTTTGACTGACCCTTCTTATGCCGGACAGGTGGTAGTGATGACGTATCCTTTGATTGGTAATTATGGAATATGTCGAGCAGATATGGAGTCCGGAAAACCATGGCCGGACGGTTTTATTGTCAGGGAGTTATCCAGAATCCCTAGTAATTTCAGAAGTGAAGATACCATCCAGAATTTCCTTGAAGAAAATGATATCCCTGGTATTTCAGGTATTGATACCAGAGCTCTTACTAAAATCCTCCGTGAAAAGGGTACCATGAACGGCATGATAACCACAAATGAAAATTATAATCTTGATGAGATTATTCCTAAGATTAAGGAATACCGCACGGGAAATGTTGTTGACAAGGTGACATGTACAGAAAAGTATGTGCTTGACGGTGACGGCTACAAGGTTGCTCTTATGGATTTTGGCGCTAAGAGAAATATTGCGAGAAGTCTTAACAAGAGAGGCTGCAAGGTTACTGTATATCCTGCAAGAACTACGGCGGAGGAAATTCTTGCCGATAATCCTGACGGAATTATGTTGTCAAATGGTCCGGGAGACCCAAAGGACTGCGGAACTATAATAGATGAGGTTCGCAAGCTCTACGAGTCCGGCGTTCCTATTTTTGCTATATGTCTTGGACATCAGCTTATGGCACTTGCGACAGGAGCCGATACGCATAAGATGAAGTACGGACACAGAGGAGCCAACCATCCGGTTAAGGATTTAAAGACAGGCAAGGTTTACATTTCAAGCCAGAACCACGGCTATGTTGTCGATGAAAAGACAATTTCGCCGGAGCTTGCAGTTCCAAGCTTTTGCAATGTAAACGACGGGACAAATGAGGGACTTTCATATCTTAAAAAGAATGTGTATACAGTGCAGTTCCACCCGGAGGCGTGTGCTGGCCCTCTTGACACAGGATTTCTTTTTGACAGATTTATAGAGATGATGGGAGGTAAGAAGAATGCCTAAGAATAGTGATATTAAAAAAGTATTGGTTATCGGTTCAGGTCCTATTGTAATCGGACAGGCTGCTGAGTTTGACTATGCGGGAACACAGGCATGCCGTTCTCTCAAGGAGGAGGGCATTGAGGTAGTACTTGTAAATTCAAATCCTGCCACTATCATGACGGATAAGGATATCGCTGACGAGGTATATATTGAACCTCTCACAATCAAGTCTCTTGAGCAGATTATTATAAAGGAGAAGCCGGACAGCATTCTTCCTACACTCGGCGGACAGGCGGGTCTCAACCTCGCAATGGAGATTGCGGAGACAGGTTTTCTTGAGGAGCACAATGTAAAGCTCATCGGTACAACTGCGCTCACAATCAAGAAGGCAGAGGACAGACTTGAGTTTAAGACGACAATGGAGAAGATTGGTGAGCCTTGTGCGCCGTCACTTGTCGTTGAGAATGTTGAGGACGGTATCGCATTCACCAACAAAATTGGATATCCTGTAGTTTTACGTCCTGCCTACACACTCGGCGGAAGCGGCGGCGGTATCGCCAACAACGAGGAGGAGCTGGTTGAAATTCTTTCCAACGGTCTTCGTCTTTCAAGAGTTGGTCAGGTTCTCGTCGAGAGATGTATCGCGGGCTGGAAGGAAATTGAGTACGAGGTTATGCGAGACAGTGCGGGCAACTGCATCACC
This sequence comes from Eubacteriales bacterium, assembly GCA_050874385.1. Taxonomy (GTDB): domain Bacteria; phylum Bacillota; class Clostridia; order Lachnospirales; family Lachnospiraceae; genus CAG-882. The sequence goes on from JBNMKO010000003.1 coordinate 26,961, forward strand.
GTATGTAACATGGAAAACTTAGACCCTGTCGGAGTTCACACAGGAGACAGTATTGTTGTAGCACCTAGCCAGACACTTTCTGATAAAGAGTATCAGATGCTTCGTTCATCCGCACTCAACATTATCAATGAGCTTCAGATTACAGGTGGATGTAATGTACAGTTTGCACTTCATCCTACGAGCTTTGAGTACTGTGTAATCGAGGTTAACCCAAGAGTGAGCCGTTCATCCGCGCTCGCTTCAAAGGCTACAGGTTATCCTATTGCAAAGGTTGCGGCAAAGATTGCGCTCGGCTACACACTTGACGAGATTAAAAATGCCATTACAGGAAAGACTTATGCAAGTTTTGAGCCTGCGCTTGATTACTGCGTAGTCAAAATTCCGAGACTTCCTTTTGATAAATTTATTCACGCCTCAAGAAAACTTACCACACAGATGAAGGCTACCGGTGAGGTAATGAGTATCTGCACGAATTTTGAGGGAGCGCTTATGAAGGCTATCCGTTCACTTGAGCAGCATGTGGACTGCCTTATAAATGAGGATTACTCGGTTTATTCGGATGAGGATATCGTCGAGATGCTTCACAGAGTAGATGACAGAAGAATTTATGTAATCGCCGAGGCAATCAGAAGAGGTGTAAGTTACGATATAATTCATGACATAACAAAGATTGATGTGTGGTTTATAAACAAGATTGCCATACTTGTTGAGATGGAAAATGCGTTAAAGACCGAACCTCTCACAAAGGAACTTCTCTTGGAGGCAAAGAGAATTGAGTTCCCTGACAATGTGATTGCAAGACTTACAGGAAAGACGACAAAGGATATCAAGGCACTTAGAAATGAGTACGGTATTAATGCCGCATTCAAGATGGTTGATACATGTGCGGCAGAGTTTGAGGCTACGACACCATATTATTATTCATGTTTTAAGAGTGAAAATGAGGTTATAGAGACTCACCCTGAGAAGAAAGTTCTCGTGCTTGGCTCAGGCCCTATCAGAATTGGACAGGGTATCGAGTTCGATTACTGCTCGGTTCACAGCACATGGGCATTTAAGCAGGAAGGTTATGAGACAATCATTGTAAACAATAACCCTGAGACGGTAAGTACAGACTTTGATATCGCTGACAAGCTCTATTTTGAGCCGCTGACACCGGAGGATGTTGAAAATATCGTTGAGCTTGAGAAGCCGGACGGAGCTGTAGTGCAGTTCGGTGGCCAGACAGCAATCAAGCTCACAAAGAGCCTTATGGAGATGGGCGTTCCTATTCTTGGAACAAGTGCTGAGGATGTTGACGCAGCCGAGGACAGAGAGCTTTTTGATGAGATACTTGAAAAGTGCGCTATTCCAAGACCAAAGGGACACACAGTATTCACGGTTGATGAGGCACTAAATGCAGCACATGACCTCGGATATCCTGTGCTTGTAAGACCTTCATACGTTCTCGGCGGACAGGGAATGCAGATTGCGGTTTCCGATGAAGATGTAGTTGAGTTTATGAACATAATCAACAGACAGGTTCAGGAGCATCCTGTTCTTGTGGATAAATATATTGTCGGCAAGGAAATTGAGGTCGATGCAGTATGTGACGGCGAGGACATTTTAATTCCGGGTATCATGGAACATATCGAGAGAGCAGGTATCCATTCAGGAGACTCAATCTCAGTATATCCGGCACAGAGCCTTAACGACAAGGTTATCGCAACGCTTGAGGACTACACAGGCAAGCTTGCAAGAGCACTCCATGTAAAGGGACTTATAAACATTCAGTTTATCGTGAGCCATGATGATGTGTATGTAATCGAGGTAAATCCTCGTTCATCGAGAACAGTTCCTTATATCAGCAAGGTTACGGGAATACCTATCGTTAAGCTTGCAACCCGTGTCATAACTGGACATACAATAAAGAGCATGGGCTACACACCGGGACTTCAGGCAAAGGCGGACTACATTGCGATAAAGATGCCTGTGTTCTCATTTGAGAAGATTATGGGAGCAGATATCAGCCTTGGACCTGAGATGAAGTCAACAGGTGAATGCCTTGGTATTGCAAAGCAGTTCAACGAGGCCCTTTACAAGGCATTTCAGGGCGCAGGCGTGAACCTTCCAAAGCACAAGCAGATTATCATCACTGTGAAGGACGAGGACAAGCCGGACGTTGTAGATATAGCACAGCGTTTTGAGAAACTCGGCTATAAGATATATGCAACGCTCGGAACAGCCAGATACTTGAATGAGAGAGGCGTAAATGCAATCAAGGTCAACAAGCTTGAGCAGGAAGCACCTACACTTCTCGACCTCATTCTCGAGCACAAGATTGACCTCGTAATCGACAGCCCGTCGAACGGTATCGAGCACAGCGGAGACGGTTTCCAGATTCGCCGTCATGCAATCGAGACAGGTGTTAATGTTCTCACATCTCTCGACACAGCTCACGCGCTCATCACAAGCCTTGAAAATCAGGACCAGCAGGACATGAGCCCTATCGACATCGCGACAATCGGAACCAGATAGGAAGCTCTTGAAGTTGATTGACAAGCTTGTAATGTGGAAAGTAGGCACATTGGAATAAAATTGTAATATAACAAAACTGACAAATCATGCTTGCTATATATTGTTGGCAATGGTTGTCAGAATTGAAGTTTAGAAGGGCAATATCAATCAAGTTTTGGTTGGTGTTGTCCTTTTATGATATTATGAATGTGTTGTGGGTATACGAAGTGTGAAAAATAGAAATATACCCAAAGCATAGTGGAGGCTAATTTAGCTGTGGGTATACAAAGCAATAAATTAAGAAAAAAGCCCAAGTGTCAGTTTAGAGAAAATGCTTTGTGGGTATATGAAGTGCAAAAAATAGAAATATACCCAAAGCATAGTGGAGGCTAATTTAGCGGTGGGTATACAAGGCAATAAATGAAGAAAAAAGCCCAAATGTAAATGCAGAGAAATTGTGTTGTGGGTATATGAAGTGCAAAAAATAGAATTATACTCAAAGCATATGGAAAGTAATTGCCTTTTGGGTATGTAGTGTGTAAAATATCAAATAATACCCATAGTTATAAAAGCTGCTTAAAAAAATGGTATATAGGAAAGAGGAAAAAGTATGAATGATTTTGACAGCATAATATTTGATGTGGATGGCACTTTGTGGGATGTGAGGGACGCGGTGGCGCTTGCATGGCGAGACGTTATCACGGAGCTTACTGACTGGGAGATAAATTTTGACGGCAAGAGCCTTGGCGCAATGTTCGGAAAGACGATGGATACAATTTTCTTTCATTTTTACCCGAACAGCACAAGGGAGGAGTATGAGAAAATAACGGGGACAATTTATAAGAGACAGAAAGAATATCTTATAAAATATGCACCTGAGCTGTATGAAGGTGTGGCAGACACACTTGCAAAATTGTCAAAAAAGTATAAGCTTTTTATTGTAACAAACGCACAGCGCGGCTATATAGACACAATTTTTGCAGTGCATGATATTGAGAAATATTTTACTGACTGGATGTGCTTTGGGGACACAAATGCGCCAAAAGATGTCACGATAAAAAAAGTGATTGAGCGCAACAATCTAAAAAATGCGGTTTATGTGGGCGACACACAGGGGGATGCAAATTCCTGTGAGAAGGCTGGTATTCCTATAGTGTACGCGGCATATGGTCTTGGAAATGTTGAGAAGCCGTGGAAGAGTATTGATAAGTTTGGTGGGCTTGAGGATATATTTCTTAAAGAGGATGAACATCGCATAACACAGAAAAATACATCAGGGTATAGTGTGTCTGGAAACAGTAAGTTTGAGAAAAACATCAAAGATGTTAATACATCAAATGATAATGTATCAAATAATAATATATCAGCAGTAAATATTAAAAATACAAATCTTTCAGAAGGAAATATCACATCATCAGTTGACTTAGAGAAAAATAATAGAAAAAATCAGATATTATGTAATGATTTAGAGACGGATAGCAATGCACAGAAAATCAACACCGTCATCTTCGACCTCGACGGAACACTTCTCTACACAATAGAGGACTTAGCCGCGAGCACCAACTATGCTTTGGAAAAGAATGACATGCCGCCAAGAAGTCTTGAGGAGGTGACGGCATTTGTCGGCAATGGTGTTGCAAAGCTTATAGAGAGAGCTGTTGTGCCAGGGACGGACAAGGAGCTTTTTGAAAAGGTTTTTGCGGATTTCAAGGAACACTACGCGGTGCACAATCTTGACCACACAAGACCATATCCGGGAATTATTGATATGTTGTCCAAGCTTAAAGAGCAGGGCTATAGTGTTGCTGTGGTGTCAAATAAGCTTCAAAGCGCAACGAAAAGTCTCTGCGAAAATTTCTTTGGAGATTTGATTAATGTTGTCGTTGGAGACAATCCGAATATGGCAAAAAAGCCGGAGGCTGATATGGTAAATGAAGCTCTCTACAGACTTGACAGAAGCCGTGCAAATGCAGTCTATGTCGGTGACTCGGAGGTCGACATTGAGACAGCAAAGAACGCGGGAATGAGCCTTATTATGGTTGAGTGGGGTTTTAGAAAACGCGCAGATATGGAGAGGCTTGGGGCAAAATGCTTTATTGACAGCGCAGATGGTATATTTGAGGTTTTGCATAAGTATAATTAAGGCAATAAAAAGGATTTTGAATTGAAATTGGATAAAATCATTTAATTCGTTCCGGCACTAGATTGCTATAATATTCAATTTTACCGGATAGAACATTGTCATAGAAGTTCTGTTTCTGGTCTATGTATGCAACTGCCTCCTGTAGTTGCGTAATAGACTTGAGCAGGGCTTCTTTTTTGTCTGCAAGAATGACTTTGCGCTTTGGAATAGAATTTTCGCCTTCTAAGCAGAGTGCGAGATATTCTTTCATTTCAGCAATACTCATTCCACAGTTTTTCAGACAGTTAAGGCTTTGAATCCACTTGATGTCGTGTTCACTAAATACTCGATAATTTTGACTGTTACGTTTTACATTGGGAACAAGACCTTCGTTGCAATAGAATTTCAGATTTTCGTAGGACATGTTAGTTAGTTTGCAAGCTTCTTTCATTGAATACACAATACCACCTCTTGAAGTAAAAATTAACTATTATATTTTAGAAAAAACTCTTGACCGGTAGTAACTACCGACTGCTAGAATTGTAACATAAAATGAAAACAGAATCAATAAGGAGGATTTTATCATGGAATATATTACATTGAGCAATGGAATAAAAATGCCACAGCTTGGTTATGGCGTGTATCAGGTTACAAAGGACGAGTGTGAGCGGTGTGTGCTGGACGCATTAGAAGTAGGATATCGAAGCATAGACACAGCGCAGAGCTATTTTAATGAAGAGGAAGTTGGCAAGGCGATTGAAAAATCAGGAATTGACCGGAAAGAGATATTCCTTACATCAAAAGTATGGATTGAACATTTTGGATATGAGGAATGTAAGAAGTCTGTATTGGAATCTATGGAAAAGTTGCGCACAGATTATCTTGACCTCATGTTATTACATCAGCCGTTTGGCGATACATATGGAGCATGGAGGGCATTAGAAGAACTTTATGATAATGGAAAACTGCGTGCGATTGGTATTTCCAATCATTATGTGGATAGAATGGTTGAGTTTGCAAATTTTACAAGAATAAAGCCAATGGTGAACCAGATGGAAGTACATCCGTTTAATCAGCAGGTACAATTAAAAGAATGGGCGGATAAATATGATATAAGGTTAGAAGCTTGGGCACCATTTGGAGAAGGAAGAAATGGACTTTTTGAAAATGGAGTATTACAAAAAATTAGTCAAAAATACGGAAAAACAACAGCACAGGTAATGCTTAGATGGCATATTCAAAGAGGAGTGATTGTAATTCCAAAGTCTGTACATAAAGAGCGAATGATTGAGAACTTTAATGTATTTGACTTTGAACTGGATGATGAGGATATGAAGCAGATTGCGCAGATGGATACTGCCACAAGTGCATTTTTCTCGCATCAGGATCCAGCGATGGTAGAATGGTTTGTGAAGATGGTGGAGGAACGTAAATCACAGCGTGACAGCAGCAAGGAAAAAAAGAATTGGTAAGGTAAAAACTGTGACTTTTTTGGACATGTTTAACTGTTTCTTTTCAAAAGGTAAACCATATAGAGGAGACTTTTCAAGCATTTATTAATATGGCTGAAAGGACGAGTTGAGTATGGAATATGTAAAATTGAATAATGGAATAGAAATGCCGATGGTTGGTTTTGGAGTATTTGAAATTTCTGCAAAACAGACAGCACAGTGTGTGTTTGATGCAATAGAGTGTGGTTATCGTCTTATTGATACCGCGCAGGCTTATTATAATGAAGCAGAGGTTGGTGAAGGAATTCAGAATGCAATAAAAAATCTTGGTGTAAAAAGAGAAGATATTTTTTTGACAACAAAAGTATGGGTAACAGAATTTGGATATGAAAAAACAAAAGCATCCGTAGAAGAATCAATGAGAAAATTGAAAACAGATTATATTGACCTTGTATTAATTCATCAATGTTTGTCAGATTATTATGGAGCATATCATGCCTTGGAGGATTTGTATGAAGAAGGTAAAATCAAGGCAATAGGTATTTCTAATTTCAGTGCCGAGAGAATGGCAGACATTGCAACATTTAATCGAATTGTACCAGCGGTTAATCAAGTTGAAACGCATATGTTTTGGCAACAGTACGAACTTCATGAATGGATGAATAAATATAATATTCAGCATGAAGCATGGGGACCACTTGCACAGCATCGCCTAAAAGAAGTAATTGAAAATCCTGTGGTAAAAGGAATTGCCTCTAAATATGGAAAAACACCTGCGCAGATTGCACTTCGCCATCATGTGCAAAGGGGGATTGTTGTAATTCCTAAGAGTATACATAAAGAGCGTATGAAGCAAAATCTGGATATTTTTGATTTCAAGTTGTCGAATGAGGATATGGAGCAACTTAAGAAACTTGATGAAAATAAATCTATGTGGGCAGAATACGACGACCCGATGATTGTACAGTATGCTATGGAATAATGGGAAGATATTCTGATTGTTTGTTGAGGTAAAATTTTATATAGTGAAATAATATGTATTTCCCTTATTTTATTATTGTGACGAAATCGCAAGGAAAATAAGGGGAATTTTTTTTGCGTTTATTTAAAATATGACATACTGTTGTCGTGTTTTCCATGGTAATATTATCTATGCAAAAAAGTAGATTGTAAATATCCGATTGACAACAGCGTTTATTATATTAGGAGTATTTTATGAAGATTGACAGGCAGTTGGGAATTTTATCAATATTATTACAGAAAGAAAGTGTTACAGCTTCATTTTTGGCGCAAATGTTTGAGGTGTCCATACGAACCATAAACAGGGATGTTGAGGATTTATGCAAGGCGGGTATACCGATTGTGACAAGACAGGGTGTGGGCGGTGGGATTTCGATTATGGACGGTTACAAAATTGACAGGACAATGTTGACACATGCTGAAATGCAGGATATTCTTGCGGGTTTGCGAAGTCTTGACAGTGTAAACGGCACTAATAGATATGGGCAGTTGATGGAAAAATTGTCGATAGGTTCTTCTGATTTTCTGGTGGGAAATCAGGCGGTATTGATTGATTTATCCTCGTGGTATAAGGACTCGCTTGCGCCAAAAATTGAGCTGATAAGAAGTGCTATAGAACAGCATAAGGAACTGAAGTTTCTATATTATGCTCCAAAAGGTGAGTCAGGTCGCACGATTGAGCCGTATTATCTGATATTTCGATGGTCGAGTTGGTATGTGTGGGGTTGGTGCAAAGACAGGGAAGATTTTCGGCTTTTCAAATTAAATCGCATGGATAATGTTCATTTATCCGAGAAGATTTTTTCGGAGAGAGAAGCACCTTTGCCAGATTTGGGAGATGAAAAAATATTCCCCGGAGGTATCAAGGTAAAAGCTCTGTTTGAGGCGGACTGTAAATGGAGACTGGTGGAGGAGTTTGGGGCGGGTTGTTTTAAGGAACGAAAAGATGGAAAACTTCTGTTTCAGGCTGACTATACTGATAAGGAAAATCTGCTCACATGGCTTTTGACCTTTCGGGATAAGGCAGAGTTGCTTGAGCCAAAGGAATTGAGAGAGGAATTGTGGCAGAGTATTTTGCAAATGAAAAATAAGTATGATGATGACAAATGAGGAGGAAATATGTGGTGAGGTATACTTGGATAGATGATTTTCTTATGGAAAAAGCAGGAGTTACAAAACTTCCGCCGCAGTGGAATTGGATTCGCTATGCAGTGGGTGGAAAGATGTTTGCCGCGGTGTGTCTTGGACATGACAATAAGCCTGTCTATATAACCTTGAAATTGGAACCGGAAGAGGGAAGTTTTTTGCGCGGACAGTACGAGGACATTATTCCGGGATACTACATGAATAAACAACATTGGAATTCTATAAATCCGGATGGCAAGGTCGAAGATGATTTGTTAAAAGATTTGTTGGACAAATCATATAACTTGGTGCTTGGAGGTTTCAGCAAGAAAAGACAAAAAGAAATTTTGGAAAGTGAAGGTGAGAAAAATGGCATTTGATTATAAAAAAGAATATAGACAATTTTATATGCCAAAAAGCAAACCGGAACTCGTGAATATCCCACCGATGAATTATATTGCAGTGAGAGGGGAGGGAAATCCGAATGAAGAAAATGGGGCATATCAACAGGCGATAAGTGTATTGTATGCCGTGGCATATACTCTGAAAATGAGTTATAAGACGGATTATAAAATTGAAGGATTTTTTGAGTATGTTGTTCCGCCGTTGGAGGGATTTTGGTGGCAGGATATACAACAGACGACTGAGACTGTGGCACATATTATGGCGCAAACTAACACAGTCAGCAGACACAAGAAAACAGCCGGTGTGGACTATAGCAATAAAGATACCTTTCAATGGATTTCTGTTATTCGTCTGCCTGATTTCATTACTAAAAAAGATTTTGATTGGGCTGTGGAAACTGCCACTAAAAAGAAAAAACTGGATTGTAGTGCGGCAAAATTTATGACAATCGATGAGGGCTTGTGTGTTCAGATAATGCACACAGGTTCATTTGATGATGAACCTAAAACAGTGGCTTTGATGGACGAGTACATAGAACAGAATGGCTATGTAAATGACATAAATGCAAGCCGTTTGCACCATGAAATTTATTTGTCCGATGCTAGAAAAGTGGCTCCTGAAAAATGGAAAACGGTTATAAGGCATCCGATAAAAAAGGCGTGAAAAATTCATCAAAACGCGGACAGGATACTTCGACCTCTTAGGTCGGGAAGAATGTCCGCTTCACAGAAAAAGTATAAATGTTGTCAGCAAAATAGAAAAGATTTATCGCAACGATATTTAACAAAACCAGTGCAAAAGTGTAAAGAATAGTAGGTGGACATCTGCTGTTCTTTTTTTTATTATAATGTTAAGAATGGTGGCAAAAGTAAGAAAAATAAGAAAGATTGGAGAGAAGGGAAATTATGTTTAGAGAGAACTTGATTGCGCTTAGAAAGCTGCACAACATATCGCAGGAGGAACTTGCAGAAAAGGTCGGCGTGAGCAGACAGACAATGTCAAAGTATGAGACAGGGGAGTCCGTTCCGGATATTGATAAAACCAAGGCTATAGCGGATGTTTTTGGCGTTTCTTTGGATGACTTGGTAAATTTCAATCCGGCGGAAAATGAGGGACTTAAAATTCCGCCAAAGGGCAAGCATATGTTTGGAATTGTCAAAGTCGGTGATAAAGGGCAGATTGTAATTCCGGCGCGGGCGAGAAAGATTTTTGACATTCAGCCGGGAGACAACTTGATTGTCCTTGGAGATGAAGGGCAGGGAATTGCCATCATAAAGGAAAAAGGGCTTATGGATTTGTTAAATATGGCGAGGGAGGAGAACGAAAAATGAGTGTGATATTGTCGGTAAGGCATCTGAAAAAAGAATATGAAAAATTCACGTTGGATGATATTTCGTTTGAAGTGGAAAGCGGCATGATTATGGGATTGATTGGCCGCAATGGTGCAGGAAAGACAACCACGATTAAATCCATTTTGAATTTAATTCATATTTCCGGCGGAGAAATCGTGTATTTTGGAAAAAATTTCAGGGAGAATGAGGCGGAAATCAAGGAACAGATAGGGTATGCGGGCGGTGCGGTGGACTATTATAAAAAGAAAAAAATCCGTGACATTGTAAGTGTGACAAAAACCTTTTATCAGACATGGGATGATGCGCTATACCGCAAATATACAGAGATATTTGAGTTAGATGAGGATAAGACCCCGGCGCAGCTCTCCGAGGGTATGAGAGTAAAATTAAATCTTGCAATCGCACTGTCACATGGTGCAAAATTGCTTATTTTGGATGAACCGACAAGCGGACTTGACCCGGTGTCAAGAGATGAACTCTTGGAGATATTTAGGTATCTTGCAAAGGAGGGAGTGGCTATTTTATTTTCCACCCACATCACTTCCGATTTGGATAAATGCGCGGATGCAATCACATATATCAGAAAGGGGAGAATGGAGTTTTCAGGGCGGATGGATAATTACATACGACAGTGCAGTGAACAAGGAATAGGGACGAATTTGGAGGAGATTATGATTTATTTTGAGAAGGAGGCACTCTATGAAAAATTTGATGCGTAAAGAGATAAAGCTTTCGGCTTCTCCGATTTCATTTATTTTTATTTTATTTTCTGCTATGGCGATGGTTCCGGGATATCCTATTCTTGTCGGCGCATTTTTTGTCTGCTTTGGGGTGTTTCAGTCTTTTCAGAATGCGTGTGTGAACAACGATATTTTATACACGGTTTTACTGCCGATAAAAAAGACGGATGCCGTGAAAGCAAAATATGGATTTACAATTATTATTCAGATGATTAGTTTTGTGATTATGGTTATACTCACAATTCTTCGCATGACGTTGATGGCAGATGCAGTTCCATATACCAACAATGCAATGATGAACGCAAACCAATTTTTCTTGGCGGGAAATCTTTTGGTATTTGCGCTGTTTAACTGGTTGTTTGTCGGTGGATTTTTTAAAACGGCTTACAAATATGGCAGACCATTTTTGATTTTTTCGGCTGCCTCGTTTCTTTTGGTCACGATTGCGGAGACATTGCATCATATTCCGGGATTGCAATTTTTGAATAACACAGATACAATGGGAGATGGCAGAATGTGGTTGGTGTTGGCTGCCGCTTTTATTGTGTATATTTTGGTTTCAGTAATGTCGTGCAAGGCTTCAATAAGAAGGTTTGAGACGGTGGATATGTGATATGCACAATGTAATGCGGTATAGCCAAGAAAGTCGATTGTGAATATCTGATTGATTTCTGCATTTGTATTGTAAATGAGAAAGGGGAAAGTACATGACGAAAAAAAGCAAATGCTATGGAATACAGGTAAGGTTTGAAAAACTTGAAAATACCATCGTGATTTATAATGGAAATTCTTTTGAAATAAATGATTTGGATGTTCAGATATCAGAAGATGCAGTAAAGCGTTTTTACCATATTAATACTATTGGCAGCTTTTCGGAATGGAAAGAAAACCAACATGGGAACATTGTGGAAATAAAGCGCAAAGAATTTAATTCCTTTGGGTATTTTGAAGGAAAACCTCATGTAATAAATACGGAGCTTTTTGATGAAAATACGGGAGTTTATGAGGGAGAACCTCACCACGCACTGGTGTGGCCTGACACAGATTCGGATGAAAATTGGAGAAAGCAGCTTACATTTCAGGTGAAAGAAAATGCTGTGGAGGTAAATATCAGTTTTATTGCGCGAGGCCCTAAAATGGCATTTTGTGGGCATAGCTTTACAGGTCTATGGGATAGTTCTTATTACTATTTTAGAGAGTTGGCGAAAATGGGAGGTTGGAATGCCAGGCTGTCCTATAGTTACTGGGGAGGAACCGGAATTGCACATTATGCTGGACTGGTGGAAGGCTGTAAGGAGAGAGCAGAACAGTGCGAAAAACTTATAAATGGAAATGAGTATTATGATTTTTTTATTGTGGCAGGAAACAGTAACGAAGCGGTGGATACTTATAGTGGAAAAGTTGGAGCGACAGATTATAGACAAAGACCTCGTATGTTGCAGGGCGCGAAAATCTTACACGACAAGATAAAAAGAAAAGCCGGACGAATGTTTTTGTGGGCTCCGCATGCGTATCAATATGGATATTTTCAGGGTATGACACCAAAGCCTTGGAAACAGGGTGATGTGGGTGACATTTATAGCAGAGACGGACAGGATTTTTTACTGACCATGACGACAGAAATGATGGCAGACGCAAATGTTAAATGGTATCAGCAGATGGCGAAAGAGCTGGGAAATGATACAGATGTGTTGCCGGTATGTCTGGCATATGCAAAACTCAGGGAAAAGTATGGACTCTCAATAAATCCTTATCTGTCGCCGGAAAAAGGCGGAGATTATGGACATCAAAATAATATAGGAAACTATATTGCAGCCTGTCTGATATATTCATATGTATTTAACGAAAGTCCTGAAGGCTTGGGTGTTCCGATATCGCACACATTTGGTATGCCCGGGGGAAAAATTTCGGATGAGCAGGCACAAATTATACAACAGATTTGCTGGAAGGTATATAACATATGAAAGTTATAATAAATCCGCTTGAGGGTATAGTTATTGAGGATAACTTATCTGGGGCAGTATCACAAGTAACGCTTGCGGTATGCAGGGATGTAAAAATCAATTTTGGAATGAGCAAAGATGAAGTATCTGAGATACTTGGCAAAGCTGAGTGTGAGGACGGAAACAGACATTTTTATTTTGACAATGAACTTGCGATTGATTATGATGAAGCGAACACAGTTGAATTTGTAGAGTTTCTTGGAGGCATAAGCGGAACAGTGTAGCCTGTCATCTATGACGTATCTGTTTTTGAGGGTGATGCGGGCGAGCTGTTTGACACTTTAAAGTCCCATAATGCTGGTGAGATTGAGGATAACGAAGATGGTTATTCATACTGCTTTAAAGAAATCAGCATCGGGCTATACAGACCCTCAACCCCGGAAAGCGTTCAGATGGATATTAAGGAAATGAAGGCTGATGGAGTGGTTGACCAGAATTATATAGATGAAGAGCTGATGAAAGCTAATCACTGGGCGACCATAGGAGTTGGGGGAGCAGATTATTACAAAAGATAATGAAATATTAATGTTAAGGATTTTTATTTTTCCGTGGGGACCTTTTTAGGGAAGCGGTGTTAACATTTTTTTATATTCTGCCGGTGAACATCCGGCAATCTTTTTAAATACTTTTGAAAAGTAATATGCGTCGTGAAAGCCGCACTTAGTGGCAGCCTCGCCGCAGGTATACAGACCTGTGGCGAGGTATTTTTTTGCGTTTTGGATGCGGATGCGGTTGAGGGTTGAGAAGATTGTGTCGCCTGTTTCCTTTTTGAATACACGGTTGAGATAGTCAAAATTACAGTGAAACATCGTCTCTATTTTTGTGCTGTCAATGTCCTCATTGTAATTGGCAGCAAGGTAGTGTCTTAGGCTTATGACATATCCGCCTGCGCGTGAGTCTGCGGCGATGGAGTGGGCGAGCTTGCGCCTGTAATTTTGTGAGAGCATACCGATAAGCTCACACAGCAGACTGCTCATAAGGTATGCGTTGAGTGTCATGTCGTGTATACACTCAAGAAGTTTTGACAGGGTCAGGTTAAACTCAGCCGCAATACCGTTGACATCAATATGCCCGGTTTTCGGGAAAAAGGGGAGCATAAATGCAGCCTTGTTGTTATTGTTTGCAAGGCTGTTTTTGTTATAATAATTATTATAAATATTCTCAATCATATCAACACCGTCAAGCGCAAAGTGAATGTATGTAAAATTGCATGTGGTAGCGCTAAGTCCTTCATGCTCAAACTTAGGGTCAAGCAAAATGTAGTCTCCCTCTGTCAGAAGATACTCGCGTTTGTCCTCGCGGATGTGAAGTTCACCGGAATGAATGTAATAAAAAATATATTCCTGTGCCTGTCTCTTAAAGTGTATGTACGGCGGCTTTATATTGGCGGTGTCACAGAGAGATATCTGCGGAAGTGAGCGGGATGTGATTTTATAAAAAATGTCGTTATTCATAATAAAAACTCCTAAGAAAAACAATGTCAAGCCTGAAAATGAAAGCGTTAAATTACAATATAATAATATGATTTTATGGGACAAAATGCAATATAAAGTCGCTAAAATACAAAAAATAAGTCACTATTATATATTTTGTTTTATTTTGTTTGGATGTATTATAAACAAGGCTTAAAGCTAAATACAATATGCACAGATATAAAAATGAAAAGAGGAATTTCACATGAAGGATATGACAAAGGGAAAACCGTTAAAGCTGATTATTGGTTTTGCTATACCTATGCTTATAGGTAATATTTTTCAGCAGGTGTACAATGTCGCGGACACGATGATTGTCGGGCGTTATCTGGGTGAAAATGCGCTCGCCGGGGTTGGAAGTACTGGTACACTGACATATTTTCTGCTCGCACTGGTCAGCGGAATGTGCAACGGGGCAGGGCTTGTGATAGCGCAGTGTTTTGGATGTGGCAACAAGGAGAGACTTTCTAGAGTTGTGACGGCGCTTATATGGGTTGCGGGAGCGTTGACATGTGTTGTGGCTGTGATAGGAATGTTTTTCTCCGAATTTTTTCTGCGCCTGTTAAGTGTGCCGGATGATGTTATAGGGTATTCGGTTGAGTATCTTCATATAATATATACTTTTGTCTTTGGAAGTGTTCTGTATAATGGGTGCGGCGCGATACTCAACAGTGTCGGAGACTCCAAGACACCACTCCGCGCGGTTATAGCTTCGTCCCTTGTAAATATAGCGCTTGATTTGTTTTTCATTGTAAAATGTAATCTCGGCGTGGCGGGCGCGGCTTATGCAACAATCGCCGCACAGTGTGTTTCAGCGGCTATATGTCTTGTGAAAATTGTAAATATAAGGGCTGAGATTGGACTTGTACACATGAAGAGAAAGCCTGAAAAGGAGTATATAAAGCTCATTGTCAGAACGGGATTTCCGGCGGCATTCCAGTCATGTATGATATCGCTTGGGGGAATGAGTGTGCAGAGACTTGTCAATTCCTTTGGCTCGTCGGTAATGGCGGCTTATGTAGCAGCCAACCGAGTGGACAGCGTTGCAATTCAGGTAATCGTTTCAATCGGAAATGCGCTCTCGGTATTTACCGGGCAGAATATAGGACAGAACAGGTACGACAGAATTAAGGAGGCACTTTATAAGACGCTCGCCGTCATGGTTGCGGCAAGTGCTTTTATCGCGGCGGCGGTTCTCGTATTCAGAGTACAGCTTATGACATTGTTCCTAGATGCCAATGAGTCGGGAAAAGCTATTGAGATTGGGTGTACATATCTGACAATCATCGGCGTGGCCTATGTGATAGCCGGAATTATGCAGAGCTACCAGAATGTGATAAGAGGAGCAGGCGATGTCAACACATGTATGGTTGCAGGTCTTACGGAGCTTTCGGGAAGAATTGTGTTCGCATATCTTTTGTCGGGAATACTCGGTGTCACCGGAATATGGATTGCAACACC
This sequence comes from Eubacteriales bacterium, assembly GCA_050874385.1. Classification (GTDB taxonomy): domain Bacteria; phylum Bacillota; class Clostridia; order Lachnospirales; family Lachnospiraceae; genus CAG-882. The sequence continues at coordinate 42,608 of JBNMKO010000003.1, forward strand.
ACTATCATGGAGCTGTGGCTGTATAATACCAGTTATCAGATATTATTCGGGAAAATGGAAAAATAAAAAACTGGCATAACCGTAAGAAGATTAATTTTAAACGTGTATCAGAAGAATATGCAAAGACACACAATGACAATGGCACCCATTGACATCTTGCATTAATCGTATTAAAATGATGAATAATTGACCATAAACATGTATCATAAGAGAAAGGGATAAAATGAAAAAGATAATAGAGCTTTTAAATGAGGAGCTGAAGGCTGCATTTTCAGCGTGCGGCTATGATGAAAAATATGCCAAGGTTGTTGTGTCTAACAGACCTGATTTATGCCAGTATCAGTGCAACGGCTGTATGGCAGCAGCCAAGGAATACAAGAAAGCACCTGCAATTATTGCGGGTGAGGTGGTGGAAAAGCTTGCCGCAAGCAGCACATTTTCCAAGGTTGAGGCAGTCAATCCGGGATTTATAAATATGAACCTTTCGGGACAGTTCATTGCCGACTATGTAAAGGAAATGGGAAGCCATGAGAAGTTTGGCTGTGACGAGACAAAGAAGAACAAGACAATCATGCTCGACTACGGCGGAGCCAATGTCGCAAAGCCTCTCCATGTTGGACATCTTCGTCCGGCTATCATCGGTGAGAGCCTTAAAAGAATATGTGCATACAATGGCTATGACACTGTAGGTGACGTGCATTTGGGCGACTGGGGACTACAGATGGGACTTATCATCATGGAGCTCAAGAACAGAAAGCCGGAGCTTCCTTATTTTGATGAGAGCTTTACAGGCGAGTACCCGGCAGAAGCACCTTTTACACTCGCAGAACTTGAGGACATCTATCCATGTGCGAGCAAAAAGTCCAAGGAGGACGCAGAGTTTGCCGAGGCAGCACATCAGGCGACGGTTATGTTGCAAAGAGGTCATAGGGGCTACACTGCAATCTGGAAGCACATTATGAATATTTCCATCGCAGACCTCAAGAGAAATTATGACAATCTTAATGTGAGCTTTGATGTGTGGAAGGGTGAGTCGGACGCAAAGCCTTACATTGAGGATATGTTAAAGAATTTTGTGGATAAGGGCTATGCGCATGAGAGTCAGGGTGCATTGGTAATAGATGTTGCCGAGGATACCGACAAAAAGGAAATTCCTCCATGTATCGTGAGAAAGTCCGATGGTGCGGCGCTCTATGCGACAACAGACCTTGCGACAATGATTGAGAGAGAAAAACTTTATCATCCGTTTAAGTATATATATACTACAGATAAACGTCAGGAGATGCACTTTACACAGATTTTCAGGGCGGCAAAAAAGACTGGCATCGTTCCGGAGGACACAGAGATGGATTTCCTCGGCTTTGGCACGATGAACGGCAAGGACGGCAAGCCGTTTAAGACAAGAAACGGTGATTTGTTGAGACTTGAGTACCTTATAAAGGATGTCGAGGACGCTGTTTATAACAAGATTAAGGAGAACCGCGACGTTGCTGACGATGAGGCAAGGGAGACAGCAAAGGTCGTAGGTCTTGCGGCAATCAAGTACGGCGACCTCTCAAATCAGGCATCAAAGGACTATATTTTTGACATAGACAGATTTACATCGTTTGAGGGAGATACAGGTCCTTACGTTCTCTACACGATTGTGCGTATCAAGTCAATTTTAAATAAGTATGCGCAGACTTTTGGCGCGGAGAATATCTCATTGGCAGACAGAATGAAAGATTTTGTCGCACCGGAGGGAGCAAGTGAGACTGACCTTTGCCTGCTTCTTGCAAAGTTCTCGGAGGTTATAGAGAGCGCTTATGCGGAGCTTGCACCTCACAAGATATGTAAGTTTATATACGATGTCGCAAATGTGTTCAACAGCTTCTACCATGACACAAAAATTCTCTCCGAGGAGGACGAGAAGAAGCGCAAAAGCTACATTGCACTTATCTCGCTCACAAAGAGTATACTTGAGACCTGCACAGACCTTCTCGCAATAAAGGTTCCTGACAGAATGTAATCATAGAAAAAGAATTAATTCTATAGATTATTCACAAGTGAGGATATTGTGAAAGATACATTTAAGATAGTAAAAAACACTGACTTAAATGTATTATGATTTCACAATAGTTAAGTTATACTGAACTATTAGAAAAAAGTAAAATGCACGTTTTTAATTAATATTTGTGCCACCGTGTGGCGGCATGGGGGAATTTATGGCTAAAAATCAATCAAAGGATATGACGGTTGGAAATCCATTCCAGATTATTTTGTTTTTTGCGATACCTGTACTGATTGGAAATGTGTTCCAGCAGCTATACAGCATGGTTGACACGATTATCGTGGGACAGAGCCTCGGAACGGATGCTCTCGCCGCTGTGGGGTCAACGGGTTCGCTCAACTTTCTTGTCAACGGCTTTTCCACCGGAATAGCCGGAGGCTTTGCGGTACTCCCGGCGCAGTTTTTTGGCGCAAAGGATGACAGGAGGCTTAAAAAGAGTGTTGGACAGGCTATAATGCTGTGCCTGTTCTTCACGGTGCTTTTGACGGCACTTTCTGTAATTTTTACCAGACCTATACTTGTGCTTATGAAGACACCTGCCAACATTATTGACATGGCGGACGTGTACATAAAGACCATTTTCTGGGGAATATGTGCGACAATCCTCTACAATATGTGTTCGTGCGTTATAAGGGCGCTCGGAGACAGCAAGACACCACTTTATTTCCTTATTCTTGCGTCGTTTTTGAACATCGGGCTTGACCTATTATTTATAATAGTGTTCAAGTGGGGCGTTTTCGGCGCTGCATTTGCGACAGTGCTTGCACAGGGAGTTGCCGGAATACTTTGCGTGATATATGCTTTGAAAAAATACAGCATACTGCATCTGTCAAAGGATGATTTCAAGCTCGATTTTCCTATGATGGGAAAGCATCTTGCGATAGGACTTCCGATGGCGTTCCAGTTCTCGATAACAGCTATCGGAACAATTGTTTTACAGAGCGCTTTAAATACTTTCGGGTCGGACAAGATTGCGGCGTACACAGCCGGATGTAAGGTTGAGCAGCTTGTCACGCAGATAGGCCCGTCAATAGGTGTAACTATGGCGAACTATGCAGGTCAGAACCTCGGAGCGGGAAGGCTCGACAGAATAAAAAAGGGTGTCACAAGCTGCACTATTATGACGCTTGCACTTGCGGTTATATCAGCGATAGCGTTGTTCTTCGGCGCGGAATGGCTGTCCGGTCTGTTCATATCGGGCGACCAGCCGGAGGTTGTGGCATCGGCTGTGACCTATGTGGACACGATATGTGTGTTCTTCCCATTCCTCTACATGATATTTGTGTACAGAAATGTACTTCAGGGAGTCGGAAGAAGCTTTATGCCACTTATGGCAGGAGTTTTCGAGCTTATAGCAAGATGTATCGTATCGTTTACACTGCCTGACAGAATGGGCTATGTAGGCGTTTGTCTTGCCGGACCGGTGGCGTGGATTGCCGCTGTCGTTCCACTTTGCATTGCCTACTATGTGATTATAGGAAAAATGTCAAAGAAGAGCAGTATGGCACAGGCTTGACAATTCAACGGGAATAATACTTTTGCTATCAAACTGAAAACACTTTTTGCATGATGAAATGTCAGGTGAACGCAGTGTGGTATCACCAAAAAATACATTATTGTCTTTATAACTATTATTACAGTTTATATTATCAGTTAGAACCCCAACACCTTGTTGTTGATGTTGAGGGGATGCACAAAAGGCAGTCGACAAAAAAGCGGCTGTCTTTTTTTGTGCATTGTCTGTCTTGTCAGATTTGGAGCAAGCATTTAAAGTGTCCGGGTACAGCACAGGCGTAGTTACAATAGTAACATTGCTGTTGCAAAGAAATTCCTTTGACATGTAATCGCAGTCGGCAAAGCTCTTTGTTATGCCGTCACCTGTGAGTTTCGTGTAAGCCTCATATCTGCTCCAGAATGTTGAGAACTCCTCGTCATTCATGGCATGCGGAATACGCCTTAAAACGGCGGGAGAAGGACGACGTATGTCCTGAATGTCAACACCCACCTCAAAAGGCGCAATCGCACACGCAATCGCAGTGCGGCAGTGGCTTATGTTAAAAAATATATCGTTGTATGGTTCACTAAGAGCCGGCTTTCCGTTGCAGCCATACGAAAAATTAATTGAATTTCCTATGTAATCTATGTCTTTCACCTGAAAACGATGCGGATATTCCATCAAAAGCCCATGGCACAACAAAATAAAGGACAGTGCGCTCACAGCTCTTTCCCTTATGGGAATGATGTTTTCTGCCTTTTTGCGCCTGAATTTGGGCAGAAAAGGCGCGATATTGCTATATATTTTTTCATAATCCGATGTTTCAAAATGTCGAGGAAAAATAGTATAATAAACCATGTTTTAACCTTTACTAAAGATGAGTAAATACTAAAAAATATTCTTTTTTATTTTCAAAATCTCTCTTTGTAAAACAGACAAAATTGTGCAATATTTTAAGCTGTTCATTTATAAAATTAATACGCAATTTTCTCCTCCCAAGGCAGTGTCCCATATTCATAATCTGAAAGCGATGGGCAGCACACGCGGATAGCTTCGGCAATCTTTTTCATTTTGAGACTTACAGGTGTGTCCGCGCGTTTCATACATTCCTTCACCGTGTTTCCCATATAGTAGGAGAACAGCTCCGCGCGGTCTTCAAGGCGGTTGGTTTTTGCATATATGGATGTAAAATACTGGCTGTAGATATCGGTATCGGTGGCATAAATTGTGCCCGAATAGTCGGTTGTATCGTACAGGCTTATATCGGTGTATTCGTCCGTGTCGAGCAGTTCGTTGTAATTGTCAAAATTGTACATTATACAGTATTCTATAAAGTGAAAAAGCTCATGGTGAAAGGCGAGCGTAAAGTACAAATCGGGGTTGTCACAGCTAAGAGCTATCTCTATGGAAGATTTTTGGCTGCCGTCCGTGTAGCCATCGGCACCGCCCAAGGTGTCAACTAGATTTATTGTGATTGGCGAATACGCATTGAGGTCAGAAAAAAGGCTTGAAGGATATCTTTTGAGACATGTTTCAAGCAGATTAAGCCGTGATGCAACAAGCTTATCGTCAGTGATACCGGTTCCGGAAGTGCCATAGTTCCATGTAACGTCAGAGCCATAGCAGATATTTACGCCGTATGTGCTGTTGAGACGTTCAAGGGTGAGGGCGTTTTTCTCGGAAGGTGTGAGAGCGGCGATGTCATTTTCAGGCAAAGTTTCGGCAGAGCCGGATGGCTCATTGGTGGAAGCGTCCGTGTTGCGTTCTTCATCGGAGAGTGTCTCGCGGGCGGCGTATGATGGTGCGTCGGATGACGGAAGTTGTCCGCTTAATGCGTTAGTTCTGTTACATGCGGATATGACAAATAGTACTGCCAAAGTAGACAGTACACATAATGTTTTATGAAAAGTCCTGAGCAGTCTGCCGGACTTATTTTTGTTTTTATACATAAAAGGAAACTCCTCATTGTTCTATAAAGTATATGTTAAAGATGCTGGGTGTAAGATACTATTTACAACAACATCTTTATATAGAATAATGTGAAGTTTCCCTTTTTTCAATACACAATATTTAATTAAAATTTTCAAATTGTCGCACAGCTTTTGTGCATATATGACAGTTATTGCTCTGTTGCGATGCGCTTTGCATAGCTCATGGCTTTTTTTACAGGAGGGAGCATGAGAACTATCACAGTCACGACACCTTCGAGAAGAATGTATGCGTAGTTATAGCAGATAGGATATATAACGGCGAGATTTGAAGGGAATGAGTCAGGCATGTAATCCATCCAGTAGATATATCCGCCGATTGTGTGGAAAAGACCTCGCGCGAGGATTGCCACAATATAACCTATTATAAGCCCGTTCTTCTTTTTGTAGAAGAAGCCCGACACGCCGAGCGCCGCAAATGCGAAGAAGTAGTCAAGGCATGCCTGCATAGGCGAGAGTATGTATGTTCCGCCGCCCTGCAAAAACTGCATGATACCGTATGCAAATGCACATGATATGCCAATCTTAGGGCCGTACCAGTAGCCGATGAGCGTTATAAAAAGCATTGAAAAGAGTGTTACTGAGCCGCCCCAAGGCATTTTAATCAACTGCACATAGGATGTGGCAAAGCCAAGTGCGAGCATTACGGCTGAAAATACAAGCTGCTTTGTCGAGAAAAGCTTCTTTTTTTCCTTGGATATACCGCCCGACAAAAAGGCTGCAAGAATAAGTAAAATTACCGCGATTACGATGAAAGCGATAATTCCGGCGGTGGTGAGGGTGTAAAAACCGTCCTCCGCGTTGAAGAAAAGTGACATAAAAAAATCCTCCTATGAAATATATTTCAGGAGGGGCCTACTTAGTTAGAAAGTTGACGACGTTGTAAATGTCATAAAGCGTGCTTCCTTACGCCGGTATTAACCGGATCAAGTAGTGAGGGTCTGACAAGTGTCAATCTCAACCCATAAAGAGTTCCCCTAGCGGCAGGCTTTGCCTGCATCTGATACTATACAGAGTTGTGATATTTTTGTCAATATGTAACTGTTCGTAATGGGGATTTTGATTATAAACTCTTAAAAGATACTTAATTTAAGGTAATTTAATATTTTTTATTTTGAAATAAGGAGGCAAATGTGTTAATATTACATTTGTATGGACATTTTGGACAAGTGGTCATTTTTACAGAGGATTGATTTTGTCATGTAAGATTGTGGCAGAATAGTTATTATAAAAATTATTTTGGAGGAATATTGATGAACGCAGAAGTTAAGAAGAGCTTTCTCGTGAAGGGAAATGACTTCTCTGATATTAAGAGGGTGATTGGCGTTGTGAGCGGCAAAGGCGGAGTTGGCAAGTCGACTGTCACATGTGCTCTTGCGCGTCAGTTAGCCGCAATGGGATATAAGGTTGGAATAATGGATGCCGATATAACAGGTCCGTCAATACCTAGAATGATGGGAATTGATGAGCGATGCGAGGAGAGCGATATGGGAATTATGGCTCCTGAGTCGGCTGAGGGAATCAAGGTTATGTCAATGAACCTGCTCTTGCAGAACGAGGACGACGCGGTTATATGGAGAGGGCCTGTGATTGCGAATTTTGTCAAGCAGTTTTATTCGGATGTATGCTGGGGAGAGCTTGATTTTCTTCTTGTTGACATGCCGCCGGGAACGGGCGATGTGCCGCTCACGGTATTTCAGTCGCTTCCGGTTGACGGGATTGTGCTTGTGACATCGCCGCAGAGCCTTGTGTCCATGATTGTTAAGAAGGCATACAACATGGCTATGAAGATGGACATACCGGTGCTGGGAATTATTGAAAATTACAGCTACTATAAATGCCCTGACTGTGGAAGAATAGAGAAAATATTCGGTGAGAGCCATATCGACGAGGAGGCGCAGGCGATAGGAGTTCCTGTTCTTGCAAAGCTTCCGATAAATCCAAAGCTTGCCAAGGCTGCCGATGAGGGAAAATATTTTGAGTTTGAGGAGCCGGTTGACGTTACTCCTCTTATATCCAACCTTTTTGACACGGTGCTTTTTGACCTTGACGGGACGCTCACAGACCCTAAGCAGGGTATCACATCGTGTGTTCAGTACGCGCTTGCCGATATCGGGATAGATGAGCCTGACCTTGACAACCTTGAGGATTTTATAGGGCCGCCTTTAAAAGAACATTTTATTGAGAGATATAATCTCGATGATGCCACGAGCACAGCTTGCGTCAAGAAGTACAGGGAGAGATACAATCCAATCGGTGTGTATGAAAATAAGATGTACGAGGGAATTGACAAGGTGTTAGAGACATTGAAGAGCCGTGGCATAAAGCTTGCCGTTGCAAGCTCGAAGCCTACCATGCTTGTAAATGTTGTCCTTGAGTATTTTGACCTTATGAAATATTTTGATGTTGTCGCGGGAAGTGAGCTTGACGGTACAAGAACCAGAAAGTCGGATGTTATAAGATATGCGTTTGAGCTTTTAGATGAGAAGGGATATTCACATGAAAGACCGATAATGGTCGGTGACCGCAAGCACGATGTTATAGGCGCGAGGGAAGTGGGAATACCTTGCATGGCGGTAGCTTACGGTTACGGCTCAATGGAGGAGCTTAAAGCGGAGCAGCCTGATTTTATCGCAGAGAGTGTTTGGGATATAGCCAAGATAATAAGATAGGGGGCGACGTATGAAGGATACCTTGAAGCAGGTGTGGAGGCTGGCATATCCGGTTGTGATATACTTTGCTGTCGCGTTTGTGGTGCAGTTTGGTGCGATGCAGCTTATAGTGAACCTTGCAATCAGAAATGGAACGCTTGTGGCAGCAGGGGATGTGTACGATTATCAAAATCAGATAGCTAATCTTATAAACAGATACAGCCTTCAGATTACAGCAGCGACGAATATTGTGCTTATGCCGGTATTTGCCCTGCTTTTGCGAAGTGATAACAAAAAGAGAAAGCTTTTGCAGGGATTTTCCTACAAAATGCCCGATATAAAGAGCCTTGCGCTTGTCGGATTGCTGGGGATGACGGCGGCGGTGAGCGTCAATGCGATTGTGTCCATAAGCGGTATTGCATATTTTTCCCCGAAATATCAGCAGGTTTCGCAGATAATTTATTCGGGCGGACTGTTTATGGAGATTGTGTCGGCTGTTATAGCGGCACCGATACTTGAGGAGCTGCTTTTCAGGGGAATGATATACAAAAGGCTCAGGGATTTTTGCAGTGCAAAACTGGCAATAATAATCTCAGCAGCTTTTTTCGGATTGTTCCACGGAAATCTTGTACAGTTTGTGTATGCATTCATAATCGGGTTGATGCTTGCGTATGTTTACGAGAAGATGAAGACTATATGGGCACCGATTGTATTTCATATGGGAGCTAATCTGCTTTCGGTGCTTATAACGGAGCTTATTCCGCAGAGTCTCTTAAATATCTTTGTGATTTTGCTTGCGATGGTTTTGTGCCTTATGCTGACTGTATTTTTATTGAAGTATGTGTATGGATATAATGTCGGGATACAGCCGACAAAAAATGGTGAGGTGGTAAAAGAAAAGTATGAATAAGAAGATACTCTCTATCGCTGTTCCATGTTACAATTCACAGGCGTACATGGAAAAATGTATTGATTCACTGTTAGAGGGCGGTGAAGATGTTGAAATTATTATTGTGGATGACGGCTCGACGAAGGACGATACAGCCGCCATCGCTGACAGATATGCGAAAGCTTATCCCACAATAGTGAAAGCCATTCATCAGGAGAATGGAGGTCATGGCGAGGCCGTCAATACAGGTCTTGCCAATTCGACAGGGGCATTTTTTAAGGTTGTAGACAGTGACGACTGGGTTGACAAAAGAGCGTATAAAAAGCTTTTGAGCATAATGAAAAGAGCACTTGCAAATGACGACGGGCTTGATATGCTTATATCCAACTTTGTCTATGACAAGCAGGGCGCACACCACAAGAAGGTTATGAGCTACCGCAATGTTTTTCCAAAGGACAAATATTTTACATGGCATGATGTTGGACATTTTAGAATATCGCAGTATATTCTCATGCACTCCGTTATCTACAGGACGCAGCTTTTAAAGGATTGCGGGCTTGAGCTTCCTAAGCACACTTTCTATGTGGACAACATATTTGTGTTCAATCCGCTTCCTTATGTGAAGAAGATGTACTACACGGATGTGGTATTCTATCATTATTTTATCGGAAGGGATGACCAGTCGGTAAATGAGTCGGTTATGATAAAGAGAATTGACCAGCAGTTGAGGGTCAACAGAATTATGATTGACTACTTTGATTATGATGCGATAAGCGAGCGTCCATGTATGAAGTACATGCAGAATTATGTGAATATAATGATGACGATATCGTCCGCATTTTGTGTCCTTTCAAGGGATGAGGAAAATTATAAAAAGAAGCATGAGCTTTGGATGTATTTAAAAGAAAAAAATCCGGTACTGTACAAAAATCTCAAGCATAGCTTGATGGGAATTGCACTGAGCTGGGAGGGAAAGCTTGCGAGGGCTGTCCAGAGATTGGGCTACAAGCTTTTCCAGAAGATAATAGGATTTAATTAGAAAGAATTTTTCACAGCAAATAAAAAGGACGCGCCGCAATAGAACATTCTGCTTTAGCGTAATGCAGGTGTACTATTGCGGAAGCGTCTTGCTTTGATTGGCTTTAGCTTAGTTCCATGTCTTTTTGTCGATGAAGTCTGAAACTTTTGTCTTGTATATTAGAAGATACACCATGCGTCCCATGACACATCCGCCGATTACATCTATAAGTGCATGCTGTTTTAAGAATATTGTTGAAAAACATATAAGTACGCATAGCACAAGAGAAGCGTTCTTTATAACAGGGCTTTTTATGGCATCGGTCTTGTTGATTGCCACATGGACACCGATGGAATTGTATACATGTATGCTCGGAAAAACATTTGTCGATGTGTCGGTATTGTACAGCCATGCCACGAGCTTTGTAAAAGGATTGTCAGCTACAAGGTTGTCCGGGCGGAAATTGTAAAGTCCGTTTGGAAAAACATAGCATATGACAAGGTATGCGCTCATTCCGATTATGAGAAAGCTCATGAGCTTCACAAAATCGCGCTGTGACGCAAATATAAAGTATATGGCACTTACCGCAATGTAGAGAAACCACAGCAGGTAAGGAACTATAAATATCGGAATGAATGGAATGATGTTATCAATCGGTGAATTGAGTGCCGTAAAATCCGTTGTGACGGTTTTTTCGAGATAGTAAAAACATAACAGGTATACAGGCGTATACAATGTAAGCAGTGCGTGCTTGTACTTCTTAATAAATTCTTTCATGACTTCCCCTCGTCCTTTTGTGCACATACAATTACATATTTTGTATGTTGATAATGTAACAAATATTGTACTATGATATCATAGCAGTTAAAGTTTAACAAGAACTTTTTGCGATTTGCAAACATAGTGGATTGATGCTATACTATGGATGCTTTATAATTACACCAATTAAAAGAGGTTATAAATTATGAAACTTTTGATAAGAAATCTTACAGTAACTGATAGAGATGAGACGCTGCTTGATGAGGCATCATACACATTTTATCAGGAAAATGTATATTGCATAAATGCTCCGGAAAAATACAGGGCGGCACTTTTTAACAGCATAGCCTACGGAAAGCAGTCGGATTTTGACAAAATACAGTTGATATGTGATGGCAACAACTGTATGTCTCCGGCGATGATTGCGCGCTTCAGCGAGGAGCCCTCATTTCCTGAGTTCCTTACAGTGCGTGAGTTTGTCAAGTATTACATTGACATGAACAAAAGAAGTATTCAGGAAATTAAGACGATAGATGAATATCTTGAGATGGTCGAGCTTTCCGATATAAGAGGGGACAGACTGATAAGGGATTTCACATGGGATGAGAGGGTGAGACTTCAATTCCTTTGTTTCCTTATAAACAAACCGCCTGTGCTCATAATAGACAGTATAAAAAATATCACAAATGTTGAATTTTTGAAAAAGGTAAAAAAATATCTGGACTGCATTAAAGAGAGCAGTATAATTCTCCTTGGATGTACGGACGAATCGATAGCGGTTTTTCTAAGCGATGAGGAGCTTACTGTTGTGGATGGAAAATTTCAGGGAGGGAGATAGATGGTAAAGAGGATATTGTATCAGTTTCTCCTTGAGGCGGACAATGACGTGGGAAGGTTGAAGAACACGTTCCACATAAAAGCTTCACATAAGGACACAGGGAATGACAGCACTGTCGCGGGCTATTCGATTGCAAATGCGGTGCTCAAAATTATTTTTGACATAATCACAAAGATTGTGTATGTATTTTTGTTTATGTACCTTCCGTACAGAATATTTTCGGCTATAAGTGTATGGGAGGGATTTCAGCTAAGACAGTCGATGGTCTATTTTACATGCCTGTTAAGCTGTATCTGCGGCTCACTCATCAATTCGGGAGTGTTTGATGTGGACGAGGATGCAAGGACTTTGTTCGCCACGATGCAGATTGATGTGTCACTGTTTTTTAAGGAGAGAATAGTATATAAGCTGTTGATTGACGGGCTTGGATTTGGAATTGCGTACTGCATTATTGGAGTGGATTTTGGACATGCCTTTTATCTTGCATTGTGGGTGATTATCTCAAGAATTATAGGGGAGCTTATAAATCTGTATGTGTTCCGCTATACCGGAAAATCCATAAGCGAGAATACTATTGTCACAATAGCCATTATGGCTACATGCGTGTTTATGGCGTATGCTTTTCCTTTTTTGAGAAACAGGGTTGTTGACCTTACAGACTGCGTGTACAGTTATATTTGGATTTTGGCGGCGCTTATACTTGCGGCTGTGGCTCTGTATGTGCTTTTTAACTATACCGATTACGGTTATATAGCACAAAACTATATGGAGCGCATGAAAGATGAGGATGCAGCCGGAAATGATGATGCCGACGCATACGACGGAATGATGATAAGTGAGTATTCAAAAAACGGATATTTCAAAAGATTTGACAAGGACAAGGCGAAGGGGCTTGAGTATCTGCACAAGATATTTTTTACCAGAAACCTTGATTTTATAAGAAGTATATTGGCTGTCAGATGTGTTCTCATAGTTATAGCCGGGGTGGTGGGCGTTATAATATGCCTTATGTCGCCGGAGGAGACCAAAAACACGATATGGTCGGTAATTTGTGATGCACTTCCGATAATGGTATTCATCATGTACTGTCTTTCAGTCACGCCAAAGCTGTGCAAATCAATGTTCTGCTATATAGACAAGGATGTTTTGGAGTCGGGGACATATACCGGGAAGAGATATAATTTTATGAACTATGCCATAAGGCTCAAGATGCTCGCGGGCTGTGAACTGGTTCAGGCGGTTGTCATGTGCATAGCGTTTATCGTTGTGGGCGTAGCCACCGGAAACGCAAAAAACATTTCGGCGATAATTCCGGTTTGTGTCGGAATAGTAATGCTGTCGTTGTTCTATGCGGTGTTCAATCTGCTGGTGTATTATATCTGCCAGCCTTACACCAAGGAGCTTAAAATTAAAGGCTATACATTTTTTGCCGCCAACGCAGGCATTCTTGTGATATGCTACGGCTGTGTTTACATTGATTGTACAGCAGTTGTGTTTGATATAGTTTTGGGGCTTGTGGTAGCTGTTATGCTCAGTCTTTCCTCCACATTGGTGTATTATTTCTCGGATAAGACATTCGATGTGAGATGATTTTTGTGATAGGTAAATAATTTAAAAAAAGTTAAAAAAGTTGTTGACATTTGTTTGTTGTAGTGCTATATTAATTAAGCAAGCTGATTGACAGCGAGCAGACAAAACAACTTATGGGGTCTTAGCTCAGCTGGGAGAGCATCTGCCTTACAAGCAGAGGGTCATAGGTTCGAGCCCTATAGGCCCCATACATATCAATTTAATATGGCGAGATAGCTCAGTTGGCTAGAGCACATGGTTCATACCCATGGTGTCGGGAGTTCGAATCTCTTTCTCGCTACTAAGTGACCGGAGATGATGAGTCTCCGGTTTTGTGTTTGGCAATAAACGATATGTATTTGAGAGCATTATGCTGAACTTAACAGGAGTGTGTAGTGTCTTTATGTATAAAATAATAGTTTCTTGGTCTGAAATTGAATATACAATATAAAAAATTAAAAAAATACAAAAAATTGTTGACATTTGTTTGAGATAATGTTATATTATCAGAGCAAGTTAATTGTACAGGCAGTTATAAGTTTTATAATTATCTGCAAATATTGATATGGCGAGATAGCTCAGTTGGCTAGAGCACATGGTTCATACCCATGGTGTCGGGAGTTCGAATCTCTTTCTCGCTACTGGATGACCGGAGATGATGAGTCTCCGGTTTTTTGCATAATTAAAAAAGTATGTGCTATAAATTTTTAGGTGAGTCTTATTGACAATAATTTCAAATGTTTTTCTCTTGACAAAGAGGGCGGACAGATTGTACCATTTTGGATATAAAATTTATGTCCATGTGGTAAGGCTTTTGGACTTTGAGTGGAGGGTTATTATGAGAGTAGGAATGGGATATGATGTTCACAGGCTTGTGCCTGACCGTGATTTGATTATAGGAGGAGTTAAAATTCCTTATGAGAAAGGGCTTTTGGGACATTCGGATGCGGATGTGCTTTTACATGCGATTATGGATGCGCTTTTGGGTGCGGCGGCCCTTGGCGATATAGGAAAGCATTTTCCTGACACAGACCCGCAGTACAGTGGGGCTGACAGTCTTATGCTTCTTAGAAAGGTGGGCGAGCTTTTGTCCGAGGAGGGCTATGTTATCGAGAATATCGACAGCACCATTATCGCGCAGAAGCCTAAGATGGCACCGCATATTGAGCAGATGAGAAAGAACATTGCGGACACGTTAGGGCTTGATATAAGCCGCGTTAACGTCAAGGCAACCACCGAGGAGGGGCTTGGCTTTACAGGAACTGGTGAGGGAATTTCCTCGCAGGCAGTGGCTCTTATAATGTCCGTTGAGAACTATATTTACGACAATATTTCAAGGGGGCAGTTCATATCGAGCGAGCCGTCTTCTGTGAATGCCGGCGGATGTGCGGGATGCAGTGGATGTGCCAAGCGATAAAAAATGATTGACAAATCCGACTTTGGTGCATATTCTAATAATGTGATGTGAGCTTTAAAAGGTAAAAAGCTTTTTGTGACTGTGTGATAAGGCTTTTTAATGTGACGAAGCATCATGTTATGGTTAAAAATTTTTGACTATAATAGCAATTTATGGAATTGCTGTAATATATGTAAATGCTTAGATGGAAAAGAGTAGCGAGATACCCGCTGTCACAGAGAGAAGAACTCATCAAGTACGATGAAGCTGGAAGTTCTTTACACGGATTTTGCGAAGTGCGTTCCTGAGCATGGCGGGGGAAATGAGTATCCTGCCACGGCTGACACCGTTAACCGTCGTCGAGATAGTAGAAGATTGTTTTTTGTGGCATATCTTCTTTCTAAGTAGAGTGGAACCGCGATAACCTTGCCTCTATAGTGATATAGTGGCGAGGTTTTTATTATATAATATTATACTACATAAGCATATATTAAAAAGGAGAAGCTCATGTTTGACACTATTAAGCAGGAGATTGCTATAATACGCGACAGAGACCCGGCAATCAAGTCGGATATGGAGGTGTTTTTGTACCCCTCCTTCAAGGCTATTTTAAAATATAGAAAAGCGCATAAGCTCTATGAAAAAAAACATTATTTTCGCGCACGCCTCATATCACAGAGGGCTGCGAGAAAGACCGGAATAGAAATTCATCCCGGGGCAAAAATAGGAAAGGGGCTTTTTATAGACCACGGACACGGGGTTGTTATAGGTGAGACCGCGATTATCGGGGACAATGTTACTCTCTATCAGGGGGTTACGCTTGGAGGTACCGGAAAGCAGAAGGGCAAGAGACATCCGACGCTCGAGGACAACGTGATGGTCGGCTGCGGCGCGAAGGTGCTGGGCGACATAACAATCGGTGCCAATTCCATGATAGGTGCGGGCTCGGTTGTGTTGAATGATGTGCCGCCCAATTCTACAGTCGTAGGCGTTCCGGGGCGCGTGGTAAAGCGCGACAACGTGAAGATACCAAGCGTTGACCTTGACCAGGTGCATCTGCCTGACCCGGTTATGAACGATATACAGCAGCTTAAAGAGACAGTCGCAAGGCTTGTAAAACAAATGGAGGAATAGATTACAATGGAAAACAGAATACGTTTTTTTAACACACTTACAAGAAATGTGGAGCTTTTTGTTCCAAATGAGGACGGAAAGGTTAAGATGTACACTTGTGGGCCTACAGTGTATCACTATGCACACATTGGAAATCTCAGAAGTTATATAATGGAGGACATTCTTGAGAAGACACTCCGCTATGTCGGCTACGATGTAAAGAGAGTTATGAACATCACAGATGTCGGACATCTCTCAAGCGATGCCGACACGGGCGAGGATAAGATGTTAAAGGGTGCAAAGAGAGAGCACAAGACAGTCATGGAGATTGCAAAGTTTTACACGGACGCATTTTTGTCCGACTGCAACAAGCTAAACATCCGCATACCGGACGTTGTTGAGCCTGCAACCAACTGCATACCTGAGTTTATCAACATGGTCAGCGTGCTTCTCGAGAAGGGCTACGCTTACATTGCGGGCGAGAATGTATATTTTGACACCTCAAAACTCAAGGACTACTATGTGTTCTCAAGCCAGAGCGAGAAGGAGCTTATGGTAGGAGTGCGCGATGACGTGAGCGAGGACACCAACAAGAGAAACAAGGCAGACTTTGTTCTGTGGTTTACAAAGTCGAAGTTCGACAATCAGGAGCTTAAATGGGATAGCCCTTGGGGTGTGGGCTATCCGGGCTGGCATATCGAGTGCTCCTGCATAAGCATGAAGCATCTTGGAGAGTACATGGATATCCACTGCGGCGGCGTGGACAACATTTTCCCTCATCACACCAACGAGATTGCACAGAGTGAGTCATATCTTGGACATAAGTGGTGCAATTATTGGTTCCATGTTCACCATTTGAATGACAAGACAGGAAAGATGAGCAAGTCCACGGGAAATATTCTCACCGTCTCAGTGCTTGAGGAGAAGGGCTATGACCCGCTTGTGTACAGAATGTTCTGCTTGCAGTCACATTACCGCAAGCCGCTTGAGTTTTCATACGAGATTATGGACAATGTGGCAGCAGCTTACAACAAGCTTGTGAAAAAGATTGGAACCCTAAAGGACGAGGGCGAGGTTGACAAGGAGGCATTTGACAAGTTTAAGGAGAGCTTTATTGATGCGCTTGCCAACGATATCAACACTTCAAGCGCTCTCACTGTCGTGTATGATGTGCTCAGAGCCGACTGCAACGACAAGACAAAGCTTGAACTCATAAAGAGCTTTGACGAGGTGCTGTCACTCAATCTCACAAGAGAGTGCGGAAAAGCAGATGCCGCAAATGATGTTGATGATGAACTTTCACAGTTTGTTCTCGCAAAGATTGAGGAGCGCAAGGCGGCAAAGAAGGAGAAGGACTTTGCCAAGGCTGATGCAATCCGCGAGGAGCTTCTTTCAAAGGGCATTGTGATAAAAGACACAAGAGAAGGAACAGTGTGGGAGAAGGCATAATGGACAAGGTAATCCGTGAAGTATTTGAATTAAAGGATGTGGACGCTGACAGCTATTCACCGCTCACGCTTGCATATATAGGCGATTGTGTGTACGAGCTTACAATAAGGACATTGCTTGTGAATAAAGGAAACGCCCCGGTAAACAAGCTCAACAAAAAGGCGAGCGACCTTGCCAAAGCCCCGACCCAGTCGAAAATGATAAACATGCTTGTGGAAGATGGGCTCCTCACCGAGCAGGAGCTCGCTGTATACAAAAGAGGGCGCAACGCGAAATCTTTTTCCACCGCAAAAAATGCGACTGTGAGCGACTACCGCCGCGCGACAGGCTTTGAGGCTCTTATGGGCTGGCTCTATCTGAAAGGGGAGAGCCAACGCGCCCTAGAGATAATCAAGCTTGCATTTGATAAACTTGAACTGATTTGATTAAGAAAGGAAAATTCGATGAGATACGAAGAATACACGATAGAGGGCCGCAACGCCGTCATAGAGGCGTTCCGTTCCGGAAAAACCATAGACAAGCTATATGTATTGGATGGCTGTCAGGATGGCCCGATAAAGACGATAGTGCGCGAGGCGAAGAAGGGCGATACGATAATCAACTTTGTGACGAAGGAAAGACTTGACGAGATGAGCCAGACAGGTCATCATCAGGGCGCGATTGCAAAGGCAGCAGCATACGAGTATGCGGAGGTTTCCGATATTTTGGACGCGGCAAAGGCTAAGGGTGAGCCGCCTTTTATACTTCTTCTTGACGGTATAGAAGACCCTCACAATCTTGGCGCAATCATAAGAACTGCAAATCTTGCGGGCGCACACGGTGTAATTATACCTAAGCGCCGCGCTGTAGGACTCACGGCTGTAGTTGCAAAGACAAGCGCGGGGGCGATTAATTACACACCTGTGGCAAAAGTAACCAACCTTGCAGCTACAATCGACGAGCTTAAAAAGCAGGGAATGTGGTTTGTGTGCGCTGACATGGGCGGGGAGCTTATGTACAGACAGAACCTCACAGGGCCTATCGGACTTGTAATAGGCAATGAGGGCGAGGGCGTGAGCCGCCTAATAAAGGAAAAGTGCGATTTTATAACCTCAATACCTATGAAGGGCGATATCGACTCACTTAATGCGTCTGTTGCGGCAGGTATTCTTTCTTATGAGATTGTTCGTCAGAGGATGATGAGCAAGTAAGAAACTGATGCCTGTAAAATGCAATCCTTTACGGTTGGGCGGATTAAAGGAAACCCATTGACTTTAGACAATGGGTATTCACATGGAGATTTTGTCAGATGGAAAAAAAGAACTATAAGAAATGTTCCGACGAGCTGCTCGTAAAGATGGCAAGGGAGGGCGACGAGGGGGCGGAGGAGTTTTTGTTAAAGAAATACAAGGACTTTGTGCGCTCAAAGGCGAGAACTTATTTCCTTGTCGGGGGCGACAGCGACGATTTGATACAGGAGGGAATGATAGGTCTTTACAATGCGATAGGTCACTATGATGAGAGCAAAGCGTCATCTTTTATGACCTATGCTGCAATCTGCATAAACAATAAGCTTATCTCGGCTGTGTCGGCGGATGCCAGAAAGAAAAATGCACCTCTTAACGGATATGTGTCTATATACAGCATGATAACCGACGAGACGGGCGCGGAGGCACCGCTCTCGGATGTGCTTCCCGACACGGAAAATATCAATCCGGAGTCAATAATACTCAACGAGGAGCAGGAAAAGCTCACGGTAAGCCATATGATGGGAAAACTCAGTAAGCTTGAAAAGGAGATTTTGTCATACTATCTTGAGGGAATGAGCTATCTTGAGATTTCCGAGATTATAGGAAAGCCCGAGAAATCCGTGGATAATGCCATACAGAGGATAAGGCTCAAGATGAACCGCTATAACGGAAAAGTATGAAGAAATACAATCTGTATGAAAAATGTAATGTTCCTACGAAAAATGCAGTATAACAAATTTCAAATAATTCCTTGACAAAAATAAAAAGATTTGTTAATATATGAACTCGGGTGATGCAAGTGCATCTGCCCGTTCATGTTGCTACTATGGCTCAGTCGGTAGAGCGTCGCCTTGGTAAGGCGGAGGTCACGGGTTCGATTCCCGTTAGTAGCTTGCGCGAGAGAGGGTATAGCTTAGTGCTATACCCTTTTTCTGTGCGCACAATAAGCTGAGTGCAATGCACTCGAGCATTTTAAATATGAGGAGAAAAAGATTATGTATCTCAAACCAAAGCTGATAACGTGTATGAAAAACTACAGCTTTTCACAGTTCACCAAGGATTTGATTGCCGGTATCATAGTGGCAATTATCGCGCTGCCGCTTTCTATTGCGCTTGCACTTGCGTCGGGCGTTGGGCCGGAGCAGGGACTTTACACTGCGATAGTTGCAGGTTTTGTAATCTCACTTCTTGGCGGAAGCCGCGTTCAGATTGCCGGGCCGACCGCAGCGTTCGCTTCGATAGTTGCGGGAATTGTGGCAAGAAACGGTATGGACGGACTTGTTCTTGCGACTATTCTTGCCGGTATTATTTTGATACTTATGGGTGTATTCAAGCTTGGAGCACTCATAAAGTTTATTCCGTTTACGATTACAACGGGCTTTACATTCGGTATTGCCATGACAATCGCCATCGGACAGCTTAAAGATTTTCTTGGACTTACCTTTGTAAATTCACCTATTGAGACTATGGACAAGCTTTTGGAGGTGATAAGATGTATAGGAACCTTCAACTGGCAGGCGTTTGTTGTAGGACTTGTATGTCTTGCGATACTTATATTCTGGCCTAAGAAGCTCGAGAAAATTCCAGCTTCGCTTATCGCCGTGGTTGTGGGGGCAGCCATGGTTGCACTTCTTAAAATGGATGTAAAGACAATCGGAGATTTGTATGATATATCATCTGCACCACCTAAGTTTGCGCTTCCTTCATTCTCATTTGAGAAGATGTCCGCTGTCGCGTCGGATGCGTTTACAATAGCTATTCTTGCCGCAATAGAGTCGCTTCTCTCATGTGTTGTAGCCGATGGAATGATTGGAAGCAAGCACAATTCCAATATGGAGCTTGTGGCGCAGGGTGCAGGAAACATTGCGTCGGCACTCTTTGGAGGTATTCCGGCGACGGGAGCGATTGCAAGAACTGCTGCCAACATAAAGAACGGCGGACGCACACCTGTTGCGGGAATGGTTCACGCTGTCGTGCTTTTGCTTATACTCGTGTCACTCATGCCGCTTGCGAAGCTTATTCCAATGCCAGCCATCGCAGCTATACTTTTCATGGTGGCGTACAATATGAGTGGATGGAGAACATTTGTTCATCTCGTGAAGACATCGCCTAAGAGCGATACAATAGTTCTCTTTGTGACATTTATTTTTACGGTTGTGTTCGACCTCGTTGTGGCAATCGGTGTAGGACTTGCGCTCGCATGCGTGCTCTTTATGAAGAGAATGTCAGAGGTTACGGATGTCCACGGCTGGGTATATTTAGACGAGGACAACAGGACTGCCGAAAATGTGGACAACCTTCATTTTAAGAATGTGCCAAAGGGCGTTCAGGTATTCGAGATTACGGGGCCTATGTTCTTTGCGGCGACGGAGAAGTTCGGAAATCTGCTTTTTGACAATTCCACCAAGGTTCTGATAATCAGAATGAGAAGCGTTCCTGCCATAGATGCCACGGGAGTGCAGGCAATCGAGAAGATTATTGCAAGATGTAAGAAAAATGGCACCAAGGTTATCTTTTCACATGTAAATGAACAGCCTATGAAGATACTCAAAAAATCAGGTATCTATGAGGAGCTTGGAGAGGAGTCATTCTGTGCAAATATTGACGATGCCCTTTTAGAGAGTGAGGAACTTATCAAAAGATAAATAGCTTGACAGACGCTTTGTATGCGATATATAATTTGTATGAAGCGTACCATTATGCCTAGTACGCAACTGTGATTACCACGGTTGCGTATTTTTACATCATTGTGAAAAAATGAATGAAATTATGGAGTAACTTTTGAGGGTTTATTGATTAAATCTGACAACGAGAGGTGTTTTATATGTTCCAGATTGATATTATGTCGCGTGTTCCTGTCTACGAGCAGCTTATACGCCAGACGGAGAAGTTCATATTGCTCGGTGTTCTAAAGGAGGGGGATAAGCTGCCAAGTGTGAGGCAGCTTTCAGCCGAACTGTCAATCAACCCGAATACCATACAGAAGGCATTTACCGAGCTCGACAGAAGAGGAATAATCTTTTCTGTGAATGGAAGGGGCAATTTTGTGTCCGACAAGGCTCTAAAGGCGCTTGAAGCGTCAAGGCGTTCTGCGTTTAACGATATAAAAGAACAGATTAAGGATTTTGCTCTTGCGGGGATATCCAGACAGGAGCTTCACGAGTATATTGATGAGATTTATAACGAAATGGGGGAAAAGGCATGATTGAGGCTAAGAATATAAGCAAGAGCTTCGATGGCTTTTGCGCGCTTGATGATATAAGTTGTGTAATCCCTGATGGATGTATATATGGACTTGTAGGGACAAACGGTGCCGGAAAGTCGACTTTGCTGAGGATAATGACGGGTGTCTATAAGCAGGATAAGGGCGAGCTTACATACGACGGGCGGCCAGTCTATGAAAATTCGATGGTCAAGAAGGATATAGTCTATGTGCCGGATGAGCTGTATTTTCTTCCGGGAGCTAATTTAAACCGCATGGCAAAGCTGTATGCCGCCGCATATCCCGGTTTTGACAGGGAAAAATTTGTAAAGTTCACCGAGGATTTGAGGCTTGACAGAAAGAAGAGCATTGCGGCTTTTTCAAAGGGAATGAAAAGGCAGGCTGCGATTGTGCTTGCTCTCTCGTGCTGTCCTAAGTATATGTTTTTTGATGAGACATTTGACGGGCTTGACCCGGTGATGAGAAATCTGATAAAAGCCATAATATGTCAGGAGGTCGAACAGCGCCGAGCGGTGGCTGTCATCACATCACACTCGCTCAGGGAGCTTGAGGACACATGTGACCAGCTTGCTCTTTTACATAAGGGAGGAATTGTGCTTGAGAGCGAGCTCTCAGACCTAAAGACCAATATGTTCAAGGTTCAGACGGCATTTCTTGACGACTATGACAGGAGCAGGTTTGATGGAATTGACATTTTGCATTTTACAAAGAGAGGGTCTGTCTCTAATATAATTGTCAGAGGCGACAGGGAGGAAATAGTGGCACGTTTTAATTCGCTCCGTCCGGTTATACTTGACATTTTGCCGCTCACGCTTGAGGAAGTGTTCACATATGAGGTTGAGGCTCTAGGATATGACTTCTCGGCAATGTTTGAGGGGGAGGTGGATTGAAGATGAAGGCGAAAAATCAGATATTCAGTGGAAGCTTGATGTGTGAAGCCATGAGGCAGGTTAAGCTGCCGGGGATAATAGGTGCGCTCTTGCTTTCAGGTGCGGCTTTTTTCTCTACGATAATAAGACTTTTTGAGGCGAGGGAATTTGGCACAACTTTGGTTTCTTACGATTTTATGAATGTCGATTCATATATAATGTTTGTGATGTATGTGTTTGCGCCGCTCATGGTCATGATGCTGTTCGGTTTTATGAACAGGAGAAGGGCGAGCGATTTCTATCATTCACTGTCATACTCAAGAATATGTATTTACATGAGCTTTATGGCAGCGGTTATTTTGTGGTGTGCCATAATCATAGTGTCGTGCAGCCTTGTGCCTGTGGTTATCACGGCGTTTTCGCACAGTTTGCAGCTTGATTTTAAAAGTGCAGTGTTTATAGTTGTTAGTGCCATGGCAGGCTGCATACTGACCGCATCCGTGACGGCGCTTGCGATGACGCTCACGGGAACATATCTCACCAATGTGATTACGGCGCTTTTGATTTTGTTTGTGCCAAGAGGGATAATGCTTGTATGCAATATGTTGTTCAGTACGGCGATGCCTTTTGTCGTTCTCACTGAAAATACATTTCTTGGAAATGAGAGCAACATCCCGTTTGCATTTATCGCGTCGGTGTTCGGATATTATGAAATCGGCAGCATGGAGATGTTAAACTCCATAAAGCCGGCACTGTATTCCATAATCCTTGGACTTATATATGCGTCGGTAGGCGCGGTGTGCTTTGTAAAAAGAAAGAGCGAGAATGCGACACAGGCATCTGTGAACAGGGGACTTCAAAGTATTTTGAGAATGATTCCTGCGATAGTGATATCGATGGTGGCAGTGTCCGTGCTTTTTGGGTCGCATACATCGGGAGAGAGCATAAGTGAGTCAAAACTTTTTGTCACGGCTATGGCGTATGTCGGTGCGACGGCGGCGTATTTTCTGTATGAGATTATAACTACAAGACGTGTGAGAAAAATATATAGGACAATTCCGGGACTTCTCATTGTGTTTGCGGTGAGTTTTGTGATGTATTTTTCTTTGAGATTTTCTTATGATTATAATCTGGCACAGACACCGGAGGCTGATGAATTGGAGTACGTTGTTGTCCACGGGCCTGATAACAATGTTTTTTGGCAGGATACGCAGGATGTAAAGCTTTATTCGGAGGCGGCGAGGAGAGTGGCAAGTGACTGCCTAAAGGACACGATAAACAGGTGGGTCTACAACAGAAATGGTGCGAAGGGCTTTTACAACCAGTTTTACACCGGAAACATGGTGGTTGAATATCACTATGCGGATGGAAAGAGCATAGCAAGAAAAGTTATTGTAAATGATACAAGATATGCCCAGCTTCAAAGGGCACTGACAAGTGAGAGTGGTTTTGCATCGAACTTCGGAAAAAGTGTTTTTGCCTCAGACAATGCCTCAGACAATATAAGATATTTTATAGGTGCTTTAGATGCCGACAACGACATGACAAGACAGGTATACGAGACATTTATCGAGGAGATAAAGGAAAATGGCATTTCAAAGCTTTTTGAGATTATAGATAACAGAAAAAGCGATGACAGCCTGTTTCAGATAACATTCGAGGCAAATCGGGGAAGTATGTATTCCACCGCTTATATCGGAATTGATATGCCGCGCACGCTGACTGCATATATGAATGCACTCAATAAGCAGCAGAAGTATGGCAGCAATGGATGCAAGCGATTTACGGATGCGTTTGAACTGGTGAAGGAAAGCGCAGAAAATGAGCAGAACACAGAAGGTTCATATTTTAGATGTTCAATAGATTTTAATCTGTACACAATTCTGCCGGATGGCACGCTTGAGAGAAGTGACGCATACGGCTATGCTTATGATGACGGTGAATATGTGACATTGCCGTCTGACGAAAGTGCTTCTTACATTTCGGAACTTGGAAAGATGTTAAATGTCAGACATATAACTCTGTCAGATATAAAGCCGGGAAATATGCTTTTGTATGTTCAGTGCTACGAGGAGAGGACGGCGATAAGTGTTGGTTATGATAGTGCAGCTGATTACAGTGTTGATTTATCTTATGCGTCAAATGCGACAGAGTACTATTCGGATTTTGGCTGGTATGTAGTCGATGAGAGAGTGATGTATTTGATGAAGAAAATTTCAAGCGATACAGTTATCAGCATTGAAAAATAAAATACTCTTTCATATATTGTAATTTTATGTTAAAATATGGTCGAATGCGGATAATATATTTGCAGGCGGCCATTTTTTTGTATAATTTTGAAAAAAACGCTTTATTATACTTAAAATGAATTATTGAAACAACAGATGTGTCGAACATTCGGACTTATTTATGGAAGCGGAGGCGGAAACACAGATTGTAAATGGATTGAAAAAGGAGATGTACGGTTATCAATGGTGGATAAGAGAAAAAATGTGGTATTTGATGATACTCCAAGAATATGCCCGAAATGTGGCGGCAAGTATATATTTCAGGGTGCGGGAAGATATGTTTGCGAGAAGTGCAAGAATGAGGTTTACGACGATTTTGGAAAGGTAAAGGCTTATGTTGACGAGCATGGACCAACGCCGGGAATTGTCTTAGCAGAGGTGACAGGAGTTCCAATCTCAAAAATCAATAAATTTTTGAGACAGGGCAGGATGGAAATTCCTGATGGTTCCGGGCAGTATATTCCATGCGAGAGATGCGGAGAGCCAATCAGATACGGACGATTTTGTCCGGCTTGTGCGGCGTTTCTCACCAAAAATCTTTCAACGGTGCTCACAAGTGCCGATATAGGTGAGAAGCCTAAGCGTGAGATGATGGGTAAGATGCACACGGATGCTTTCCTGAGAAAGGGTGAAAGGTAATGGACAAGTTTGGAATTAAGATTAAGGGAATTGTGAAGAAGGATGACAAATTTCTCATTCTTCAAAAATGGTACGACGACAGGATTGCGGAGCCATACCAGTGGGAATTTATCGACGGGAATTTAGAGTGCGGCATTGCGCCGGATGCTTACGTTAAGCAGCTTGTGAGCGATGCGACGGGACTTGACGCTTATGTTGACGCTATACCATACACATGGACATATGAGTTAGGCGATGTGCAGGTTGTCGGCATAACATTTTTGTGTCATGTGGATTCGGATATCGTTATTCTGTCAGAAGATGTCAGCGATTTTAAGTGGGTGAGCGCATCCGAGCTTACAGAGTATATAGAAAATGAGAGTATCTTAAATGACCTTAAAAATACAGGGATTATCTAGGAGGATTTTATGATTAACAAGCTTATTGCCAACATCAAAAAGACAAATGCACCTATAGTGGTCGGACTTGACCCGATGTTAAATTACATACCAAAACATGTTCAGGAGAAAGCTTTTTCGCAGTTTGGTGAGACCTTAGAGGGAGCTGCCGAGGCTATATGGCAGTTTAACAAGGAGATTATCGACAAGACGTATGATATCATTCCGGCTGTCAAGCCACAGATTGCGATGTACGAGCAGTTTGGAATACCGGGACTTGAGGCGTTTTCCCGCACTGTGAAGTATGCAAAGGAGAAGAACCTCGTGGTTATCGGCGATGTAAAGCGCGGTGACATCGGTTCAACATCGGCGGCTTACGCTGTTGCACATCTTGGAAAAGTTAGTGTCGGCTCTAAGACCTACAGCCCTTTTGATGAGGACTTTGCCACTGTCAACCCATATCTTGGTTCCGACGGAATTAAGCCTTTTATCGATGTGTGCAAGGGGCAGAAGAAGGGAATATTCATTCTTGTAAAGACTTCTAACCCTTCAAGCGGAGAGTTTCAGGACAGACTTATCGACGGAAGACCGCTATACGAGTGGGTTGGCGAGAAGGTTGCCGAGTGGGGTGCAGATTGCATGGGAGACGGCTACAGCTATGTAGGCGCTGTTGTCGGTGCGACATATCCTGAGATGGGAAGAACACTCAGAAAGATTATGCCAAAGAGCTTTATACTTGTTCCGGGCTACGGTGCACAGGGAGGCAAGGGCGCAGACCTTGTTGACTTCTTTAATGAGGACGGTCTTGGAGCCATTGTAAACAGCTCAAGGGGAATAATTGCGGCTTATAAGAATGAAAAATATGCTTCATACGGCGAAGAAAACTTTGGCGACGCATCCAGAGCGGCGGTTCTTGATATGGTTGCGGACATAAACGGTGCGCTTGCACATAAATAAGCGGTGACATGGAGGATTAGTATGTCTAAATACACAGAACAGGCGAAGGTAGTTCGTCAGGAGATGCTTCAGGATGGCATTTACAGCCTTATTCTTGAGACAGATAAGATAGCGAGGGAGGCGCGCCCGGGTCAGTTTGTCTCCTTGTACACACATGATGGTTCTAAGCTGCTGCCAAGGCCGATAAGTATATGTGAGGTGAACGAAAACACGTTGAGACTTGTATACCGCGTTGTGGGTTTTGGAACGGGCGAGTTTTCGCGTTACATGCAGGGGGACACCGTAAAAATCATAGGGCCTCTTGGGAATGGTTTTACAATCAAGGACAAGAAGCCTGTGCTTGTCGCAGGCGGAATAGGCATACCGCCGATGCTTGAGCTTGCAAAGGAAATACGCGCGGCATATCCTGACATGGAGATTACAGCAGTTTTGGGATATCGAGACAGCAACACTTTTCTTGTGGATGACATAAAAAAATATGCCAAGGTTGTCATTGCGACGGACGACGGAAGCCTTGGTGTACATGGAAATGTAATTGATGCGATAAAGCAGGAAAATGTTGAGGCTGAGGTTTTCTATGCCTGCGGCCCGACAGCGATGCTTAGAGGTTTGAAGACTTACGCCGAGGAAAAAGGCATAGAGGCTCAGATATCTCTTGAGGAGAAGATGGCGTGCGGTATAGGCGCGTGTCTTGCCTGTGTATGTAAGACTAAGAATGTCGATGAACACTCACATGTTCACAATGCGAGAATATGTAAGGACGGCCCGGTATTTGACTCAAGGGAGGTGGAGCTGTGATGGATATATGTACATCGGTAAATATTGCCGGAGTTGAGCTTAAAAACCCTGTTATGACGGCTTCCGGCACATTCGGTTCGGGAGCGGAATACAGCGAGTTTGTCGATTTGAACAGACTTGGAGCGGTTGTCACAAAGGGCGTTGCAAACGTGCCTTGGCCAGGAAATCCTACACCAAGAATTGCCGAGACCTACGGCGGAATGATTAACGCAATCGGGCTTCAAAATCCCGGAATTGACGTGTTCTGTGACAGAGACATTCCTTTTCTCAAAAAATACGACACAAAGATAATCGTGAATGTGTGCGGAAAGACTGAGGAGGACTATGTTGAGGTTGTAAAGAGGCTGGCAGATGAGCCTGTTGACATGCTTGAGATTAACATCTCCTGCCCTAATGTGAAGGAGGGCGGCATTGCTTTCGGGCAGAACCCGGACAGTGTGGAGCACATCACATCGGTTCTTAAAAAGCATGCAAAGCAGCCTATTATAATGAAGTTAAGTCCTAATGTCACGGATATCACAGTCATGGCAAAGGCGGCTGAGGCGGGCGGTGCTGATGCAATTTCACTTATCAACACGCTGACCGGAATGAAGATTGATGTCAACAGAAGGACATTTGCGGTTGCCAACAAGACGGGCGGACTTTCGGGGCCGGCTATAAAGCCTGTAGCAGTCAGGATGGTATATCAGGCGGCACACGCCGTTAAGATACCTGTTATAGGAATGGGCGGAATTATGAACGCCGAGGATGCGCTTGAGTTTATAATGGCTGGTGCGTCTGCTGTCTCAATAGGAACAGCCAATTTCCACAACCCATACACGACAATCGAGGTTATCGACGGCATAAGGGCATATATGGAAAAGAATAAAGTAAAGGATATTAAAGAGCTCGTAGGCTGCGTATGTTAGCAATGTATAGTGTATAATTCGTGTCTTTTATGCATTTACAGGGATATCAGATGATGGGCTTATGAGACTTTTTTGAAGGGAGTTAGAGGTTGAACTGGGTATTGATAGTGGTTATCGCAGTGTTGGCGTTGTTCACTTTTGTAGGGATGCACAGGGGCATAATCAAGATGATTTTTTCGGTGGTGTCTCTTGTGGGAACGCTAATAGCTGTATTTATACTGCTTCCGCTTGTGACGGATGCGATAAAGGATAACACCAAGGTTTATGAGAGCATACAGACCATTGTGGAGGAAAAAATTCTGACCGATGAGATGTTTGAACTCAAAGATGACAACGAGATAATAGACAGTCTTAATTTTCCCGAGGCGATAAAGGAGATGCTTCGCGAGGATAATACGGTCTCAAAGTATGCCGAGCTTGGCGTGAACAGCATAAGAGGATATATGATAAAGTATATATCAGATTTGATATTTAATGTCGTCACCTTTGTGATAAGCTTTATCATAGTTTTTATATTGTTCAGGGTGCTGTTTGGATTTATCTCGGTAATTGCAAAGCTTCCGGTGTTGAAGCAGATAAACACGGCAGCAGGTGGTGTGGCGGGATTTCTGCTTGGACTTGTGACAGTGTGGCTTGTCTTTGCGGTGCTTACCATTTTCGGAAGCTCGCAGTTGTCTAAGGAGGTTTTTGCCGCCGTCAACGACAATGCGCTGCTTGCGTTCATCTATGAGAAGAATTTTATTATGAAATATGTCAGGCTTATCATGCGTTAGGTGATTGAAAATGAATGATGTGTGTGCTACACTTATTTTGTTATGAGCAGGGAGTGAGGGCGGATTTATAATATCTGCTTTACTACAAAAATGAAGGAGAACATTATGGAACAGTACAAGGAGGAGTTTATTGGTTTTATGGTTGACAGCGGTGTGCTGCGCTTCGGCGATTTCACACTAAAGAGTGGCAGAAAGTCACCGTTCTTTATGAATGCCGGCGGCTACGTTACGGGAACACAGCTTATGAAGCTTGGAGAGTACTACGCAAAAGCTATACATGACAATTACGGAACGGACTTTGATGTTCTTTTTGGACCGGCTTACAAGGGAATACCGCTTAGTGTTGCCACCACAATCGCTTTTTCAAAGCTCTACGGCAAGGATATCAAGTACTGCTCTAACCGCAAGGAGATAAAAGACCACGGTGACACGGGAATACTTCTTGGAAGCCCTATAAAGGACGGCGACAAGGTGGTTATCATCGAGGATGTCACCACATCTGGAAAATCAATCGAGGAGACTTTTCCTATAATTATGGAGCAGGGAAAGGTTGAAATACTTGGACTTATGGTCTCTCTAAACCGTATGGAGAGGGGCAAGGGTGACAAGAGCGCGCTTGTTGAGATTAAGGAGAAGTACGGTTTTGACGCAAATGCCATTGTTTCGATGGCTGACGTTGTGGAATTTTTGTACAACAGACCATACAAGGGACAGGTTATCATCGATGATGAGATAAAGTCTAGAATTGATGCATATTATGAGATGTATGGAGTAAAATAGTTGGAGGTGTTTGCATGAGTGAAAAGCTTTATAAGAGAGTTAAAGGTTCCGGTGCCGCTGCCATAACAACGGGAATTATCACAGTTGTAGCCGGGGTTACATGCGGTATTCTCATGATTGTCACAGGAGCTAAGCTTCTCGCGGCAAAGCCGGATACTCTTTTCTAGAATTGAGGATTTATGAAAAAGACTAAGCTTCGTTTTTCCTATAAGGAATATACAATGGGAGGAATACTTTCGTCGGCGCTTGCGATTATATCACTTTTGTCGCTTGGACACAGCATAATGCTGTCGTTTAGGGCGCGCGGGGAGGGAACGATGCAGGTGGGAGCATACGGACTTTTATCACTTGTTCTGTCGATATTCGGAATTATTATCGGTATACTAAGTTATAAGGAGCAGGACAAGCGGTACGGGACTTCTTTTTTTGGTACATTTACCAATGGTATCATTATTGTAATACTGCTGTTATTTATACTTGTCGGGATTTAAAAAAATTACATATAAAGGAGAACTACAATGGCAAAAGTAGGTATTGTTATGGGAAGTGATTCAGACCTTCCGGTTATGACTAAGGCTGCGCAGATGCTCGAAAAATTTGGAATTGACTATGAGATTACGATTATTTCGGCTCACAGAATGCCTGATGTCTTTTTTGACTATGCTTCTAAGGCTGAGGAGAAGGGTATCAAATGTATCATTGCAGGTGCAGGCGGTGCGGCACATCTTCCGGGAATGTGTGCGGCGATATTCCCTCTTCCGGTTATCGGTGTTCCAATTCACACTAAGTCTCTCGGCGGAGTTGACTCACTCTACTCGATAGTACAGATGCCAAGTGGTATTCCTGTGGCGACGGTTGCCATCGACGGCGGTGCCAATGCAGGTATTCTCGCGGCAAAGATTTTAGCGACATCAGACCCTGAGCTTCTTGACAAGATTAAGTCATATAAGGAAGAGTTAAAGGTAGGAGTTATGGCAAAGAAGGACAAGATTGAAAAGACAGGATATGAAGGCTATAATGCGTAAATTGATATAAAACATAAGTATTTGTTTTGTATCAGTTATCTGATTATTTATGTAATACATATTTGAAAGCTTGAAAAATGTAAGCAACAACATCACATAAATGGAGGAAATAAAAATGGATTACAAGAACGCCGGAGTTGATATTGAAGCAGGATATAAGTCGGTTGAGCTTATGAAGGAGTATGTCAAGGGAACGATGAGACCCGAGGTGCTCGGAGGTCTTGGAGGTTTCTCAGGCGCATTCTCGTTAAAGGCGATTAAGGATATGGAAGACCCTGTTTTGCTGTCTGGAACAGACGGCTGCGGCACGAAGGTTAAGCTTGCCATAATTATGGACAAGCATGACACAATCGGTATCGATGCGGTTGCCATGTGCGTGAACGATGTCGCATGTGCGGGCGGTGAGCCATTGTTTTTCTTAGACTATATTGCATGTGGCAAGAATTATCCTGAAAAGATTGCGATGATTGTCAAAGGTGTTGCCGAGGGCTGTAAGATGTCCGAGTGTGCACTTATCGGCGGCGAGACAGCCGAGCATCCGGGACTTATGCCGGAGGAGGATTACGATTTAGCAGGCTTCTCTGTGGGCGTGATTGACCGCAAGGATATGATTACGGGAGAGAACATCAAGGACGGTGATACACTTGTCGCTATCGCCTCATCTGGTGTCCATTCAAACGGTTTTTCCCTTGTGCGCAAGGTATTTGCGGATAAGCTCACAAAGGAAGGTCTTGATACATACTATGACGAGCTTGGAAGGACTCTTGGCGAGGCACTTCTTGAGCCGACAAGAATTTATGTAAAGGCATTGAAGTCGGTAAAAAATGCCGGAGTTAAGATTAAGGGATGCAGCCATATAACAGGCGGCGGTTTCTACGAGAATATCCCTAGAATGCTGCCTGACGGAATAAGGGCGGAGGTAAAAAAGGACAGCTATGAAGTTCCGGCAATCTTTAAGATGCTTCAAAGAGAGGGAAATATTGATGAGCATATGATGTACAACACTTTCAATATGGGTGTCGGAATGGTGCTCGCGGTTGACCCGGCAGATGTTGACAGGACGATTGCTGCCATCAACGAATCGGGAGAGAAGGCATTCGTTCTCGGAAAGGCTGTTGCAGGCGAGAAAGGAGTTACCGTATGTTAAGGATTGCGGTACTCGTATCAGGCGGCGGAACCAATCTTCAGGCGATTATTGACAATATAGCATCGGGAAAGATACATAACACGGAGATTGCTGTTGTCATAAGCAATAACCGAAAGGCTTATGCTCTTGAGAGAGCTAGGAATAACGATATCCCGGCGGAGTGTATTTCTCCTAAGAGCTACGAGGACAGGGAAGAGTTTCACAGGGCGCTTCTTGCGGCTGTGGACTCCTACAATGTTGACCTTATTGTGCTTGCAGGCTTCCTTGTGGCGATACCTGAAATTATGGTAAAAGCCTATACAAATAGAATTATAAACATACATCCATCACTCATTCCATCTTTCTGCGGAAAGGGGCATTACGGACTTCATGTACATGAGGCTGCACTCAACAGAGGCGTTAAGGTGACGGGAGCAACCGTTCATTTTGTGGATGACGGAACTGATACCGGGCCAATAATTTTGCAGAAGCCTGTTATGATAGAGCAGGATGACACGCCGGAGACACTACAGAGGCGTGTCATGGAGCAGGCGGAGTGGATAATTCTTCCGCAGGCAATCGATTTGATTGCGCAGGGCAGGGTTAAGGTGGTTGACGGCAGGACGGTAATTCAAGATTGATATTTCTGAATCTTAATAAAAGCTATATACATGCTGTCGGGACAGGCAGTGTCAGACAGTAATGTTGAAGGAAAGGGACAAGTATGAAAATTCTTATTGTTGGAAGCGGCGGAAGAGAGCACGCGATAGCGTGGAAATGTGCACAGAGTAAGAGAGTTGACAAGATATTCTGTGCCCCGGGAAATGCGGGAATTGGTCAGATAGCAGAGTGCGTCCCGATTAAGGCCATGGAGTTTGATAAGCTTGTGGAATTTGCCAAGGAGCAGAATATTGACCTTACAATTGTCGGAATGGATGACCCGCTTGTGGGCGGAATTGTCGATGTATTCGAGGCAGCAGGACTTCGCGTATTCGGGCCTAGAAAAAATGCAGCCATTCTTGAGGGCTCAAAGGCATTTTCAAAGGACCTTATGAAAAAGTACAACATTCCAACAGCGGCTTACGAGACTTTCAACAGCCCGGAGGCAGCGCTTGAGTACCTTGAGACGGCAGAGTATCCTACAGTTTTGAAGGCTGACGGTCTTGCCCTCGGAAAAGGTGTGCTTATATGCAACAACAAGGAGGAGGCAAAGGCAGGGGTAAAGACACTCATGCTTGACAAGCAGTTTGGAAGTGCGGGCGACAGAATAGTTATAGAGGAGTTTATGACCGGACGCGAGGTTTCGGTTCTCTCCTTTGTTGACGGCAACACGATTAAGATTATGACCTCCGCACAGGACCACAAGCGCGCAAAGGACGGCGATAAGGGGCTTAACACGGGCGGAATGGGAACATTTTCGCCAAGCCCATTTTATACGGCTGAGGTTGACGAGTTCTGCAAGAAATACATATATCAGGCGACAGTTGACGCGATGAAGGCAGAGGGCAGGGAGTTTAAGGGAATTATTTTCTTTGGACTTATGCTCACAGCCAAAGGCCCTCGCGTACTTGAGTACAATGCGCGTTTTGGCGACCCTGAGACACAGGTTGTGCTTCCTAGAATGAAGAACGACATTATCGACGTGTTTGAGGCGTGCATCGACGGAACACTCGACAAGGTTGAACTTGAGTTTGAGGACAATGCTGCCGTGTGTGTTGTGCTCGCATCGGACGGATATCCTGAGAAGTACGAGAAGGGCAAGCTTATCACAGGACTTGAGGCGTTTGAGAATAATCCGGGATATTACTGTTTCCATGCCGGAACCAAGCTGACCGACGAAGGTTTTGTGACCAACGGCGGAAGAGTGCTTGGCATAACGGCGACAGGTGCTGATTTGAAGACAGCGAGGGCCAACGCATACAAGGCTACAGAATGGGTTTCATTTGAGAACAAATATATGAGACATGATATCGGAAAAGCTATTGATGAGGCGTAACCGCCGGGATTTAACACTATAAGGGAAGTTCACTACTTATTGCCATGCAATAGAAAATGGGGGACTTGCTTTGATGCAAAGTCTCTTTGGATATGTTTTTATAAACAGAAAATAGTGTTATGAGCAGGCTGCAAAGTGGATTGCAGATATCCGACTGATTTGTAGGTAAGTAACATAACCGTCACTCCCAAAATAGACCAAGTTGTTTATTGTATGGGGTGGCGGTTATTTTAGATGGGAGAACTATGGAGAAAATCAATATCTTAGTCGCCGATGACGACGTTGAGATTGTATATATAATAAGAAAAATTCTAACCGAGGAAGGCTTTAACGTGCTTGAGGCTTACAATGGTGAGGAGGCATTTTCACTTCTTGCGACCAAGAGTGTGCAGCTTGTGATACTCGACATTATGATGCCAAAGATGAACGGACTTCTCGCCACGATGAAGATAAGGGAGATTAGCAATGTCCCTATTCTGATATTGTCGGCAAAAGGTGAGGAGAGTGACCGCGTTATAGGTCTTACATCCGGTGCGGACGACTATCTTGTGAAGCCGTTTATGAGGGCAGAACTCGTTGCGAGAGTCAATTCACTTTTGAGAAGATATATGAAGCTTGGCTCGATTGCCGAGGCTAAACCGGAGTCGGAGCTTAGTTACCACGAACTTGAGCTTGATACGCTCAACAAGCGCTTTATGGTGAGAGGAAATGAGGTAAAACTCACACCCACAGAGCTGAAGATTGTGACACTTCTTATGAAAAATCCGGGCAGAATTTTCAACGCCAAGGAGATATATGAGAGAGTGTGGGACAGTGATGCCTATGCGGCTGAGAATACTGTTATGATTCACATAAGCCGCATAAGAAGCAAGATAGAAATCAACCCGGCAAAGCCGGAATATATAAAGGTGGTGTGGGGTATTGGGTATAAGCTTGAGAGGGAATAAAAAAATTGAAAGATTTATGCTTGTTATTCCGGCGCTGCATTTGACGGGGGGAATATATTTTCTCACGGCTTTTTTTGACAATGTATGGAGTTATTGGTCGTACAATTATCCGTACTGTCTGCCTGTGGGACTTGTGTTTGTGATTGCCTCTATTTTGACGTTTGTGCTTATCTTTAATTTGTTTAAGCCGGATAAAAGCAATATGCCGATGGAGTTTAGGACGCTTTTGACAGCTATTTCCTTTATGGCGGTAATGCTGTGGATATATATGTATTATAATTGTACATGGTCATACTATCAATTTGATTTCCTAAATATGGAGTTTAGGGCGGGGAAAAGGTTTGTTGTGCTCATGCTGTGGATTTTATGTCTTCCGGCGGCATATGTCGTGTGTTTAATGCTGTATGGGTTTAAAGCTCAGATACGAAGCGGATGCCTGTTAGAAAACAGCATTGTGTACCGAAGTGCAAAGCGGCGTGGCAGGGCGGAGAGCGTGAGGGAAAAAGCATGGCTATATATAGTTCTTGCCTTTGAATGTCTTTTTGCTTTTATGCCAATTTTGTGTGGAATTGTTGCATTGGTTGTAAGTGTAATATACTATATATTTGTGCCTGTTGTAGTATGTCTTATGACACTTGTATACATTGTGCTTTTTATGATAATGTATTATTTTTTGTTAAATGGAAAACATTCCCTTGTGAGGGATGCCGACAATGCTATGAAGGAGGCTGTCGAGCAGGCTGTTGCAGGAGAAAAGTTAAAAGTTGAGCTTATAACAAATGTATCACATGACCTTAGAACGCCTATGACTTCCATAGTGGGCTACGGGGAGATGCTTGAGAGGATGGAACTTTCGGATGAGGCATGTGAGTGTGTAAGAAAGCTCAACCATAAATCAAAATATCTTTTGTCGATGCTTGAGGATGTGTTTGACATGTCAAAGACAGCAACCGGGAACGCAGTACTTGACATGAAAGAACTCGATGTGGTGATGCTTATAAACCAGACCATTGCTGAGTGCGATGACAGGCTTGAAAAATCCGGCAAAAAGCTCTGCACTGATATGGACTGTGACAGTGTTATTGTGCGCACCGACGGAAACCGTATGCACAGAGTATTTTCTAATCTTCTTGACAATGCGATAAAATATTCGCTTGCCGGTACAAGAATATTTGTAAATTTGCGCACATATGCTGACAAGGTGGTTGTCGAGATTATGAACACCTCATCTTATGAAATGAATTTTACACCCGAGAGGATAACACAGAGGTTTGTACGAGGGGACAGCGAGAGAACGGGGGAGGGAAGCGGAATAGGGCTTGCCATCGCAAAAACCTACACGGAAGGCGTTGGAGGAAGCTTTGATATAGAGTTAAAAGGCGACTTGTTCAGCGCGGTTGTGACGCTTCCAAGAAATTGAAAGAAAACTGAAAGACTTTTTTATAAGTAATGAAAGTATTGAGAGTTACCATGATATCAACTCAAGTTAAAGGGGATGATATCATGGTAAATTTTTTTGCGAAAATAGTAGGACGACGTAGAATAAGCCGAAGTGCAAGAAAAAGTGCCAACTTGCGAATGAGCATTTTTGGTGGATGGCAGAGAAGAATTATTTATATAAGTTCATTTGCATTGCCTTTTGTGATTGTTATGATTGATTTTGCCGTGAGGGGAGCAATGCCGTTTGGAAACGCAAGCCTTCTCGCTATAGATGCGTGGGGACAGTATTATCCGATGCTATGCGCGATGAAGGAGGCGATAAAGAGCGGGGAACTTTTCTGGTCATTTAAAGGTCTACTCGGCTTTAATCTGTGGGCGCAGAGTGCATATTACACCAACAGCATACTATGGCTGCCGCTATATCTGTTGCCCGACAAATTTATGATTATAGGTATAAATATATTGGCAGCAGTGAGAATAAGCCTTGCCGGACTGACGTGCTTTATATATTTGTCAGGATACAGAACCGAAAAATCCGGTGAAGTGAAAGTTAACAATATGACTATTGGAATGGTGATGTTTTCAACCGCATATTCGCTGTCAGCGTACATGCTTGCGTTTATCAACCAGTTTATGTGGATGGATGCCGTGATATGCCTGCCGTTGGTGGTGAAAGGAATTGATGAAATATGTTCAAAAAGGGGTGGAATTTTATATATCGTGGCGATTTCGTACACGATTATCTCAAATTTCTATATAGGCTATATGGTGTGCTTGTTCAGCGTGGTATATTTTATCGGATATTTAATTGGCGTAAAAATGTCGTTTAGGCAGTTTTGGGAGAGAACATGGAAATTTTTTCTTTTTTCATTGATTTCCGGTGCGATAAGTGCACTGTACACATTGCCGACGTACTATGCCATAAAAAATACGGCAGCCTCGGGTGCGGGTTTTGGAGGTGGAGTAAAGTTTTATCACTCTGTAACCGATGTGTTGGGAAGTTTTCTGCCGTTTTGCGATATTTCTCTTGCATATGAGGCTTCGAACATATATTGTGGGATTGTCTGTGTCGTGCTGTGCTTCTTATCTTTTATAATACAGAAAGACATGAGAAAAAGAATTTGTTTTGTTCTTGGCTGCGCTTTCTTTTATATATCCCTCAACTGCAATATTTTTGATTATGTGTGGCATGGCTTTCATTATCCGAACCAGCTTCCGGGAAGGTGGAGCTTTTGCATTTGCTTTTTGATTGTGAAACAGGCGTACAGTGCATATTCAGAGTGTAGAAAAATATATGTGACAGAAGATAAGGAGATAACCTTGAAAAAAAGTCCGAAATGCCACGTTTGGAAATATTTGAGCAGTTTGCGCGGAGATTATTTGAAAAAATGTTCAGTGATTTTTACTATTGTCATGCTGCTTCTTTTTGTTGAGGTTACTGCCAATGCAATCTATACATTAGCGTGTCAAGTCCGCACTACAGACGGGGAGGCATATTATCAGACCATAGAGAAGTATAAGAACGTGGCACAGACTGTAGAAAAAAGTGACAATTCATCATTTTATAGGGTGGAACTTGAAAGACCGTGGAATTTTAATCCCGGACAGCTCTGTGGCTACAATGGAATTTCCTATTATTCCTCCACGATGAGCAAAGCCGCTTATGATTTTTTCGGGAAAGCCGGTATGTCAGTGTATGCCAAGAATGTAAGCACAAGATATGAAAAAAGTCCCGCCGCGGATGCCTTTCTCGGCGTTAAGTACAGGATAGTCGATGGAGAAAAAGGAGCATATTATGTGAAAAATGAAGCCGCACTTCCAATCTGCTATACCATAAAAGAAGAAAGTATTGATATATTTGTCGAGCTGTTAAACAACAGGGAGACCGATTACAATACAGTTCAGAATTTTATACATGACAGCGTGCTTGGAAAAATGAATATTGTTGATAAAAATACAGATTTATTTACATCCGGCAGACAAGGAATGTCAAGCACAGCAAGGGATTGTGACAGAGCAGAAAAAAATAACATTCATAAAAATGAGTACATTTCAGGTCATATAACAACCGACGATGGCATACTGGTGATATCACTCCCATATAATGAAGGATGGGAAATATATATAGACGGGAAAAGACAGAGCACACAAAACATTGCCGGGTATATGCTCGCGGCAAGCATTGAAAAAGGTGAGCATTTTATTGAATTAAAACACAGGACAAAGGGGCTTTCTGTAGGAATTGTCATAAGCGTTTTGGGACTTGTTGCTGCGCTTGCATTTGCTGTTATCGCAGACAATAAAGAAGATTAAAGATTTGAAAAATTTTTATATGTACAATAAATTGACTATCAATAGAATGATTATGTATATATCTATGCTGCATTGTTTAGTGGAAAAATTTACTTTTAGAACTCATATCATTTAATAAAAAATTAATTGTATTTTGCGTGTATATCTGTTATATTCATACTATAACAATGACGTATCGGAGGAATTGTGCCATGGTATTTACGATTGATTTTAACAGTGATGAGGCCATATATGTACAGCTATGCAATCAGATAATTACCTGTATTGCCATGGATGAGATGCACGAGGGCGATATCCTGCCGTCGGTGAGACAGCTCGCCGAGATTGTGGGTGTCAATATGCACACGGTCAATAAGGCATACTCGGTGCTCCGCGAGGAGGGCTTTATCAAGCTTGACAGAAGAAGGGGCGCGGTGATTGCCGTGGATGTTGATAAAATTCGTGCCATGCAGGAACTCACCGACGATATGCGTGTTATTGTTGCAAAGGCATTGTGCAAAAATCTGTCGCCGGAGGAAATTCACACTTTGGTGGACGAGATTATTAATGAGTATATAGGGGAGGACTAATCGAATGTTGTGTGAGATTTGTGGAGAGAATGAGGCGACCTTCCACTATTCGGAGGTTGTGAACGGCAATAAGACCGAGCATCATCTTTGCAGTGAATGTGCAGCCAAGACGGATATAAGTTATTACACTAATCTGTTGGACAGTGACGGGCGGTTGGGGCAGTTGCTGTCGGGGCTTCTTGGCATGCCGATAGGCGGCGAGCAGGATGACCCTAAGACACATGTTGTATGTCCGGGCTGTCATCTGAGCTACGGCGAGTTTATAAAGAACAGTGCTTTCGGCTGTGCCGAGTGCTATAATGTGTTCGGGCCGCTCCTTGACGACAGCATCAAGAAAATTCAGGGAAGTGTAAGTCATCAGGGAAAGAAGCCTTACAGACTTATGAAGTCCATGAGGAGCATGAATGTTCATGGAAACGGTGCAGACGGTGATATGAATGTTGGTGAAGCCGGAACGCTAAAAGATAATATAGGAAAGAATGAGAAAAAGCCTACAAGGGCGGCACTTTCGCACGAGATAGATGTGATGAACAAGAGACTTAAACAGGCTGTTCTTGAGGAGGACTTTGAGGAGGCGGCAAGACTCCGTGACCATATAAAGGACTTAAAAAGTCAGATTGAGGGGGCGGACGACAATGCTTAAATGGTATGATAAAAAAGGAAAGGACTCCGATGTGGTGCTCTCAAGCCGCATAAGGCTAGCGAGAAACACGACAGAATATCCATTTTCGACCAAGATAAGTGCCGACGAGGGCAAAAACCTTGTCGACAGGGTTTTCGAGTGCATAAGTGACAGCGAGTATGCGGACGGCTTTGAGCTAAAGCGCATGAACGGAATAGGCGACAATCAAAGGCAGCTTCTTTTTGAGCAGCAGGAGATTAACAGATACATGGCAGGGCGCAAGGACGGCGCGGCGGCGCTATCGCATGACGGCGGCTTGTCGATAATGGTAAATAGTGAAGACCACATAAGAATACAGGCGATGATATCGGGCATGGATATGGAAGCCTGCCTTAAATCGGCTAATCTGTACGATGATTTTCTTGAGGAGCATTTTAACTATGCTTTCAGCGAAAAATACGGGTATCATACAACATACCCTACAAATGTCGGTACGGGAATGAGAGCCGCTTACAGACTTCATCTTCCGGTTCTTGCCAATACCAAGAAGTTGCAGCTTCTTGCAAATGAGCTCGGGCGCTTCGGAGTGAGGATGTCGGCTTGCTTTGGCGAGGGAATGAACGGTATGGGAGATATATACCAGTTTTCCAACCAGAGAACCCTAGGACAGTCCGAGGAGGATATAATTCACAATCTCGACTCGGTTGTCCAGCAGATTATGCGTCAGGAGCGCTCACTGAGAAAGGACTATCTTGAGTCGGGAAGAATAAGAGCCGAGGACGAGGCGTATAAGTCATACGGCGTGTTAAAATATTCAAGATGCCTCAATCTCAAGAATGCGATGGTGCTTTTGTCGGAGATACGTTTGGGCTTGTGTCTTGGAACGATAAAATTTAAGGACGCGGACGATTTTTCGACTTATTCCATGATGCTTGCCGTTCAGCCGAGAACCCTCCAGTACAACAGCGCCAAGGAAAAGGCAATGTCGGTTGAGGAGATAGATATTCTGCGCGCAAAGTATATAAGGGAGCATCTTCCGGAGCTTGATGAATGAGTATTGGTGTGAAAAATACATCTAAGACAATAAGGAATACTATAAAAATATTAAAAACACAGTTTTAGATGTATTGTGATTTCACAACAGTTAAGCATCACTAAATTAGTGAAAGACACGCAAAAATCCGCGTTTTTCATTTTAGAATATATTGAATTATGAGAGAGAAAACAGTGTGGAAATTTTATATTTTTACAATGCAGTGTGTTTTCTCTCAGAAATGAGGACTATATGCAGATAGGATTTACAAAGAAGGCTGAGGAAGCTCTTGAACTTGCGGCTGAGGCTGCGAGCGAGCTTGGGCACACTTCCGTCGGGACTGAGCATATTTTGCTCGGACTGTTGAGACAGGGCGACTGTGTTGCAGGTGAAGTCCTTGTCGAGAACGGTGCCGATGAGGAGAGAATTGTTGCAATCTTAGAGCAGCTCATCTCACAGGACAACAGTGTGAACGTGGCAGAGCCAAGCACATACACGCCGAGGGCGAGAAGAGTGCTTGACCAGGCTGCGAGGGAGGCGGTGCGCTTTAAGGCACAGCTTATAGGAACGGAGCACATTCTCATAGCGATTATCAAGGAGAGCGAGAGCGTTGCGCTCAGATTATTAAATACAATAGGTGTAAACATTCAAAAGACTTATGTTGACCTTCTCATTGCTATGGGCGAGGACAGCAGTGCCTATAAGGAGGATTTTCAGGGAAACAAGCCTAAGAACAGGAAAAATCCGACAGCCACGCTTGAGCAGTACAGCAGGGATTTGACAAAGCTTGCCGCGGAAGGAAAGCTTGACCCTGTTATCGGCAGGGAGAAGGAAATCCAGAGAGTTATCCAGATAACCAGCAGAAGAACCAAGAATAACCCTTGTCTTATAGGTGAGCCGGGTGTCGGCAAGACTGCGGTTGTAGAGGGACTTGCACTCAAGATTGTCGAGGGCGATGTGCCGGAGACTATCGCCGATAAGAGACTTCTGACACTTGATTTGTCGGGAATGGTTGCAGGCTCTAAGTACAGAGGTGAGTTCGAGGAGCGAATAAAGAAAGTTATCACTGAGGTGAAGGCAGCAGGAAACATCCTTCTTTTCATAGACGAGCTTCACACAATCATAGGAGCTGGCGGAGCAGAGGGTGCGATAGATGCGTCGAATATTTTAAAACCATCACTCGCAAGAGGTGAGGTTCAGATAATCGGAGCCACAACACTCGAGGAGTACCGCAAATATATTGAGAAGGATGCCGCGCTTGAGAGACGTTTCCAGCCTGTCAGCGTCGAGGAGCCATCCGAGGATGAGACAGTCGAGATTTTAAAGGGAATAAGACCGGCTTATGAGAAGCACCACGGCGTAAGGATTTCCGATGCGGCGCTTGTGGCTGCGGTAAAGATGTCATCGAGATACATCAACGACAGATTTTTGCCGGACAAGGCTATCGACTTAATAGATGAAGCTGCATCTAAGACAAGACTGGGTGTATATTTGAAGCCTGAGCAGATAAAAAATCTTGAGGACGAGATTGCGGCGATGGACGCACAGAAGGAAGCCGCGATAAAGGAAGAAGCCTACGAAAAGGCGGGCGAAATCAAGAAAAAGCAGCTAAAGAAGCTTGAAAAGCTTGAAAAGTTAAAGGAAAAGTGGAATAACGACAAGCAGAACAAGAAAATGGTTGTCGGGGAAAATGAGATAGCGGATGTCGTGTCCGACTGGACAAAAATTCCGGTAAAGAAGCTTGCCATGGAGGAGTCGGAGAGACTTATGAACCTTGAAAAGATACTCCATGAGCGCGTTGTCGGACAGGATGAGGCAGTGACGGCAGTTGCAAAGGCTATAAGGCGCGGAAGGGTAGGACTTAAAGACCCTAAAAGACCGATAGGCTCTTTCCTTTTCCTAGGCCCTACGGGTGTAGGTAAGACGGAACTTTCAAAGGCACTTGCCGACGCGATGTTCGGCTCGGAGAATGCACTCATAAGAGTTGATATGTCCGAGTACATGGAAAAGCACAGCGTCTCCAAGATGATTGGTTCGCCTCCGGGATATGTCGGATACGAGGAGGGCGGACAGCTGAGCGAGAAGGTCAGAAGAAATCCGTACTCGGTAATCCTTTTTGATGAGATAGAAAAGGCACATCCTGATGTGTTCAATATTTTATTGCAGGTGCTTGACGACGGACATATAACGGACTCGACAGGAAGAAAGGTTGACTTTAAGAATACTGTCATAATCATGACTTCCAATGCAGGTGCGCAGAATATTATCTCTCCTAAGAACCTCGGATTTGCCTCCGATAACAGCAAGGAGCATAATCATGCTGTTATGAAGGAAAGGGTTATGGAGGAAGTAAAGACCATCTTCAAGCCTGAGTTCTTAAACAGAATTGACGAGACGATTGTGT
Source organism: Eubacteriales bacterium (assembly GCA_050874385.1). Lineage (GTDB taxonomy): Bacteria > Bacillota > Clostridia > Lachnospirales > Lachnospiraceae > CAG-882. The sequence continues at coordinate 86,139 of JBNMKO010000003.1, forward strand.
TCCATACACTCACAAAGGAGAACATCGGAAGCATTGTCGACATTCTCTTAGCTTCAATAAATAAGCGCATCAAGGAGCAGATGAACATGACAATAAAGCTCGATGACGCGGCGAGAAATTATATAATTGATAATGGCTATGACGAGAAATACGGCGCAAGACCTTTAAAGAGGGCACTCCAGAGCAAGGTTGAAGATGAGCTTGCGGAGAAAATTCTTGAGGGCAGCTTTAAGTCGGGAGATACAGTGCTGGTAAGCCTGAATGAGGATAAGCTTGTATTTTCAAAATCCAAGTAAAATTTAGTGGAAATTTAAATTAATTTGTACTATAATGAATGAAACGGCAGCAGTTTGGTTTTGCAAATGTAATGTCAAGCTGAGGCTGCCGGTCAACATGCCTGCATGATTGACGGATGGCGAAATAATGAGCCGGGAAGTTACAGATATATGTGAGTTGATATACTCAAAAGTATAAGACTACGAAAACAAGGTAGCAAAGGAACACAATATTAAGAAAGGAAAAAGCTATTTAAGTTTTAAGTAGCAGGAATGCGGTTATGCCAGTAATTGAGGAATTAATTAAGGTTGAGAAGGATGGCTCAATCAGTTTTGGCAACTACGAGTTGAGTACCAAGTCAAAGCTTGACAATTTTGATGTGAACGGAGATATCTATAAGGTTAAGACATTCAATGAGATTACCAAGCTTGAGAACAATGGCAATTTTGTATATGAGTCTGTTCCGGGAACAGCGGTGAACGGATTTGTCGCAGATGACAGCTCGGTCAAGTTCTATGTTGAGGGAAACGAGGACGCTCAGATTACTCTCGGTTTAGAGGCTGACACAGATTATAAGGTACTTGTGGATGGTGTTGTAATCGGAAACATGAAGACCAATATCAGTGGAAAATTAAGTCTCAGTGTTGAACTTTCCGGTAGACCGGTCAAGGTAGAAGTTAACAGAATGTAATTCTGAATAGCTATATTAAAAATGCAGGGTTGTACTATCGCTATTATGGTGGGACAACCCTGTTAATTTGTGATTAAAATGAGGTGAGTATGGCAAAGGCAAAAAATACTGCTTTTTTTTGTAAGGAATGTGGTTATGAGTCGTCAAAATGGCTTGGGCAGTGTCCGGAATGCAGACAGTGGAATACATTTGTCGAGGAGCCTGTTGTAAAGCAGACAGCGCAGGGAAATGTAAGAGGAATGGTGCACAGGGATGTGATGCCGTCAGTTCTCTCGGGGATATCACTTGACGAGGAGGAGAGGACACTCACGGGTTATTCAGAGCTTGACAGGGTTCTCGGAGGCGGAATAGTGAGAGGCTCTCTTGTGCTTGTCGGAGGTGACCCGGGAATAGGAAAGTCCACACTGCTATTGCAGGTGTGCCGCAATCTTGCAAACACGAAAAATGTGCTGTATATATCGGGTGAGGAGTCGTTAAGACAGATTAAGCTCAGGGCGGACAGAATAGGCGAGTTTTCGGACAGACTTTCACTTTTGTGTGAGACTAATCTCGACGTGATAGATGATGTTGTGAGAAAGACAATGCCGGATGTGGTTATCATAGACTCCATTCAGACGATGTTCTGTGAAAATACAGCGTCGGCTCCGGGAAGTGTAAGTCAGGTTCGCGAGTCCACATCCGTCCTTATGCAGCTTGCAAAGGGGCTTAATATCTCGATTTTTATTGTGGGACATGTTACAAAGGAAGGCGTTGTTGCAGGGCCTAGAATACTTGAGCACATGGTTGACACGGTTTTGTACTTTGAAGGAGACAAGAATGCGGCGTACCGTATTTTGAGAGCCGTGAAGAACAGGTTTGGCTCAACAAATGAGATTGGCGTGTTTGAGATGCGTGAGAGCGGTCTTGCGGAGGTTACAAATCCGTCGGAGTATATGCTTGATGGCAGACCTGACGGCGCGCCCGGCTCAGTTGTGGCATGTCTTATGGAAGGGACAAGACCGATGCTTGTAGAGATACAGGCTCTTGTGTGCCAGTCAAATTTCGGTATGCCGAGAAGAACGGCAGCAGGCGCGGATATCAACAGGTTCAATCTTCTTATGGCGGTGCTTGAAAAGAGGATAGGACTAAGGCTGTCAGGCTGTGACGCTTATCTTAATATTGCGGGCGGACTAAGAATATCTGAACCGGCCCTTGACCTTGCCATAGTGTATGCTGTATTATCAAGCTATAAGAATATTGCGGTTGACCACAATACCATCGTGTTCGGTGAGGTGGGACTTACCGGAGAGATAAGGGCTGTGAGCCACGCGGCTGTCAGGGTAAACGAAGCCATCAAGCTCGGCTTTACGACCTGTATTTTGCCGGAGGTATGCCTTAAAAATATTAAACCCGATGGCAGCATTAAGTTGGTAGGTATAAAATCAGTCAATGAGCTGTTGAGCGTTAAGACAGGTATGCAGGACATGTCAAAATAAAATAAAGATACTTGGGCCGCACTGTAATTAAGAATACAGTGTCATGTATCTGTCTTATATAACAATAGCAGGTGATTATTGAGTGGTCAGTCTAACGGTAATGACTTAAATAAGGAAGATTTTTCCTTGTTTTGTTTTACGGTTAAAGCTTTGCGCTGGAAAAGTTTTAGGAGGAGCGAACAAATGGATAACAAAGTATTAGTAAATGAAATGAAGAAGGTTGTGTATGACCTTGATGAGTCACAGCTTAAAGTAGAAAAGCATGCGTTTGATGTTATTAATTCATCAGATACATCCCTTAACCTTGTGAGGGAGGGTATCACAAGCATAGGAGATATAATTGAGCAGATTAACAGACTCAATGAGGTTGTTGAGCGTTCATCCAAGAATATCAAGGAACTTGAAAACCTTTCCAAGATGATAGAAGGCTTTACACAGGTTATAAGCGGAATTGCCAATAAGACTAACATACTTTCACTCAATGCCTCAATCGAGGCGGCAAGAGCAGGCGACCAGGGAAGAGGATTTTCCGTGGTAGCAGGTGAGGTGCGCAATCTTGCAGCCCAGACCGCAAAATCATCAAAGGAGATTGCAGATACCATCGTAAAGGTTCAGGAATTTATAACCAACACAGTTCAGTCCATGAACCAGATATACGAAAACACTACAAAGCAGCATGAGATGGCGGGCTCAGTAAACGAACTTCTCAATAAGGTTCTTGAAGCAGCACTCGTCGCAAATGATGAGTCAAGAGGCATGGAGCATGAGATAGCATACCAGAGAGATATCACTGACAATGCCAAGAATGTGCTCGATTCATATACAGGCAAGAATAATTAAGATTATTGATGCTATGATTTGCATAAATGTCAATTTATAAAGATTGTTAAAATCTAGCGAAGCGGATTGCAAATATCCGATTGGCTTGTAACAAGGTAGACCACGCACCGGAATTGTGTAAAACAGGAGGTGTGTGGTTTTTACTATAAAAATCAGAAAATTCAAACAATTTATACAAAAAACGCAAGAAAACTTATTTTAAATTTCCCCTTTACAAATCAGAATTAATGTGCTACTATAAACAAGCCTTGAAACACAAGGCATCGGACGGACGAGAGAAAGTCCGAGTAAATTGTAAACAGTTTTTAGAAAAAAGAAAAAATTCTTAAAAAACTGTTGACAAACCTCTGAGAACATGTTAATATATAACACGTCCTCGCGAGAGGAAAGCAAAGTCAAGAAAAAATAAACTTAGGTTTCAAGCCGACGATTTTGAGATTTGAAAGCCAGCAAGCTGACGGATTTCAAGAAAAACTCCGAAACAACATCAAAGCGATGGAATGAAAAATGAAGAGTTTTAAAACAAAGGTTTTGAAAAAAAGTTAAAAAAGTTCTTGACAAAGCAAAATGAACATGATATAATAAACAAGTCGCTGACACAGCGGCGGACAAGTTCTTTGATAACTGAACAGTAAAAC